>PEAB01000128.1 GCA_002753395.1 Nitrospirae bacterium MYbinv3 | reverse complement strand
GGCTGCTGTTTTTTGACCAGAGGTAATAAGCTTAATAATCTCTTTTTGTTGGCACAAGGTCAGCTTGGACCGTCGTCCCCCTATCCGCCCTGCTTTTTTTGCATTTTCTAACCCAGTCTTGGTACGCTCTCGTAACATAGCCCGTTCAAACTCAGCGAATGAGCCGATTATTTGCATCATCATGCGTCCGGCCGGGCTAACAGTATCAATGGATTCTGTTAGGCTTCGGAAACAAGCTCCTTTTTGGTCGATTTTTTCGAGTATGAGTAATAGCTCTTTAAGGGAGCGAGATAAGCGATCCAGCTTCCAAACCACCACTACGTCATCCTTGCGTAGGTGGTCAAGAAGTCTGTGTAGTTCTGGGCGATCCCAGCGGCCCCCTGATGCTTTTTCATGGAAGAGCAGTTCACATCCTGCGGCTTGCAGTGCTGAGAGCTGCGCTTGATTATCTTGTTCTTGCGATGAAACACGAGCGTAGCCGATGCGCATTGTTGTGAATTCCTATTGCCATTTGTTTTTATTTTGCAATAGGATTTCGCAATACGCAACGTCTTACAGGGATGACGCGACAGTTTTATTGCACAAACGTTCCTTTTTGTTGAAGAATCTTCCTCAATGTTTTTTTAAAGCCGAAGCATCGTAACGATATATAAGCGATATAAGAAGGATATCTATTGTATATCGTTTATATATCGGATATAGCGTTAAGGGTAGTGGTTCTTTCAGAAGGAAATAGGCTCGTGATTTTGGCGATTGGAAACATCAAAGGAGGCGTTGGAAAGACGACTCTTGCTATCAATATCGCTATCTCAAGAGCCGCTAGTAACGGTGACGTTTTATTAATTGATGGTGATGAGCAGCGTACAGCCTTAACCTTCACCAATTTAAGGGCAGAAAAAATAGGGGCTCCAGGCTATACTGTCGTTGGACTACAAGGAAACGAGTTGCGGACTCAAGTCCGTCAGCTTTCTAACAAGTACGATGACATTGTGATTGATGTTGGGGGACGCAACACGAGTAGTTTACGGGCTGCGTTGACCATAGCAGAAGTCCTTTTGATTCCTGTTCAGCCGCGCAGTTTCGATATTTGGGCTGTTGATCAAATGGCAGAGTTAATCAAAGAGGCCCGTGAGATTAATTCATTCAGAGCGATTGTTGTGCTGAATGCAGCTGATGCTCAAGGTCAAGATAATCAAGAGGCTTTCCGGGCTATTCAGGAGATAGAAGGTATTGAAATACTGGATGTTATAATCGGACGACGCAAAGCATTCCCCAATGCAGCGGCATCAGGTCGATCTGTATTTGAGTATGTTCCAAAAGACATGAAAGCGGTTGATGAACTTTCTGCTCTCATTGGCCTGTTGTTTTCGTCAATATGATATCGGAGTGATATACATTGTCTATCGCAAAGAAACCTAAAAGCAATACATTCGATACCTCTTTGCGTCATAATAAAAAGGCTGAAGATTTTATTGCAGGTACTGATTCTGTTATGGACAATCCAAGGCGACAAAACAAACAACCAATACTGATACGGTTTGATCAAGATTTGCTCAGAAAAGTTGACGAAGCGGCTATGCGGCGGGGTGTAAGCCGCAGTGCTTGGCTTCAGTACGTTGTTAGTAGGGCTATGGATCACGGGGAGGGATAAATAGTGAAAACACTTTTTGATGATGATTTTCTCATCGAACAACGTCCACAAAACCTGGAAGCGACTCCAAATTCTACTCCGTCCTTGAGTACAGTAGAAAAACGACTTATTGAGGCTAACGTTGACATACACATGAACCAATCAGACAAAGTCGACTTTTTGCACACCGTGCTCTGTCAGGTCGGTATGCCAAGAAGCAAGGTACAAGGCCGTGTCTTTGAACGCAAAAGTGGTTCAGCCAGCATGGTATTAGAGGCCGGTAGACTATTTCGAGGGGGGGAATGGATCGATATGCCATTACCATACGGAACAAGACCCCGCCTTGTAATGGTTCATATTTCAGGAGAGGCCATTAGAACAAAATCCCGGAAAATAGACATTGGTGAAAGTGTCGCGGGATTTTTGAGGAAACTTGATATTAGCTTGAATGGAGGCCCACGTGGGGGGTATACAATGTTTAGGACGCAGATGGAAGCCCTAGCAGCCTGCCGTATGAGTCTTGGAATAAACTTGGCTGGACGTGATGTCACCGTCAATACCAACCCAATTAGTCGTTTTGAGGCATGGGTACGTAATCAAGACAATCTTCAAGGGAGCTTTTGGCCAGGGGTTTTAGAATTAAGCCAAGAATTTTTTGAAACATTAACGAGTCATGCTGTACCGTTGGATAGCCGAGCACTTGCCGCGATTCAACATTCCTGCCTTGCCTTGGATATTTACACATGGCTTGCTCACCGTCTTTGCCGCATTGAATCGTCACAGGGAATGCGTATATCTTGGAATAAATTACAAGAGCAATTTGGACAAGAGTACAAGAGCATCAAAGATTTCAAGAAAAATTTTCAGAAAACACTGTCTCAGGTTGTATCCGTTTATCCCGATGCCAAGATAGAATCTGTTACAGGAGGGTTGCTTTTAAAGCCATCTCCCCCGCCCATAAAAAAATTTCAGAGCTTTTTGTCTTCCAAAGATAATCTTGTTGATATTTCAAGGGATTAAAAAGTTATCCACGCTGAATTACCCCCCCATTTCACGCTGAATTACCCCCCTTTTCTCACGCTGAATTACCCCCCCTACTTACCTGTATATATATATACCTGTAATACTCCTGTAGTTGTACGCTTCGGTTGTGGAAAACTCAGATGAGTTTTCCAACAACACTTCGCTACCATCAACCACAAATTTTAAATATTTCTTAAAAGAAAGAAGATTACCATTACAGAATGGCCTAATTTGCCCATTAGAAGACCGCTGAGTGTATGTTGCTACATTTTGTGACCTCGTGTAAGGCTAACGCAAAAAAGTCAATAAAAAGGCCTTAAAATTGTTTTTAGTAGTTGCTCCTATCGTACCGTACAAAAGCTCCCTTTGCAGGTCTTTCTGCGAAAAAATCAGAACGGATTCACATTCTGTCTTAAATGGCTTATTTCCAGCCGGTTTTAGTAGAATTTTTTTGAATGACAAAAACAACCTTCATCCCTTACAATGGGACAGGCGTGTAAATCCTTATACCGTACCTGCGGTGCTTCCCTCAGTTGGATTTGAGCCGCAGGATGATAGGCGATTGAGTGCCGTCCAGGTCGATACCTGTAGGAATAACCGCCAATTGACGCTATCCTGTATCCCCTCCTCGCATCTTCATCGAATAGGCGGCGTTTCACTTCCTCTGAAGGTATCGTATTCTCTTCGATGGACTTGAGCGTTCCTAGGCTTCTTCCTTGTCTTTCAAGTCTTCACGCAAGAATGTTTCGTAATCCTGTCCGCCTTGGAACAGGCCGATTATTGAGACTCGTTTTGCCTTTTCGTCTACCGCAAAAGCGATAACCACCCGCTTCTTGTAGTTGGTGATACGCAAGCCAGGGCGCACATCTTCACGTGCTGTTCCCCTGATAGGGAAAGCGCTCAGGCCTTCACAGTGCCCTACAATGGCGTTGGTGTAAAGCGCCGCGATATTCGACGAAGCCGCATCAGCAACGTAGTTGTACAGGGCCGCAAGTTGCTCCTCAGCCTCTGGTGAAAAGATTACACTGTAGCGCATTTTCGTTTATCATGCTCGGCGGCAAGACGCGCCCGAACCAGGTCAGTGGTAATGGCACGGGAAGGATCCGCCTTTAAGGCATCATAAGCACGGGCTACCTGATAGTGCAGCCAGCTTTCAACGGCACGGTCACGAGCCATGAGCGCGCGTAACCCATCCCGGATAACTTCGCTTTCCGTGGCATACTCGCCTGTTTGAACCTTGGCTTTTACAGCGTTTGCCATATCATTTGGTAGGGTGATGCTGAGTTGCTGCGTTGTTCTCATATTAGCCACCTATTTTGTTAAGTAGGACTAAATCCTACCATATGTTCAGAAAATAGTCAAGCTGGGTTCACATATTCATGCTCTGGTTGGCTGGCGTTGAAGAACGGTAGAGGTGTTCTTAGAAAAATCATTAAAGGCCGTTTTAAGGTACATCAGAGATGATTTTATACCCAACTACAATTGCTGGCCAGCTCAGTGGAAGCGCACTATCATGAAGTCCCATAGCGAGGCCCCTGGCGGCCTTTAATTTCCTATTTCTGTTTTTTGAATCGACAAAAGCTAGAGATGGCTTTGCTAAACAGCACACCTTGTTCCCATGGTATTGATGCTATTTGACAAGAGAGGTTTTAGGTAAAGGAGATTTCCACTATTTCAGGCTATTTCAGGATTGAAAATTTTCAAACAGTAATCCAGTCGTCTTATGGGAATGAAAATTCTCATAAGCGCGCTTATACATTGCTCCGCAATTAGCCCTTAGGTGCACGCACCATAGAGATTTTTCTGAAGTATTTTTGCGTCCTGATAACTCCAAATCATGGAACGATGTAATCATTTTGACCGTGGAATAATCTGTAGAAATTTATTTTTTGTTATAATTCACTTGTAAATTTTTGCGTGTACTTTTTGTCCTTGGTCATGAAGACTAAAATGGAACAGAGCGTTAGGAGTTTTTTCATGCAGAGAAGTTACAGTGCATTTGTGTTTTTAGCCGTACTGCTTTTTCATGACCATACTGCTGCTTTGAACTTATCCCCACCACCTGATGAAGAGGCGGTAAAAACGGTTAGGCTTTTCGGCAGTATACCAGCGAGGAGATCCGTTGAAGATTTTATTGTTCAAAATGCTGTTGACCGTGAAAAAATAACCACCCTGTACTATAAAACAATATCTGATGCTGACAGCAAGGTGTCACAGTTTGGATATAAGCATCTTCTTGTCGGTGAGATTGATAATTTGACTATCTACGTGAATAGAGTAACGAAGGAAATTTCTAAAATTTTCATTGATAATTAAGATAGGATTCAACCATGGAAAAGGTGTTTTTACTTTTATCATTTATAATTACTTCTATAGCTTCCCAGGGCGTGGCTCTCTCCAATAGTCCTGAGGAGGAAATGGGTGTTTTCTTCTGTACTCGAGACTTGAGCCCTGCAATGCATACCCAGATTGAAAAAGGCGCTATATCTTCATCTGTTTTTCTTGCGGCATCCTCTTACCTTTATCATGCTACACCATTACCCTATAAAATAATAAAGCTAGTATCTGGTGTAAGTGGCGGGGCTATGGTTGCGAAATTTTCTTCTGATTATCTACACAAATTGTACAAGGATGGGTTTCCGAATGTTCAAAGCAGTATGGCAAGCAGCGGAGAGTCTGTAACCAGTCTATCCAGCTCTGGGAAAAACTTTGTCAAAGTGCAGGATAAAAACCTTAACAAGGAAGATGCGTCCACATACAGACACTGTTCCATATTGATAGCAAACTACAGGATGGACAAGACTGGTGACTACATCACTGTCGGTAGCCATTATACGCAGGGGTTTTTCCAGGACCCATCCAGTTCTGATGTACTCTATGGAAAGGCTATTGAATCATCGGACCCCCTCCAAGTATCGACCGTATGTACAAAGGTCAAGTATATAAATGGTAAGGCAGAGTATAAGTTACTTAGGAATAGTGCTTTTGAATTTTACACGGAGGCTGTAGAAAAACAAGGATACAACCTTTTTTCTAACAACTGCTGTACGGTAGCCTATGCTTTCGTTAAGCATATAGGTGGAAAAGAAGATGCAATTAAGGCAAGCAATTTTAACCATGGCATCGGAGTTCACCTAAACGAAGGTTTATTTTCGTTTATAGTTGAATCCCCTGGTGTCCGTTTTGATAAAAATAATGAAAATGTAAAAGTAGATGATTTGTAGCATGCCCCTTTCAAAGAGGCCGTTTTATGAATATTGCAGAAAGTCCTTCTGCTGACTCGTTGTTTAGTTATTGGTCAAGATAAATCTCGTTCCTGTTAATCCAGTTATGTAAATTTCCAGGAGTCGCGTGTACCTTTGGCTATAAACTTGTGTAAAGCCGTATCCCTGCTCTGAGGCTCTCACTAATGGCTTTTCCCTGAAGATGTTTCTTCGATAAATCTGACATATTTTAGACTGGATTCTTAATCTTTTAGAAACGGATCCATTTTTTTAACAAAGTGACACGAAAGAGTTACGCTTCTGGCATTGTGAATGAAATAGGAAGAGAGGTTTCATGCAAACAAAACACCCAAGAATCAATGTAACCTTTGAAGAAACGATTGCAGGGGTTCTTACTCAGGTAGCCAAGCATGAAGAAAAATCTGTGGCACGTATCGTGCGAGAACTGACGCTAGAAGCCTTGGACATGCGTGAAGATTTGTATTTATCTCAGGTAGCTGAACAGCTCGACCAAGAGGGCATTAAGACCTATAGCCATGACGAAGCATGGAAATAAAGTACCAAGTTCGTTATCTAGAAGAGGTAACGCGAAAGCATATCCCTGATCTTTCATCAAAAGCTCCTTGTTAAGCGGGCTATCGAAGAACGCCTCCCTGTCGATCCTGTCGGCTTTGGAAAGCCGTTACAGTATAGTCTCAAGGGGCACAGAGATTGCGCGTTAGTGATTATCGAATCGTCTATCGTATTGAGCCTCAAACACGCACAGTCATGATCATTGCTATCAAGCACAGAAAGGATGTTTATGAAACATAGCGAAAATTTGGAGAGAGTTAACTAAACGGGGAGGCTTTAGAATTTGGAAATTAAAGCACGCTAGGACTTTTCCAGTGCTCCTAATTTAATTTTAGAGAGCAATCTTGCCACAGTGGCTGGGTGGACATTGAACAACCTGGCTGTATCGGCTGCTGTTTTTTGACCAGAGGTAATAAGCTTAATAATCTCTTTTTGTTGGCACAAGGTCAGCTTGGACCGTCGTCCCCCTATCCGCCCTGCTTTTTTTGCATTTTCTAACCCAGTCTTG
>PEAB01000127.1 GCA_002753395.1 Nitrospirae bacterium MYbinv3 | reverse complement strand
CCTTCCACATGCAAGTATAAAGCGATCTGTCTCATTATCGGTTTCTTACTCAATAATAATCCATACGCTATGTTCACGATAACCTTTGCTAAGCACCTGCCTAGGTTGTTTAACTCTAGTATCTTTATATAATGTTCTAGCATCTGCTTATTACCTCCCTTTATTTATTTGTATCTACTTATATTTTACTCCACTCCTCATTTTTTTTGATTACACTTTAGCATTACCTCTACAGGACTAACTAACGTTTAAGGTCTGTTGTATCCCTGATAGTTGCACAGATACAAAACCCCCTAGAACCCGTGGATGGCAGAGGAGTTAGCACTATATCCACCGAAAGTTCAGATCCGTCTTTGCATATCCCCCCACTATTAAACCCCCTTTGCATTTGGCGGTGGTCCTCTGTCTGCAATAAACGCTCTCCTAAGTCTCTGAGCTTAATAGCGCTGAATATAGGTGAGAGAATCTCAAGGTCTTTTCCTATAAGCTCTCCATGCTCATAGCCAAACAACCTGTCTGTCGTCATGTTAGTTAACATGATTACTCCTTTGTCATCTGCTATTAAGACGCCATCTGGTGAGGATTTGATGATCCTGCTGTACCAGACCTCGGTCTCCTTCAACTGTATTGCCCGCCTTTGGGTCTCTTCCAAGAGACCTTTTGTGTTTACGTTGTGAGAAAGGATTTCGAGGCTCATTGCTACTACAGGCATGAGCTCGTCAAAGATGTATTGAGAGTTTTCGTTAAAAGAGTTAAGGGCGGCCAGTTCTAAAACACCGAGGAGTCGTTGTGCCTGTATAACAGGGTAGAGGTTGATTGCTGAAGGGTTGACCCTACCCATGCCACAAGTGATGCTAATGTCTGCCCCAGATTGCTTGTTAACCATGATGGGCGTCATCTGACGTGCACACTGACCGATAAGACCTTCCCCTAAACCGAAATCACGTCCCAGCTCCCTATCTGCCATCAGTCCATAGCCGGCCATCTTCCTTAAACTATTATTATCCTTGTCATAGACGTAAAACACCCCGTACACAGCACCAACTAATGGAGCTGTGTAGGACAGGAGCTTGTCTGCCAACTCCTCAAAAGTAGAGGCCTTATGCAGCTCAGTGGATACCACAGAGAGTTGAGACTTAACGGCAGAGCGAGCCTCCAGCTCTTTTGCATATTCCTTTAGCTCCTTCTGAATTTGTTCCCTTTGCCTTATGGCCTTAGTAAGCCGCCTGTTCCAAATAACAACGAATACAATTATAATCGTCAGAGCCGCACCAATGGGGCCTACGGTCTTCCAATCAACCCCCCTTTGTTGATATTGGAGAGCCAACCAGCGATTCTTGATATCCGTCTTTTCCTTATCTGGGATGCTTGCCAGGGCCTTATCCAAGGCCGATACGAGCAGAGGCCAGTCTTTTCTGACTCCAAAAGCCAAGTCGTGCGTGTAGGGGGTTGAACCTGCGATCTTCAGGTTGGGCAGCCCTATCTTGTCTATGCAATAGGTAATAGCACCCAGGTTGTCTACAAAGGCGTCAACCTTGCTGGTGGAAAGGGCCCGCAGTGCCATCTCCACATTGGCAAGGGGCACTAGTGTGAGATCCGGACGGTCTTTCCTTAGACTGGTCTCGATTACCAGTCCCTTGACAACACCTACCTTGAGTCCACGCAGGTCGTCTAACCCTCCTACGTATCGATCCTTTCGTGTCACAATAACGGATGGAAAAGTGGTGTAAGGCCGTGTGAAGTTAAGGATCTTTTTGCGCGTCTCTGTAGGCGTCATCTTAGGTATAACGTCTACCTCACCACTCTTTGTTTTTTCAATTGCCTCTGTCCACTTCAGACCTCTTTGTGGAACAATCTCGATGCCAAGACGTTTGGCAGCAACCTCTATAAATGCTGCGCTGATGCCGGAATAACGTCCTTTTTCATCTATGAACTCAAAGGGCGGCCTGTTCTCATCAATCCCCAAACGCAGTTGTTTACCCGCAAGAAACGATCTTTCCTCATCAGTCAGTTCAACGGCGTCACTGTCCACCTCTGCTGCTTGAGTCCTCTGGCCAATAGACGAAATCAAAAGAAACATCAATAACGTCATTTTTAAGATAGAGAGTACAACAAAAGTACCACCTTCTTTGTATTTAATCATATCGAAATCTACCATATTAGGTATCTTCTTTATATTTCATGCTAACGATGCTTTTAAGCCTTCTGGATTCCTGCTTTCGCAGGAATGACATACAATGACGCAGGGGGGCACACCCCCTTGGAAAGCGGCTATTACTGTCATTCCCACGAAAGTGGGAATCCATGTTTTGAAATCATAAGGATAAAATTACCATGTTTTTTAAGAGGATACCATACTGGTTACAAAGTTATGCCCAATGCGTTAGATGTATCCCTTAGTTTGGTCAATGCAGTCTCGAAGTCGTACTCAGAGATACTAGTCATAAGTCTATTAGCAGCGCTGGCCTGCCCACAGACACTGAGCTGTCCCATTAAACCCTCCATGACATCTACGGCGCTGGAGTCGTCATCAGCCAGGAGTGAGTACAACTGCCTCATTTGTCCTGCAAGTGTATCCTTGTCTACGGGTTGACTGGTTTGGCATTCCTGTGCTGCCTCACTTAATCCTGTTGACATACCATCCGATATCCGTGTCAACAAGCTGATGAGTTCCTGCTCCATTGCATCCAATGCCTGCCTCAGACCAGATGTCTCGCCCCTTTTTAGCATTGTCTCTACAGTGGCGGACAGCTCAAGCATGGCGGTTGCGCCAATGTTGCCGGACAGTCCCTTGACCGTATGGGCGTGTCGTGTTGCAGTGTCAATATCGTTATCCTCCATTGCCTTTTCTATCCTGGTCATAACATCAGTCTGTGTCTCTGCAAAACGTGTGATTAATTTGCGCAGCATCTTAACATTTCCGCCAACACGGCTAAAGGCGCTTTTAATATCCAAACCGTTAATTGCAGGCAGTTCATCGTTTTTTGCATCTACCATATTTACAGCATCCTGAGTTACTGACACCTTTGGTTTTATCCATCGCGCCAAGGTCTTAAAGAGCTGCGTGATGTCAATAGGTTTGGCAATGTGGTCATTCATACCGCTTTCCATACATTTCTCTCGATCGCCAGCCATAGCGTTGGCGGTCATGGCAATCACCGGCAGGTTGGAGAATCGTTTATCTTGACGAATCCTCTTTGTTGCTTCAAAACCGTCCATTACGGGCATCTGACAATCCATCAGAACTCCGTCGTATTCTGCCGTTATCAATTTATCGAGCGCCTCTAACCCGTTATTGGCAATATCTACACGAATGCCCGCTTCTTCCAATATCTCCATTGCAAGCTCTTGATTAACCTCGTTATCCTCAACCAAGAGCAGGCAGGCCCCTCTAACGGTCTTAGCTGACGCACGTGAATCAGCCTGTCTTTGCTGTTTGTTCGGATGTCTAACCACCTCTTTAC
Organism: Nitrospirae bacterium MYbinv3; assembly: GCA_002753395.1. Classification (GTDB taxonomy): domain Bacteria; phylum Nitrospirota; class Thermodesulfovibrionia; order Thermodesulfovibrionales; family Magnetobacteriaceae; genus Magnetobacterium. The sequence goes on along the minus strand of PEAB01000127.1, from coordinate 3,549 downwards.
CCAGTGAGTTCAAGATACTATCAAGCAGGGTGGAAGGGCTGACTGGTTTGACAAGCAGGCCATCAATCTTTACATCCTGTGTATTATGCAGGATTTCGTCCCGGCTGTAGGCCGTGACCATTACAAACGACGTGGTATCAGATAGCTGCTTTTTTGCCCGTATCTGTTTTATCGTCTCAATGCCATCCATCCCAGGCATAAGCCAATCCATAAACACCAAACCGTAGGGCTTTTTTTGAAGAAGAGCCTGTTCCAGTTCCTTTAAGGCCTCAAAACCAGAGCTAAGAACCGACACATCAAACTTCAGGGACGTAAGCATTGAGTGCATAATCTCTCTGGCGCTGGCATTGTCATCCACTACCATAATGCGCAGCCTCTGTATGTCTTTATCGATGGTAAGCATTGGCCTCTGCGTAGACTGAAGCCCAAACTTGGCAGTAAAATAGAAGTTACTACCAACTCCAGGGGTACTCTCGACCCCTATCTGCCCATCCATCATCTCAACCAAACGTTTGCTTATGGTCAACCCAAGCCCTGTACCACCATATCTGCGTGTGGTTGAGGTATCGGCCTGGGAGAAGGCGCTGAAGAGCCTCTTCTGTTGTTCCTCTGTCAGCCCTACGCCGGTGTCGGTTACATCAAAGCGCAAACGCACACCATCAGGTTCGCCGGCTACCCTGTGGATACCCACGGTAACCTCTCCCTTTTGTGTAAACTTGACGGCATTGTTTACAAGATTTATCAACACCTGCCCCAGTCTCAACGGATCCCCTAACAGGGCGGTTGGCACATCGGTGCCGATGTTAAACAGGAGCTCCAGGCCCTTCTCCTGTGCCTTTATGACCGACAGGTCGGCCAGGTGTTCCATGACGTCTTCCAAGAAGAAATCGGTGTGCTCAAAGAGCATCTTTCCTGCCTCAATCTTTGAGAAGTCGAGGATATCGTTGATGATACCGAGCAGATGTTTAGCAGCAGAATCGACCTTATCCATGTAATTACGCTGTTTGGGGGTTAGTTCTGTTTGCAGTGCCAGATGGGTCATCCCTATGATTGCATTCATCGGTGTACGGATTTCGTGGCTCATGTTGGCCAGAAAATTGGACTTCATCTTTGTTGCTTCCTCAGCGATCTCTTTGGCGCGCTGTACCTCTTCCTGGGCGGATACGAAGTTGGTGACGTCCTGGTTAACGCCATACATATCGGTGGGTTTACCACTAGTGCCTATTACCACATTACCCACTGAATGGATCCATACCACATGGCCATCCACTGGCCGCTTGTAGGCATAAACGCTGTCGAAAACTGGGGTTTTTCCTTCAATGGCCGCATAGAAGGCCTCAAGAGTGGATTTAGCTGCAACCTCATCCCCTTCCTCAACGTGTTTGAACCAGTCCTCTATGATACGGTAACGGAGGTCTGGATTAGGCAAGTCCCCAAATATGGCAACCGCCCTTTCTGATGAGTTATACCACCCTGAGCCATCTATCGGTACATGCCAATAGCCTGACTTTGAAAGCTCCAATGCCGTGTCAGCCAAAAAGTTTGCCTTCTTTATTGCCATCTCCGTAAGCCTGCGCTCAGTTATGTCTCGAAACACTACCACAACAGCAAACAGTGCAGCATTCTTGTAAATAGGCGTTGTTGTATATTCTACAGGGAAGGAGGTGCCGTTCTTGTGCCACAGCACCTCTTCATTAATTACACGCGAATTACCATCTCTTGTCGTTGCAAACATGTGGCATTCTTCCAAAGGATAACTTGAACCATCCGGATGGGCATAATGGAGCGTTGTGTGCATGAACCTGCCAATAAGCTCCTCCTCCGTATAACCCAGCATAACCGCACCTGCATGGTTTACAAATGTAATGTTACCATCAACATCGAAACCACAGATCCCCTCGTTTATAGAACTCAGAATCAGGCGGCTGCGCTCCTCAGTTTGCGCTAAGATGGCCTTGCTCTCTTCTAAATCATCCCTGCGCGCCAACAGTTGCTGCTCGGAGACGGCCAGGGCCTGAGCCTGCATCTGACTCTTTTCAAGCAGTTGCCGCGTCTCTATACTGCTTGATAGTATCTCCATGTTCATAGCCACCATAGGAAGCAGGGTATCAAGAAAGGCAATCTGTTCTTCAACAAAGGAACCTAATGTACCAAGCTCAATAACACCAAGCACCTCGTTGCGATGCACCACCGGCACCACAACAACGGCGGAGACATGCAGGGCGCCTAGCCCAATGTATGTGGACACCACCTGATCCAGTGAGAACGTTAAGCTCACAGACCGCTTGTCCTTAGCCGCCTGCCCTACCACTCCTTGACCCCAGGGGAAATCGCGTATATGTTCAGTCTCACTACAGGCGTAGCCACCCACCCGTTGCAGCCTTGCATGAGCCTTGTCGCTAACATAAAAGGCCCCATATATCAATCCCATAATAGGAGCAAGTTTGGATGTAAGCTCATCGCCGAATTCGGCAAAGGTGGTGCACTTCTGTAGAGTCTGGGCAATATCTGCTATGTTGGTCTTAACCCAGGTATCTTTTGCCTCCTTGATGGCCACATGTCTCAAGGTATCCAGAGCGCGGCCAAGTTCGCCAAACTCGTTCTTGTCAGTCTGAAACGGTATCTCGTCATTGAGTTTGCCCTCAGAAAGTCCAACGATGCTGTCGCGGAAGGTCCGCATAGGGCTAGTGATTGAACGGGTGAATAGGAATGATAATGCTAAGAGAGTCAGCAATCCTATTACGGCATATATTATTACCTTTTTTATCTCTCTCTTATAATCATTTTGTACCTCTTTGAATTTTTCTACGGCCTTGTTTTCCGCAAAGGCAGCAATCTGCTCCAACTTCTTTAGCAGAACTGGCCAAGGATTACCCTGATGCTTGTCAGTAGTACGCTGCCATGCCTCCATGTTCTTACCTTCTCTGCTCAGGGTAAGCTCTATCTCTACATACGCCATTGACTTACGGTACAGGTCTTCTGTCTCCTGAATAAGCCGCTGATCTCCCAAGAAATGCTCCTTGAGAATCTTGAGTTTTTCATAAAACTTGCCTTCCAATTCACGCATGTTGCGTAGAAGCTCTTCCCGGATCTCCGGCTTTGTCTCAAATATATACTCACGGATACAACGTCTTTGGATATAAACTATTTCCTTAGCATCTTTGACATTGTTGGTAACAGTATACGGATGTTCGTAAAAAACATAGATAGAGTCCAACATATGACCAAGTTGGGGGATATTTGAAAATCCTGCCCACAAGAACACCGCCAGTGACACAATTGCAAATCCAATCATACGCTGTGGAACCGTTAGGCTTTGCAGATATCTTACGAAATTAAAAAATCTCATCGTCAATATTATATCCTTTTATAACGTAATTTTTCATTGCGTATACTGTCACACAAATTTGCGTAATAAAAACATGGGAACCAAGATTATTACGGGGTCAAGCAACCGTGATGTCAAGAGAAAAATTATTCATTAATAACCTGCATTTAAAATCCTATTAATCAACAGTCTATGCATACTGCGATAATAAATTGTCTTGG
>PEAB01000016.1 GCA_002753395.1 Nitrospirae bacterium MYbinv3 | reverse complement strand
ATGGATTAATTTTAGCGCATACAAAAGTTGGAAACACTTGGTAGATTACATTGATGATGTGCTTAATAATTTTGGACAAGAATATATAATTAATTATGGGTAGGTACTTAATAACAAACCTTGTTACAAATGCAATAGAGGCGTGTGATCCTAAATATGGAAAAATAACAGTTTCAACTAAGCGAGATGACTACAACCCAGAACTCGTGAATATTATTGTGACAGATAATGGCATAGGTATTCATAAAAATGAGGTGGAACGGATGTACGACCTCCATTACACAACCAAGAAAATGGGATTTGGAATAGGCCTCTACCTTGTTAAAAAGGCCGTTGAACTGCACAAAGGTACAATCACTTGTGAGAGCGAACCCTTTAAATGAGCAACATTTACGATATCACTGCCAATTGCAGATAAGGCCAATAATGATAACACATAAAGTTCTTCTAGTAGACGATGATAAAAATTTCGTAATCCGAGTAAAGGAATTTATTGAAAAACAAAATTTTCATGTAACGAGTTGTTTTTCTGCAGATCAAGCCCTTGCAGCATTATACAAGGATAACGACTATTTTGATTTTGTAGTCTGTGACGTTTGTATCTCCTTTTTTGGTTACCAGGACGGGGGATTAGAGGTTGCAAAGACAGTATCAGAAAAATCACCTTCTTCGTTCATTGTCTTAATATCACAGTACGTTACAGAAAAACTTGTAAATGATTTTATGGATAACATGCCTCATAAGAGTTATCGTTTTATAAATAAAAGTGATAACATAGAGGAAAAATTAATAGATATTTTTAAGAAAGAACTTACGAAAAAATACATTTTTGTATGTATGCCATTTCATTTAGATTTTTATGATATATATGATTCAGGTATTAAACCAACTGTTGAGAAAATTGGTTTTAAATGTGAGAGGGCAGATAATATACACTATAATAGTGGGATTATTGAAAAGGTTTACAGTAAGATAAAATCCGCACACATGATAATTGCCGACATAACAGGACAAAATCCAAATGTCTTCTACGAGGTTGGTTACGCTCATGCACTGGGAAAAGAGGTAATCCTTATCACCAAAAAAGCAGAAGATATACCTACAGACTTAAAAAACTTTAACCATATCGTACACGACGGAAAACTACACATTCTGAAGTCTGAGTTAGAAAAACGTATCATAGCCTATTTTCAATAAGCATACTGTGATGCTGTATATCGGTCAATATTTGATAATAACCGTTGTACCTATGTTGCCGCAGGCAGGCGTCGGGTTAAGGGTTGGGACAACCCTTAACCCACCCCACACAACTACGTACCCAGTCCACAACTCAATCCACCAACCTCCGCATCTACGGGGTCAAGGGGACGAGTCCCCTTGCGGAGGGGTCTGAGGGGAGGCAGAGCCTCCCCTTCTCTCCTCTTCCCTTCTTTCCTCTCTTCTTCCTCCACCTCTACCACACCTCGTTGCTGTGATGAAGGTGTTTGTCTTGATGTCTTTGTCGATGGTGTACCTTATATGTAGGTTGAGCATCCGTTCGAGCTCATCTACGAGCCTCTGAGAGGGCACTAGACGGTCTAACATGTCCCACTGCCACAGCCTAATCCTCTCAAAGACACTTATCGCCCCAAGGGATAACTCTACCCTGTAGGTAAACCCCTTGCTGCCAAGACAACCGTCGCATATAATAGAACCATCCTGAAAATAAAACGAACTGCCCGACTTCCCACAGCGAGCACAACCACTCAATCTCGGAAGAAAACCAGATAGGCTCAGCAGCTTAACCTTATAAAACAGATAACGCCTGTAAGACAGCCTGTCTGTCTCAAGCTGCTTAAGCGCTTTAAGCAGGATTGAAAACAGCTCCCCGTGCGGCTCCATCTCAGGCAGAAGACCTATAGTCATCTCCACAAGCTCAGATACCTTCAGGTAACACACGAACTCCTCCCTCAGCCTCTGATGCGGATATATAATATCGGCCTGCGTGAGCCTCGGAAGTGCGGTGTTTTCCTTCCCCCAAAAGGCTATGCGATCGTGAGTAAGAGGCTCTAGGGCACTGCCAAACCTGCTCTTAGTCTTGCGTGGACTCTTGGCAAAGACCTTAAGTAACCCATACTCGCTCGTAAAAAACGTTACTATTGAATCGGCTTCACCGTATGGAACACTAGTAAGGACGATACCTTCCGTTGCACGGAGCATTACATGATGTTGCCGAAGTCTTCAGGTTTGAGGTTCTTAAGCCACTCCTCTAGTTCATCCGTGTTCCTGCGCTCAATGACACCTTCATCAACATAGATGGGCGAATTCGTTCTCAGAGCTACGGCCACGGCATCGCTGGGCCTAGAGTCGATTGGTTTTTCATGCTTACCGTCGGTGACATACAAGGTAGCATAGTACGTGTTGTCTACAATCTCCCTAACTATGACCTTTGAGACACTCATATGCAACTCCTCGATGATATTCTTTACGAGGTCATGAGTAAGCGGCCTTGGCGTTACGACCCTCCCTAAGGCCAGGGCTATAGAATCGGCCTCTGGTTTGCCAATCCAGATGGGCAAGGTCTCCTCTCCTTCTGTTGCTTTGAGTAAGAGTATGTACATACCGCTTCGTGGGTCAAACAATAACCCGTCAACTTTCATCTTTATAACCATATCAACAAAAACCCATGTCCTTTAATGCGTTGAGGTCCTTGTACCAGTGCCTCCTGACCTTAACGTATAAACTCAAAAACACCCTTTTTTCCAATAGATCCTCTATGTGTCTTCGTGCCTCAGTTCCAATGCTCTTCAACATTGTTCCCTTGCTGCCTATTATTATACCTTTTTGGGTGTCTTTTTCAACATAAATATTTGCACTGATCAATATGACGTCATTATTACGTTTAACCCATTCGGTGACCTCCACAGCGGTCACATGAGGCAGCTCGTTGAGTGTCTTTTTCATCACCTGCTCTCTAATCAACTCTGAGACCATGTCCCTTTCAATCTGGTCAGTTACATAGTCGTCGGGATAATACCTTGGCCCCTCTGGCAGGTTTGAAACGGTTACATCAAGGAGTTCCTCCAACCCGTCGCTGTTTTTTGCCGACACCGGTATTATGCTGTTGAATGGATAAAGTGTGCTGTAGTGTTGGATTATGGGAAGGAGGTTCTCTTTCTTGATGGTATCAATCTTGTTGATTACAAGTAAGACGGGCTTTTTTAATGGCATAATCTCTTGCAGCGCCAACAGGTCATCCGATGATGGCATGACGGGATTAACCATGAGGTATACGACGTCCGCTTCCTTAAGTGAATCCAGGGAGGTCTTGACAACAAGCTCGCCGAGTTTATTTGACGGTTTATGTATCCCCGGGGTATCAAAGAAGATAAGCTGGGCGTCGTCTCTGTTCTTGATACCAATAATCCTGCGTCTTGTGGTCTGAGGTCTTGACGTAACAATTGATATCTTTTGACCTGTGATCGTATTAATAAGCGTTGATTTACCAACGTTTGGTTTACCAACAATGCAGATATAGCCTGACCTAAACGACTGTTTGTCGGTAGTCTGTTGGGCAGAAACCTGCTTAGTAACGGAGTCTCTCTTCATTTATAGCTTAAGAGAGCTTCTTTAAGGCGTCCTTGATTCTCAACAGCCCCTCTTTGATCTTCTCCATTGACGTTGCATATGACATCCGTATAAAGCCGTCTGCGCCAAATGCCCCGCCTGGTACAAGCGCTACGTGCGCCTCCTCCAACAGGTACATGGAGAGATCCGTGCAGCTTTTAACATCCCACTGACCGCAGCGACGGCCAAGGATCATCTTTATGTTTGCAAAGGCGTAGAACGCCCCCTGAGGGTTTATACATGACACCCCTTCAATGGTGTTTAGCTCGCTTATGAGGTACTTTCTTCTGGCGTCAAACTGTTGGAGCATCTCCTCGATAAACCCCTGTGGGCCGTTGAGGGCCTCAACAGCTCCCTTCTGTGCGAAGGATGTAGGGTTAGACGTGGACTGGCTCTGGATGTTCTCCATTGCCTTGATCACGTCTGCGCTGCCTGCTGCATAACCGAGCCTCCAGCCGGTCATAGCGTATGCCTTGGACAGACCGTTGATAACGATGGTTCGCTTTTTAACCTCGTTGTCGATACTTGCTATGCTTACGTGCTTTAAGCCGTCGTAGAGGAGCTTCTCGTATATCTCGTCTGATATTACGTAGAGGTTGTGTTTAACAACTAACTCTGCAATGACCTCAAGGCTTTTCCGGTCGTAGGTAAAGCCAGTGGGGTTGGACGGGTAATTCATTATAATGGCCTTTGTCTTTTTTGTTATGCTGTTTTTTAGTACCTCTGGTAGCACTCTGAACATGTCGGCCTCAGTTGTTTGAACAACAACAGGTGTGGCGTCGTTAAGGAGCACCTGGTCGGGGTATGAGACCCAGTACGGAGCCGGTATGATGACCTCATCACCTGGGCTGTAGAGGGCTTGTGCTGCGTTGTAGAGCGAGTGTTTAGCCCCACAGGAGACTACGATCTCTTCTCTCTTGTAGTCAAGCGAGTTATCCCTCTTGAGCTTTTCGATAATGGCGTCCTTTAACTCAGGTATACCACCCACCGGTGTGTACTTTGTAAAACCGTCCTGTAGTGCCTTAATAGCACTTGCCTTGATGTGCTCAGGTGTGTCAAAGTCAGGTTCGCCCACTGCAAAGCTGATAACGTCGATGCCCTTAGCTTTCATCTCCTTTGCCTTTGAATCAATTGATAACGTAGGAGATGGCTTTATTTTCATTGCCCTAGTAGATATCATTCTATATTCCCTCATAATTTAAAAGTTTAGTATAACGTTAATACTTTTTATGATACAATAATAGCAGTGATTTTTTGAAGAAATATATTTCAATTGTTGGGTTTTGTATATGTGTAGCTGGTCGTCTACGTCAATGGTGATCAACCGTTATACCCAATGGTAGACAGATTAAAAATACCGGGGCACAAACTTATCGTCATTAAGTATTCTGACCGTATCGCCGCTTTCTCCAATAACAAAGAGGCCTTTACGATAAGCATACCTGTCAACCCCTTCATTGATGACGATACCCGCTACTGCACCGATAACATTCCTGTCAGCATATATTTTAAACGCCTTTTTAAAATTGGCTAGTCTCTCTAGGTGATCATTAACATCATCCAATCCCAATGTGCTCTTAATCTCTATTGCTATTACATATTCACCATTGACTGCAAGGATATCAATTTCCATTTCAGCGTCCTTTGCCTTACTCTGAGCGCCTTTAAAGATGTTTTCCACGTCAAATCCCCTTTCCTGGAACATCTTTTTTGTTGCCGGCAATACTAACCCTACTACAAAGTTACTCCATTTACCAGTCAGTGCATTAACAGCATTGGTGGTACGTTCAACAGCGTTCTCAGTTCTTGCTAATTGTTCTCTAGCCTCCTGAAGAGTTGCCTCACTCCTGGCAAGTTGCGCATCGGTTCTCTCAAGTTGCGCGTCAACCTTCTCTGATGATAGTCTCATTGCCTCTTTCATCTGCCGAGTTTGCTCATCAGCCTGTCGAGCCCGTTCATCAGCCTGCCGAGCTCGTTCATCAGCCTGTCGATCCCGTTCTGCAAACAGTCGATCTCGTTCCGCAGCCTGCCGCTCCCGCTCAGCAGCTTGCCGATCCCGCTCAGCAGACCAAATAACCATCTCTTTAAGAAGCTCTGCAACCTCTGCTATTAGCCCCTCTATCCTGTCTACTCTTTCTTCTGATGCGTAAATTGTTGTAATCCTCCCTAATATTTAACAGTATCATGTTTTAAAACTGTTTGACAAGATGTAGTTGGTTCTTTCTCAAAATTATCTGTTGAGCCTCTTGCAAAAGTACATGTTATGTAAAATATAGCAAAAAGCTAATTATGTAAGTGATTAATATTAAACGATATTTTTTGGGCATAATAATTGCTTGATTTGAGATTTGCAAGAGGCTCTGTTTTTATCTCTTTCCTAATGCAGTCCGTAGAAGGTGAATATTGCATAATGGGGTCAAGGGGGCTGGTCCCCTTGCAGTGGGGTCTGAGGGGGGGCAGCGCCGCCCCCTTCTTCTCTATCCTACACACCCTCGGCCATCTCTACCTTTGAGAAAACCATAGAGGCTCTATCGTAATCTACCTGAACCGTATCACCTTGGACAATTGACCGCTCCAGTATCTTCAGGGACAGAGGGTTGAGTATCTCATTCTGAAGCACACGCCGCAACGGCCTCGCCCCATAAACAGGGTCGTAACCAGACTCCGCTATAACCTCCTTGGCCCTGTCAGTCAGGATGATGTCTATCTGCTTGCCCTTGAGATACTTGCGCATCCGGTACAACTGTATGTCAACAATACGCTTTAAGAGCTCCTTGCTCAGTGGGTTGAAGATTATGATCTCATCCACCCTGTTGAGGAACTCCGGCCTGAAAAACTCCTTTAACGCCTCCATGACCTTGGCGGCCATCGTGCCGGTGTTTACACCCTGCCGGTAGCTTTCTGGAAAGCGCTGCCGCTCCTGTAGAAACTCCTGAATGTAGACGCTACCTATGTTTGAGGTCATAATAATAACAGCGTTTCTGAAATCCACTGTCCTGCCGTGGCCATCCGTAAGACGCCCGTCATCCAAGAGCTGAAGCAGCACGTTAAAGACATCGGCGTGGGCCTTCTCCACCTCGTCGAAGAGGATGACCGAGTACGGCCTGCGCCTGACCGCCTCCGTAAGCTGCCCCCCTTCGTCATAACCAACATATCCAGGGGGAGCACCTATGAGCCTTGAGGCGGTATGTTTTTCCTGATACTCTGACATGTCAATGCGAATAAGGGCGCTTTCGTCGTCAAAGAGGAACTCAGCCAGCGCCTTAGCTAATTCTGTCTTACCAACACCCGTGGGGCCTAAAAATATAAACGACCCAATCGGACGATTCGGATCCTGTATACCAGCCCGCGCCCGCCTGATGGCGTTAGAGACCTTTTCAATTGCCTCGTTCTGACCAATCACCCGCAGCCTCAGACGGTCCTCCATCTGCAGGAGCTTGTCGATCTCAGTCTCAAGCATCTTTGACACCGGAATGCCAGTCCACTTGGCTACCACCGCCGCAATGTCTTCCTCCGTCACTACCTCGGTCAACATCTTGCCACTGGCCTGCAATGCCCTAAGACACTGATTCTCTGCCTCAAGGGCCTTGTTAAGCTCAATGAGCCGGCCATACTTTAACTCCGCAGCCTTGCCAAGTAATCCCTGTCTCTCAGCACCTTCAGCCTCTATCTTGGTGTCCTCAATCTCCTCTTTTATCATGCGTATGCTGGCTATCCGGTCCTTCTCCCCCTTCCAACGCGTCATCAGGACAGAGTGCCTCTCAGACAACTCAGAAATCTCCTTATCCACCTTCTCCAATTGAATTACAGCTTCCTTGGAACTGTCCTTGAGCAACGCCTGGCGCTCTATCTCTAATTGGCGCAGCCTCCTCTCCATCTCATCCAACTCAACCGGCATACTGTCGATAGCCATCCTCAACCGTGCCGCAGCCTCGTCGATCAAGTCGATGGCCTTGTCAGGCAGAAACCTATCGGTTATATAACGATGAGACAGCGTAGAGGCGGCTATCAAGGCCGAGTCCTTATACTTTATCCCATGATGGATCTCATACCGTTCCTTTATACCCCTCAGTATGGAGATGGTATCCTCAACAGAAGGCTCTTTTATATAAACGGGTTGAAAGCGCCTTTCAAGGGCAGCATCCTTTTCAATGTACTTTCTGTATTCATTCAAGGTGGTTGCTCCAACGCACCTAAGCTCGCCCCTGGCCAAAGCGGGCTTGAGCATGTTTGAGGCATCCATGGTCCCCTCCGCAGCCCCTGCACCCACAAGGGTGTGCAGCTCATCTATAAAAAGGATGATGTTGCCTTGTGCGGCCTCAATCTCCTTAAGCACCGCCTTTATCCTCTCCTCAAACTCACCCCTGAACTTTGTCCCAGCCAAGAGGAAACCGAGGTCGAGGGCAATAACCCGCTTGTTCTTTAATGATTCTGGAACGTCGCTGTCGATGATGCGCTGGGCAAGCCCCTCGGCTATGGCGGTTTTGCCAACACCAGGCTCACCTATGATCACAGGGTTGTTCTTGGTCCTCCTTGCAAGCACTTGTATAACCCTTCTGATCTCCTCGTCCCTCCCGATAACCGGATCAAGTTTACCCTTACGTGCCAACTCGGTCAGGTTGCGGCTGTACTTCTTTAGTGCTTGGAATTTATCCTCAGGGGTTTGATCCACAACGTTCTGAGTACCACGGACCTCCTGCATAGCCTTCATAAACGTGTCTTTTGTAATCTTATAACGCTGCAATATCCGCAAAACCCCATCGCTCTTTATGATTAAACCGAGCATTAATAGCTCTACGCTGACATACTCATCCCCAAGGTAACTGGCCTGTTTAAAGGCCTCCTCTATGACATCCTTGATTGCCGCAGACAGATACATCTGCCCCAGCGCAGTAGAAGCAATTACAGAGGGGAACTTGCTGATCTCCTTCTCAACGTCCTTTCTTAAGGCGCTTGTGTCTACCTCGAGCTTTTTAAGGATCTGCACAACGATCTCTTGATCACCGCTTAACAACGCCAACAGCAGGTGTTCAGGCTGCATCTCCTGATTACCCTTTCTCTCGGCAATCAACTGTGCCTCGCGCACTGCCTCCTGACTCTTTATCGTCATCTTCTCAATTTTCATGGTTCCTCCTTGAAGATTCTCATCAGCCGCATCTTAAAGTCCATCCTTCTGTCTTCTTCCAAGTACGGCATAACTTCCTCAAATTCAGCGCTCATGGCGTCAATAATATTACGCATTCGCAGTATTATCTCCAGTCCTGCCTTATTGACGCCTAACTCCCTGGTGAGTTGGATAATCAGGTCTAGCTTCCTTATATCCTCCTCCGAGTACTTACGCTGCTTATTGTATCTCTTGGGGCATATAAACCCCTCTCGCTCGTACAGTCTCAGGGTCTGCGGATGCACCCCCAACATCTCAGCAACCACACTGATTACATACAAAGGTTGGTCCTTGTCCTTCTTAAGCATCTATTCTTACCCCATCACTTTTCGAGGGTTATCCCGATAAAGAGTGCTGAGCCTTCTCACCGTATCCTTCTCTATGGGACCTAATCCAACAGGGACTACGATCTTTATCTCAACATATAAATCGCCCTTTTCAGAGCCACTGGGAGAGTGAGCATTATGGGGCATCCCCTTGCCCTTGAGCTTAAAGACCTTGCCGCTGTGCGCCCCCTCTGGAAGCGTCATAATGGATGAACCATCCAACAATGGTACCTCTATCTTTGCACCCAAGGTAGCCTCAGGAAAGGTTACAGGTATGGATACATAAAGGTCATCCCCCTTTCGAGTAAAAATGTCATGCGGCTTTACACTGATATCAATGACTATATCAGCAGTCTTGATGCCATGTAGACCAGCTCCGGCCTTGCCCTTGACCCTAACCTTAGAACCTGAGTCAACCCCTGCTGGTATCTTAACATTCAATGTCTCCATAGAGGGTGTTGTGCCAGAGCCATTGCACGTAGCGCACGGCTTTGTTTGCTTTATGCCTGAACCGAAACAATGCTTGCATGTGGTTTCTTTTTTTATGTTCATCGCCTTTGTAACACCGGCATAGGCTTCTTCAAGGGTTAAGGTCAACTCAACAGTAACATCCTTACTGCCTGCACTTGTACGGTCAGCGCCTGTCCTTGCATTGAAACCAAAGATATCAGAAAAGATATCCCCAAAATTGTTGAAATCAAAATTGTTCGTAGATCTCCGATTTGTAAAGTTCTCAAACCCTGAGTCCGCACCAAAGGCATACCTCACCGGGTTATCATACTCGGCACGCTTCTTAGGATCACCTAACACGTCATAGGCCTCGTTGATCTCCTTAAACTTTGCCTCTGACCATGTCTTTCCCTGATTGAGGTCTGGATGATACTTCCTGGCCAGCTTCCGGTAAGCCTTCTTTATCTCATCCTGAGTAGCTCCCTTGTCTACTCCCAATGTGCTGTAATAATCCTTTATTCCTGCTGCCATATCTCCCTCATTCTAACATATTTACTTGATCTTTATTATAATACTTTATAAGTGGTATGTCAAGTATCCTTTATGAAACCTTATTAAGAAATGAATCGGGACAAGAAATATATAATAAGGAATATATAATGGGGTCAAGGGGACTGGTCCCCTTGCGTGGGGGTCTGAGGGGTAATGCTGTTGACTTAAGCATTAACATGTATGCACATGGGCGATATTTTAAGCAGCCACTCCTGACATTTACAGGGTCAAGGGAACAAGTTCCCTTGTGGGAGGGTCTAAGGGAGGGCAAAGCCCTCCCTTTTTTCATCTTCACAACCTTAAGTCAACAGCATTAGGTCTGAGGGGTAGCAGAGCTCCCCCTTCTATGGACGGTTTTTAGGTATCTTAGTTAGGGTGGTGCTTTAGTTTGAAAACCCTTAGGGATGGGAATGCGTTGAACGTCTCCTCGTATATGGCGCTGTCGTAATTGCCTAATACGTACATCTGATTGAGGTTTGAGTTGAAGAAAACGTCCTTCATCAGGTAGATCTCATATACCTTGCCATTTTCAACAAACAACTCTAAAAATATCTCCGAGGTGTTTTCATAGTTGTATTCTTTAGTTACCTTGCCCTTTTCTATAAAGACGGTTTTTGCAAGTTTCTCAGAATTATTTATGACACCTTTGTTTAAGTCAAACGTGTCGCCGCTGCAAGACAATATACTATCAACAAAGGATTGACATGCCATTGGAACTAATAATGGTTTGGTTTGGCCGGCATACTTATCTGGGACAGCGCCTCTTAGATGATATATTGCTTGAAACTTTGTGATTAAGTCATGTGTGTACATCAGGTAGATGTTGTCCTGCTTGACATCGTCAAGTATCTTATCAATGCCCATGTCCTTGTTAATGATCCCTCCAGAGACCTTGGAGTTTGGGTTACTAAGCATACTGGCTATGTTGTACATTTCGTAAGGGCTTTTGGAGGTCAGGCCACGGGCGATAAAGTTTGTCCTGCTGGTATTTTGGCTGCCGCCGTCATGAAACGTGGCAGCATCTGTCAAATCCATGACAGCATAACCCAAGTCCCACCATGTCAGTATAGCCGAGTCTTTAGGTAAATATCCCTTAAGCTGAGATAACGATCTAAATACGTCAGCGGGTACCGATGGCTGCGGCACGTAGGCATAACCCGTCTGATTCAACACTGAGAGAAAAAATAGAAATGAAAAGACATAGACCACCAACTCCTTAAAGATATCCTTAGTCTTTATTGAATCCAAGATCGGCTTGACTATCATTGTTATCAGGTATCCGTATCCTATGCCAACAAGAGGAGCCAGATTCATTACGTATCTGTTTGAGCCTTTAAAGGTCAAAAAGCCTAATATAATCATGGGAAGTAGCGGTATCAACATCCTTATGTGATAAATGCTAAAGATGACAAAAAAGAAAAGCCCGATTACGCTAAAAATGGGGTTATTAAAGATAAGCGACAACAGCACATTGACAGGTGTCTTTTGCATCTCCTCGATTGTTGAAAAGATACTTTGGTTAATCATAAGACCTGCCTTTACGTTATACTGAGCCTCACTGGCTAAACGTATCAGGTACGTATCATAGAAACTCGCTGCTGTGTATTTGGCAACATAAAAGGCTGCTGGCAGTGAGAAGACAAACATGGTTATAGCTGCTATCTTAAACAATATTGAGCTATCATGCGTCTCAAAGTAGAGACAAGAGACAAGAAGCATCAGACAGATAAGGGTAAATGAGATGTTAAAGCTGGTCTTGTACATAAAAAACATGCTTATCAAATACATTAGAGTAAAAACAGAGTTAGCGCTTGACAATGAGAACTTAAAGGTCTTCTCGGTGTAGGCTAAAAGATAATCAATAAGAGGCAAAGCGTTAAACTGGATGTTCTTAAAGATTTCAGTAAGATACAATGTGCCTATAAACAGCGCTGGTGAGTATGTGCTGCAGGGGCTTGGGGCCTTGTTTGATATCTCGGACAACAACTGCCGTGCGCCCCTCATAACGTCATCATCAGCGGAGAAGATCAGGAAGATCACACTGGCCTTTACAATCTTCCTCCACGGGAACCTGTTGATACTGAGACTGACAATCAGGACAAACAGGTAGAACTCTGAAAGCATAGTTATGTGATACCATGTGTGAAAGACAAGCATAGAGATACCAGCCAGGGCTGTGTACAAGTAGAGGTCACGCTCCGTGCTGCTCTTACACACACGCAGGATAAAGTAAGACACCAAGATTAGAAAAAAAAGGTTGAGACTATCCGTATCTACTCGTCCTATAGCGGTTCTTACCATGTATATGTGGTTGAAGCTCCCAACGAGACTACCAACAACGGCAGCAGTTGGATAACCTATCTCACGAAAATAGATGAAGAGAGGGATTATAAATAGGCTTGCAAAGATTGGTATCAAAAGGGTACCGGTTTTATCTATGCTATCAAAGAATACGGAGAGTTTAGCGGTCAGATAGCTAAGGAGGACAAAAGCTGGCTTAGTGTAACCCTCAGGGTAATACCTCAAGGTGTCTGGGCTATCATCGTAAGATCCAGTCTTGTATAGTCTTGCGTAACGCAGCCACAAAAAGGCGTCCATCGTTGTCATCATGGGTTTTCCGTCGACGAAGTACATATCTGGACTCTTCTGCCATTGGTGGTACTGATGGTATCGTGCATAGGCTGAGAGGCTTAAACAGACCACAAGCACAGCGCAAAACACCCACAGCGAATACCTCATCTGTGGTTTTAGATATCTTGTGAGCATCTCCCATACATAAGGTTGTACATGTTTGTCACCAGGTGTGCTCTTTACTGATAGATCATGTTTGTTCTTCATCTTTCCTAACAACTTTAGGTCTTAATAAAACAACTACTGTATTAATGTACAGAAGTATACTCTTTAAAAAGCATGGTAATTCACTCTATGGTTTCAAGACATGTATCCCACTTTCGTAGGGATGACAGTAATAGCTGTTTTCCAAGCACTCATTCCAGCGAAAGCAGGAATCCAGAAAGATTAAAAGCATAGTTACCATGAAATATAAAGAAGATACGTACTGACAGTATATTGTTGTATTGAGTACAAGGCTTATGTGGCGTGCACTCTTTTGAGGTTTTGCTTTTTTATCGTCAAGATTGCGTTGTACAGTTCATCTATCAAAAATGGCTTTGTAAAGACACCTACGAAACCGTGTATCTCGCTATCTGACATTATAGTTTCGTGTGCATATCCGGTCATGGCTATGGCTTTAACGCTGCTATCTATCTTGTGGATCTCTTTTATAGTCTCCTTACCTCCCATACCACCTTGAATCGTAAGATCCATTATGATAACATCAAAGTTATAACCGGACTCCTTGCGTTTAACGAACAGCTCAATTGCCTCTTGTCCATCGGCTGCT
The DNA here is from genome assembly GCA_002753395.1 of Nitrospirae bacterium MYbinv3. Classification (GTDB taxonomy): domain Bacteria; phylum Nitrospirota; class Thermodesulfovibrionia; order Thermodesulfovibrionales; family Magnetobacteriaceae; genus Magnetobacterium. Next base: position 39,649 of record PEAB01000016.1, on the reverse strand, counting down.
AATACTATGTCACAGCCGTAAGTGGTCAGAAGCTCCTTGAAAGTAAGTCTGATATCCTCGTTGTCGTCCATAAACAGGATTCTGGGGGTTACATCTTCAACCGCACACTCTTGTGTCTCTTCAACCTCTATCGGGCAGGCCTTGTCTGAGGCTGGCAGATAAAGGCGAAAGACTGTGCCTGCACCATTTGTGGATTCTACCTCAATGCTACCGTTGTGCGCCCTCATAATTGCAAGGGAAGATGCAAGTCCTAGGCCGTTGCCAGTTTTCTTTGTGGTATAAAATGGCTCAAATATCCTCTTTAGCTTATCCGTTGGTATACCGCAGCCTTGGTCAGCGACGGAGACTAACACGTATCTGCCGTCGTCCAGATGCATCTGGTTAGGTGTCTCAACGTGTATGTCTTCAAGATGAATATCTATTTCCCCTCCATCTGGCATAGCGTCTTTTGCATTTACAACAAGATTGTTAATGACCTGAAGTATCTGTCCCCTGTCTATTTCACATGCAGGAAGGTCGTCTGAGCTGGATATTCTGCATGTTACGTTTGTACCAACCAGGAAGAAGTCGGCAGTGTCCTTAAGTAAGTTCGTTATGGAGGTCAGTTGTTTAACAGGTTCTCCAACCTTTGAAAACATAAGGAACCTCGTTGAGAGTTCTTTTGCCTGACGTACCGCCCTTTGCATATCCTTGAACCTAGTCATCGCCTTGGGATTGTGTGGCATGTAGGTTTTTATAAGCTCCATGTTTGCCAGCAAGGCCATCATAATGTTATTTATGTCATGGGCTATACCGCCTGTAAAGATATTCATGTCTTCCATTTTCTTTGCATCGAGCAGCTTTTCCATAAGCCTTTCTCTCTCTTCTTCGAGGCGTTGCCTATCTACTTCAAGGTTTTTTCTTTCGGCCTCCCGATTTTCAAGCGTCTCTACCATATCGTTAAACGCGATGACAACCTCGCCTATTTCGTCCTTGGAGTTGACAGGTATCTTAGATGCTCTCTCCATTTCTTCAAACTCACGAACGCTTTTGGTGAGCCGTCTGATCGGGATGAGGATCTGTTGTGTGATAAAAAAGGCTATTACGAGGCCAAAAACCTGTAAGACTATCGCAATTGCTGAGTTTTTTATTGCCAATGACATGATCTGCTTTTTAAGACCTTCCTTGCCCAATGCTATTATCACATAGCCAAGCACTTGGCCTCGTTTCTCAGGCGAGCTAAAGGTGTTTTGAGCGTAGTATTGATCTGCCAACACGCCAGTGGCTGAAACGATCGGCGCTACAAAGTTAAAATACTCGTCGTGTTCTGAGAACGTCACCGTGTTAGGATCTTTTGGAGAAGACAACCGTTCGTTTAAATCTCTTGTTTCTTCTTCTGGTATCATAAAAGAAGCGCTTTTCATCTGAATCAGTGATTTTTTGTACCTATCGAATATTGAGACAAAGACAACCTCTTCCTGGCTCTTGACGCCTGAGACTGCGTTTTGAAGTACCAGATCGTTTTCTGTAAAAACCCCAAGCCTGGAGTTGTTGACCAGGAGCTTTGTAAGCACATACCCCTGACTGATTAGTTTGCCCCGTAGCAGCAAGGTCTCACTATGTATGCTGAAGACAGTAAAGACTACCGATATTACAAATATAGAAAGCGCTGTTATCGATAATATCTTTACAGAGAAGTTCTTCTCGTATGCCCTTATTAAACTAAACCTCTTCATGTCTTTACCTCCTGCCTATAAGGTATATTCTAGTGCTTGCCTTATTCCTGTACTTTTCATTTATGGCGATTTCCATCTTTTTGATAACACCCTGGTTAATAGACACCCTGGCGTATCTGACATCGCTGACGGAGCTGTTACGGATGTCTTTGCTGCGCGCTGACAACCCTTTGTGATTTGTCCGCGCTACCTGAGCACCCTGCACACCCATCTCGTAAGGGTCTACGTTTAATACGACAGCCGCCCCTATTTTCAAGTGCCAATCCGTATATGACAAGACCGGTACCCTATTGTTCATCGAAAAGAAGGAGATGATTTCCATCGTCTCTATATCCGACAGGGTTTTGCTTGGCATTACCCATAAGGCGTCTATCTTGTCCTTCATGGTATCCAGGACGTTGATAACGTCCTTTGGATCCCTTAACGGATGCTCAACAAGGCCAACTCCCCTTGTCTGGGCTGCATATCTGGCGCGTCTTACGTAGCTCTCTGATTCATCTGGGTTATAGAGGACGCCTATCTCTCTAGTGGTCGGGAAGATATCTAAAAAAGCATTGAGCTTTTTCTCCGGCGATATAGACATGCTGACTCCGCTTATATCATCACGCCCCTCTATCAGAGGCTCAGGGTTTAGCACCATCAAGTATGTGATTGGGAGATTCGTCTGCTCCCTGGTCTTTGTCAGGGCCTCCTGTCCAATAGTTAAGATCATGTCAGGCTGCTCTTTTTGTATCTCTTGTCTTATGTCCTTTAAGCCGTTATCCAGGACTATGACTTTTTTGACATTACAGTCACATGCTCTCTTAAACCCTTCTATGACATCCTCGTAGATCGTAAAACCTGCCCCTTCCACAATCACTACGTCAAAAGCCTCCACGTCAACCGCTTGGTATATGAGAAGCGCCAAGAAAATGAAGCAGCTTATTAGCGTCTGCTTTCTCTGCACTCTACCCTTTGCGTCAGGATTGTGACTCATGGATAATTTTATATCATAACTACTAAAAAAAGCAACAAAAAAATCTGTAAGAAGTAAGAAATTTAAGAAGGGGAGGCTCTGCCTCCCCTCAGACCTCTCCGCAAGGGGACCAGTCCCCTTGACCCCATTATATCGTATGATTGTACGTAATATAGCTAATATACGTTGATATCAACAAAAATAATGTACTGTAATGAGTAATTGTTAGTTAATCCCGACTATATTGTGTACAGATAGATGTAAATGTCAATATATAGCCGTAATTAGGTGGCTGGCAGCACGTAAATGACCGTTCATCTGACGGTTGACCTTGCCTTCGACACTCTCTCCTCTGGTCAGGTATGTTCGTTTATTGCCCGATTATTCCTTTAAAAACCAGCTATTTATGTAACTGCCGTCTAAGTTCCTAAAAGAGCCGCAATATTTTTCACTTGCATTTCTTAAATACATGCTATAAAATCAAAACAAGTGCAGTAGCAAGCAGAGCAGGCGCAATAAAAAAGCAAACATAAACACATGACATAAAAACTCTACGTAGTTAGAGTGACAGAAGAATTATTTAAACGAATGGCCTTGAAATTGGCCGCTAGTAAGGAGGAATATTGAAGAAAGAATTAGCAGTGAAGGTAATAAAGGGAAAGACCAAGGACACGGATGGCCCTGGATGTTGCGTAGACATGCTTGTAACAATACTAATCTAATATAGTTTTTAATCACGGAATCGAATGTTTGTATTTTAAGCAAAGTACGCTACTCTTAAGAGTGGAAGAGCAGGGGTTTCGATCTCTGCTCTTTTTTGTTTTATACGAGGATAATAATAAAAAATGCAGAATAATAAAAGCAAGAGCAGTGAAGAACTTTCAAGATTTGTTGTAACCATTGAAGATAAAATAGAGGATTATGGTTGCACCTACCTCTGTTCTACGCGGTATGGAACAATAATACAAGTTGAAAATGGTCTGGAGTTATTCAAGGATGAAGATAAAGAAATCTTGCGACAGGAGGGGTTCCTTGTAAAAGATACAGAGCAAGAAAAGAGTGAAGTTCTTGATTATCCGAGCCAGTTCTACAAGGAAGCAGTTTTGCAGGTTATCATAACACGGAATTGTAATTTCGCTTGTCCACACTGCATACAAAATGACATAAAGACATCTGGTACTATGACAGAGGAGGTGATTGATGGCATCACCAGGTTCACACGTGAATACATGCTAAACAATAAAGAAGATCAGCAAGTTGAATCGCTCAAGGTTGTGATTTTTGGCGGTGAACCGTTAGTAGCATTTCACGTAATTGACAGTCTCACAAGAAAGATTAAGTCTATATCAGACAACCTAAAAGTTGCTTTTTCTATAACGACCAATGGTTCGTTGATGACACCGGAGATATCAGAGTCTCTAAGGGACTTAGGAGTTACGGGGGCAGTCATTACGATAGACGGGATTAAAGAAAACCATAACAAGTCCAGACCTCGAAAATCCGGAAAAAGCAGTTTCGAGGACATTATATATAATATCTGTTATGCACTAGATAATAATATACTAAAGATAGGGATTAACTGTCTATACACGCAAGAAAATTACAAAAGCGCCTTTATACCTTTATTAGATCTCTTCTGTAGTCTCTCCATAGCAGATAAGTTATCACTCGTTAGATTTGCACCAGTTTTAGACACTGGCTGCGGTGTTGGCTGCGCATCATCTGGTATGTCATGGATTGCTGAAGCCTTACCCTTTCTAAGACAAAATAAACTCCAGAGAAACATAAAGGCAAAGCCATTTATTTATCCTTTCCTATGTGCTGTAGAGCATAAGAATTTTTTTACGATTGACGTTGATGGTTCGTTGTACAAATGCCCTGGTATGGTTGGTGTAGAACAGTACAAGATAGGTGATGTATTTACAGGCGTAAAAGATTTTAGCGAGATCTATAATCTCGATCTTTTACAGAACACACCAAAGTGTCGTGATGAATGTAAGTATTTACCTCTCTGCAGGGGGGGCTGCCGTTACGTGTCATATCTGCAGCATAAGAATATGGACAAGGTAGACTGTCGATTACCTTTTTTTCAAAAGGCCTTTGGGACTTTAATCAAGCAAGACATAGAATACGACGTGCAATGAACGACGTAATGAAAAAAAACATGAGGATGTTTACAGCAAATAGCAGTGTCTTTGCTGTTGTAACGGGAATAGTAGGTCCCTACATTACGGTTCTTCTTGCAAGTAAGGGATTTGTTGAAATGGGTATTGCGATGGCTATAATGATGGTATCTCAGGCCTTGACGACGTTCTTCTCCGGTTACATATCGGACAGGCTATTTGGAGGGACAAGAAAGCCGTTTCTTATAGCCGCAGGCGTATTACAAGCGGTAATATTTGTTTTTTACCCTCATGCTACCACTACTGTACACTTTTATGCCCTACAGTTTGTTTTAGGTATGGTAGGTGGTATCTTAACAACCATTAGAGTAGCCCTCCTAAGTGACCTTCTACCTATAAGGAAAAGCAGGGGGCAGGCGGTTGGCACATATAACTTTTTTCTAACCTGTGCCTCTGCCGTTGGACTGGTTGTCGGAAGCATTGTCGTAAAGTATTACGGCTACTCTATGCTTTTCACCACAAGCGCTGTAGCAATACTATTGTCATCGTTTTTTCTACTGCAAATGGATGAGAATTATATCAAACAAGAGGTGTAAGACCAACTACACATTGTCTGAACCGCGATTTAACGGATTAAGGGATTAACAGGATTAAGTAAAATCTCGTATCTTCTTCATATTTCATGGTAATTATGTTTTTAAGCTTTCTGGATTCCTGCTTACGCAGGAACGACATAGAACACCCAAAAACGCTATTTGCTGTCATTCCCGCGAAAGCGGGAATCTATTTTCAAGAGCTGCATAAAACGCTGGTTTATAAAAAAGTGCAAAAGTGTAGTAATAAATTTTACTGAGTTTGGGACGTTTGGGTGTCATAAGGGAGATTAAACGGATCGTTCGGAGCATCCCCCAGTTTGTGTAAAACAGACCATCCCTCCTTAAAAGCGCCGAGGCGTAAACTTCTCGTCGTTTAGTATATTGACCGTATCGCCGCTCTGGCCGATAACAAACAGGCCTTTCTTGTAAGCGTATCTGTCAACCCCTTCTTCTATAACGATGCCTGCTACAGCGCCTATAACAATCCTGTCAGCGTATATCTTAAACGCCTGCTTAAACTTGGCTAACCTTTCCAAGTGGTCATTTACATCATCTACCCCTAATGTACTCTTAACCTCTATTGCTACGACATACTCACCATTAACTGCCAGTATATCAATCTCCATTTCAGCGTCCTTTACCTTACTCTGTACACTTCGAGAGATAGTCTCCACCTCGATTCCTTTTTCCATAAACATCTTTTGCGTTGCCGGTAATACTAACCCTACCACAAAGTTGCCCCACTTGCCAGTTAGTGCATCTACAGTGTCTTTTGTTTGTTTAAGACCAGCAACTACATCTTTGAGTTCTTTACCTACTTTGTTTAGTTCTTTTCCCCTTTCTTGAGACTCTTTTATTCGAGTTTCACTATCCTTTCTCATTGCTTCAAAATCATCTCTTATTGCTTCAAAATCATTTCTTATTGCTTCAAAGCCCATCATTACATCTTCAAATGTCATAGCGTTATCTCCTTTGTCTTTATTATGTTAAACCCCACAGAGTTCAGATGAAACCCATTAAAAGCACCGAGGCGTAAACTTCTCGTCGTTTAGTATCTTGACCGTATCGCCGCTCTGGCCGATAACAAAGAGGCCTTTCTGATAAGCATACCTATCAACGCCTTCATTTATGACAATACCTGCTACAGCGCCTATTACAGTCCGATTAGCGTATGTCGGGAAGGCTTGTTTAAACTTGGACAGTCGAGTCAGGTGATCATTTACATCGTCTATCCCTAATGTACTCTTAACCTCTATGGCTACTACATAATCACCATTAACAGCCAGTATATCTATTTCCATTTTAGCGTCATCTTCGTAGCTTTCAGCGCCTTTAAAAATATTCTTTAGAACAATACCCTTTTCTCTAAACATTTTCTTTGTTGCCGGTAAGACTAACCCTACCACAAAGTTGCCCCACTTGCCGGTTAGGGCCTCCACGGTTTTCCGTGTTTCACAGAGACCAGCAACTACCTTTTTGAGTTCTTTTGCTGTCTTTTCAGATTCTTTGATACGAGTTTCAGTATCCTTCCTCATCGTCTCAAAGCCCATCATTACATCTTTAAGTTCTTTTCTCCTTTCTTGAGACTCTTTTATTCGAGTTTCACTATCCTTTCTCATTGCTTCAAAATCATTTCTTATTGCTTCAAAATCATTTCTTATTGCTTCAAAGCCCATCATTACATCTTCAAATGTCATAGCGCTGCCTCCTTTGCATTCATCATGTTAAATCCCACGTAGTTCAGATGAAACCCCTTATGTTCTATAATGTCGCTTTCTTATTCTTTGAGTCAAGATAAGTAAGCATTTACTCATCAGAGAGTAGCAGTTTGCATGAATCGTATCATCTTTAAAAAGCAGGGTAAAATTGTTTATGGTTTCAAGATTATGGATTCCCACTTTCGTGGGAATGGCAGTAATGAGCGTTTACAAAATATGTCATTCCACAACCTGCCCCTAGCTTGAACAGGGGTAAACAGGAATCCAGAAAGCGTAAAAGCATCGTTACCACGAAATATAAAGAAGATACGATAAATCGATTCTATAAAAAATAGACAGACGGTCTTTGTTATTGAGGATTCGAGCTTATGCGGGAATGATACTAAGTTGCATTCAAAGAGGTATATTATGTTTCAGAATGTAAGATGTTGGATTATAAGGGGGTCAAGGGGACTGGTCCCCTTGCAGAGGGGTCTGAGGGGAGACAGAGTCTCCCCTTCTATCTTCAAAGTGGGCCCGCCTAGCAGAAGAAATTCACAATGATAGTACATTTGCCGGTCTTAGTAGACATACATTGAAAAGCTTAAAAGAATTTAGAGAGGATTTCTCCTTTAAGCATGATGGGTAATATTGCATGAACTTCTTGTTTGATACCAACATGGTGGCCTTTTTCTATGATCAGACTTCAAAAAATCATTTAGCGGTTTATAAGAAGTTTGCACATTTAAAAGATGAGGATAATGTGTATCCTATTTAAAAAGCATGGTAAATTGTTTATGGTTTCAAGATTATGGATTCCCACTTTCGTGGGAATGACAGTATAGGCGCTTTCCATGTATATCATTCCACAGCCTGCCCCTGGCTTGAACAGGGGTAAGCAGGAATCCAGAAAGCTTAAAAGCATAATTACCATGAAATATAAAGAAGATACAAAATCTCATTCCTGTAAATCCTTTAATCCGTGTAATCCTAGTTCAGACAATCCCTTATCGTTAGTACCTAAACCGCATACCTCCTTCTACCCATCTACCAGGGTTTTTATATATATCATAGGCATATTGTGAGTTGTTAAGGATGTTATGTCCTGTTAGAAACAATTCAATCTTTGTGGTACCGCTCTTATAGATCAACTTACTTGCATTAAAATCAAAGACAAAGCTGTTGAACGTACCTTTAACGTCTTCAACTACATCATACCACTTTATAAAATGACCATTTAACAGCATCTTTACGGTGCCTTTATCATCATACTTTGCAGCCACGTCAATAGTATACCCGCTTGCCTCCTGCACAGGATCACCCGTGGTCAGATTTTTGGCATTTACCAATCCTACCCCTGTAGAAATTACTGTATTGCTAATAGGGATAGTTTCAACCTCAACCTCAAACCCCTGGCGTCTTTGTTTGTTTATATTTGCAAATCTGTATTTGGTCTCACTCAACTTCTCCCTATCAATAGCATCCGATACTTCATGTGTAAAAACTGAGGCCTTAAGCCATACATACTTCAACGCCTTCGTTTCCAAACCTATGTTGTACGACCATACCTTCTCTGATTTAAGATCTGGATTTGATGCTGTATATAGACTGCCTGCACCATACATAAGGCCAAGAGGTGGGGTATTAAAACCTCTTGCAGTATAAAACCGCAAGAGCATATCTTTCCACAGCTCGTAGGTTGCACCTAGACTCGGACTCAATATATCTTCACCAGTGCTAACATGCTCATACCTGATACCAGGTGTAATAGTGAAGTTAGGAAGCAAAAATGTATTGTTTACAAAAAAAGAAATTTTTTCCTGAGATCTTCCATTCATTGCCTTTGTTATTGATTCTACAGCCACGTCTTCGTAGTCACATCCTATAGAAAATAGTTCGCTTCCTTTCTTCTTTGTATATAGCAATGAACTTTGCATTCTGTCATCATCGGTTTTCTTAATAGACGGTGTGGTAACGATGGGGGGGAGATATGCAATTATGGATTTAAGTCTACCTTGAGTATCCCTAAATGAGAGGCTCAGATCGGTATCTTTATCTGGAGTATATATCAGACTCAACGTTGTATCGAGTCTGTTAGAGGATATATCTTGTAAATATGTGTTAAGAACCTCTCCTCCTTGGCTTTTTTTATCGTTATACCCAAGGGTCAATCTCACCTTTAAAACCTGCGACAGATTCCATATAAGTTTTGTATAAAAACTATTCATCTCAAATTTATCGTGGTGAGCAAACCCGTCAGACCTGAGTTCTCCTCCATAGATATAATAACTGAAGTTCTTGACCTTACCAGAGGCCTCAGCCCTGTAGTCTCCGCTGCCTCTTACACCATATGAACCTGAAAGCATACCTCCGTTATGACCAACTGACTCACCTGATTTCGTTACAATGTTAATAACTCCACCGAGGGATGAACCCCACGTTGCCGAGGCTGGCCCCTTTACTATCTCTATATGATCGATGTGCTGCACCGGTATGTCACCTACAGTCGGAAAGTTATCACCGATTGTATTAACAGCTATACCGTCTATCATCAGCCGTACGTGTCTATTCTCGGAGCCCTGTATACTAGGCATCGCAAGGTTACCATAAGCATTTATCATAATGATTCTAAGACCTGGCACGCGGTTTAGCACCTCGGCCACGGTGTGGGCGTTCATCGCCTCTATATCGCCTGCCGTTATTACCACCATATTTTCTGCCGTCTGCGATACGTCTCTCAGGTACCTTGTCGGGGCCAAAGCGAGGGCGTCTTTGCCGTAGTACATCTTGAGCACTGCCTCGTCTTCCTCTATGACGGCTAACACGCTACCCGTCCAAGAGAATAACGTAAGTATCGCTAAAAATACTGCTATGTATCGTTCCTTAATTGCATTGAATCCTATAGTCACCGTTACCTCTTTAATACTCGAATTAATCTCTTGATGCGCCTGACAATGGTCGTAGTATACAACAAAGTATATTTTTTATTCTACACACTTTTTTTGGGTGTCAGGGCAATAGCATTAGAAAAAACTGTCTGAACCACGATTTAACGGATTAAAGGATTGTCAGGATTAGGTTTAAAAAAAAGCATAAAATCCATCGGTAGTCCTGCAGAGGTAGTGATATTCAATTCCCCTCCCTTGATGGGAGGGGTTAGGGGAAGGTGTTAAGTTTACTGTCACCACTACTTGTGCAGGACTACCTAAAAAAGATACCAGACTTGTTTAGTATAACACGATCGTGTTATTATTTAAGCATGAGGCAGGCGATAGCGCTTTTATTAGCGGCAGTGGTAATTGTTCTGGCTGCCGATAAGCCCTCACAGGCCAGGGACGTCCCCTTTACGCAGGAAGACAGGGATAGGATCATAAGACTCGAAGAGGGCCTTAAGTCTACAAATCAGCGGATAGACGATCTGAGAGCCGATATGAATAGCTTCAAAGCTGAGATGAGGGCCGATATGAATAACTTCAAGGCAGAGATAAAAGCCGACATGAAAAATATGAAGGCCGAAATAACAACACTAATGCTCTGGGGCTTTGGAGTGCTCTTTGGCGGCATGTGGCTTTTAATGGGATTTGTGTTATGGAACAGACGTACAGCTATTGCCCCTGTCATACGAAAAACCAAGGAAGTCGATGAACATTCTGAATTGATTGTGGAAGCACTCAAGGAAATGGCGGCTAAAAACCCTGACGTAAAAGAGGCACTTAAACACAAGGGGCTGCTGTAATTTATTGTACACCTGAACATGTCTGTCAATGCGTGTCATTTCCCTGTTCAAGTCAGGGAACAGGCTCTGCGAAAGCAGATTCTATCCATCCTTTATTGATCGTAAGAGTGGTTTCCCGATGAAGATGAAGCAGAAGTAAGCAAACCAAAAGATACAGCAGATTAACCTTCGAAGTTTTTAAGAGGATACATGTTAATGATACTACCAGTATATTACTATGCACTATTACATCTAAGGTTGAAGTTCACAGATATAATTAGACAGCGGCGTCTTTTTTAAAATCTTCCCACATGAAGTCATCATCGCACAAGGTCTTAAACAAGAATTTCGTCTCGCCAATCTCTATAACATCCATATTCTTAAGCCCAGTCCTCTGTAATACAGGCTGACCGTTGAGCAGTGTACCGTGGGAGGAGTGATCCTCTATGAAAAAACTGTTGATCTTGGGGTGATAGAACAACGAGGCATGTTTGCGAGACATTAACCTGTCAGTCCCAATGCTTATATGGTTTTCCTTGCTTCTTCCAATAGTGTTTTTGCCAGTTTTTAGACGATAGTCGCTCCCTCTGAGATCACCTTTTAGCATAATCAGCCATCCAGTGGTAGGGTTAAATACCTGTCTATCCAACTCCTCAACTGCTGTTGAGTCAAAAACAGGGATGGTTGACTCGATAGGGCTGTTGCTTGTCTCATCGTCTGACAACACATCGCTTGCCGTGCTCATTGACGTCCCACTTAGGGTGAAGATCGAAGCCGTTGGATCCAATATGCTCTCTATCTTCTCACAGTGAGGACATGTAGCCGTCTTACTCTTGTCATAGAAATGACCATTAACACACTTGATAAGTTTAACCATTATATTTAGGGATACCTCCTAACTATTGTTCTTAAGCACCTGGTTATTATCCAATGGCTGCTTTATTACTTCAAACTCAGCAACTCTTAAACCAACAATAAATCTGTCTCCTTCGCGCAACACCGTAGTCTTAACCTTCTTGAACTGCTTTTCCTCCCCACGGGCTACATAGACACCATTTTTTGAGTCAAGGTCGTTAATCAAAAAAGTACCAGTGGCGCTCTGATAGTCAATGCTCATGTGAGAGCGCGATATCTCTATCGAATGAAGCACAACAGAGGCAATACTCGGATCCCTTCCCAAAACAACCTTCTTATCCAGAGGAATCATGGCGCCTTCATACTCACCGCTTAGACAGTGCAAAACAGGGATATATTTGATAGTATCGGCCTCACTGACAGTGTCTTCATCAACATCGTCCCTGCCATCACCATCCTCTTTACGTCTATAACCACTCTCAGAGACCTTCAAACGCCCCCTTCTCCTGAGCGCCAACAAAACACCTATGACAACTGCAATCACAACAACGGCTATAATCAGCATCGTCAAGATGGGAAGACCTCCCTGAGCACCACCAACCTCAGCTCCCTCTGCAAATATTACAATTCCCATATTATTCATTTTACCATATATTCAATCCTTCTGAACATAGACTATGGATTTATAGAGATTGTCTGAACTATGATTACACAGATAATAAGGATATACAGGAAAAAGATTTAATCAATCGTATTACCCATACACAAAGCATAAACATCTTGCCACCCAAGCATGACATTTAACGGGGTCAAGGGGACTGGTCCCCTTGCGGAGGGGGCTGAGGGGAGGGGTTGCGAACCCCTGCGTCAATAGGCAGAGCCTCCCCTTCTCCCTTTTCTATTTGATGTAGGCCTCGGTGACATAGCGACGCATCATCCTGTGGGTGTTGAAGTAGTATGCGTTTTTGGCTATGGTATCTGTCATTATGTTGAGCCACTGTTTCCTGTTGTTGTAGTAAGTTGGGATGAGCACGTTTTCGAGTTTGTTATAGAGGTCATCGGCGTCGATTACGTTCATGGATTCATCGGGGCTTATCTCAGTGGCGGCCGGACCGATAGACCATCCGGTTACACCCTCTATATGACCTTCAATCCACCAACCGTCCAGTACGCTGAAGTTAGGCACACCGTTGTGTGTAGCCTTCATGCCGCTAGTGCCAGAGGCCTCCAGAGGGCGGAGCGGGTTGTTTAACCACACGTCGACACCTGAGACAAGCATCAGGGCTAAGTCCATCCGGTAGTTTTTGACAAACACGATCTTTATCTTATCCCGCAGCTCACGAGAGTAATTAAAGATGCTTTGGATCAACTTCTTGCCGGCGTCGTCTCTTGGATGCGCCTTCCCTGCAAAGATAAACTGCACCTTACCTTTGGCTATCCTGACAAGCCTTTCAATATCAGAAAACAGGAGGTTTGCCCGCTTGTAGGTAGCAAACCTGCGTGCAAAGCCAAGAGTCAGGGTGTCGTAGTCCATGCCTATGCCGGTAGTGTTGTTCACGTAGTCAATTAGGGCTTTTTTGGCCTCCATATGGGCGCTCCATATCTCCTCCGTGGGGATAAGGCCGACCCTAACGAAGATCTCTGGTTCGTTGGCCCAACCTGGCAGGTACTTATCGTACAGACGCTTGAAGCTCTCAACCGTCCAGGTGTAGGAGTGAACGCCGTTTGTTATGGCATTAATCCTGTAGCCTGGGAACATGCTCTGAGATACCTCACCGTGTTTTTTAGCCACACCATTGACGTAATTACTAAGGTTGAGGGCTAGCATGGTCATATTGAGGTCTTTATCACCGGCCAGCAGTCGTATCACCTTTTCAGGAAAATAATCGCCGATGACCTTGTTAAAGAGTTCATAGGAAAATCTGTCATGTCCAGCCTCTACAGGCGTGTGAGTTGTAAAGACGCATAGTTCCTTAACAGCCTCGAAATCCCATATCAGTGACTCATCCCACACGGATTCAATGTCTCTCTTGTATTTGTGCAAGAGCTCAAGTGTCAGGAACGAGGCATGTCCCTCATTCATGTGATACTTCTTGATCGTCAGGCCCAGCTCTGCGAGCATCCGCACTCCGCCGATACCAAGTATCACCTCCTGTTTTATCCTGTATGAGCTGTCCCCACCGTATAGGAAGTGGGTTAATTCCCTGTCCTCCGCGTTGTTCTCCGGCATATCGGTATCGAGGTATATAACCGGCACTGCGCCGCCGCGTAAGCTCTGTATAAAGTAGATCCAGGCCTGTATGTATACCGTTCTTCCCTCGATGCGGACGCTGACCTTCTCAGGGGCCAGTGTCATGTAGGTTGCGGGGTCCCAGGTGACGGGCTGGGCTATCTGATAGCCGCTTTCGTCAAAATCCTGTGTAAAATACCCCTTGCGGTGCATAATCGTTACAGCCACGACAGGCAGGTTTAAGTCGGCAGCGGACTTGATCGTATCCCCTGCTAAAATTCCCAGACCGCCGCTGTAGGTCGGTATATCGTCCTTGAGTCCTATCTCCATCGTGAAATAGGCAATCTTCGGTTCGTCCACGTATCTTTCCAATATTGACATGTTGACAACAATCTCCTTAAGTAAATTATTTATCTAAATATAGAATTTCAGACATTTTAATAAAATCGCGTAAAGAAAAACAAGCCCCCAAATCACCAAGCAGATGTAGTGATATTCAATCCCCCTCCCTTGATGGGAGGGGTTAGGGGAGGGTGTTAAGTTTACTGTCACCACTATTTGTGCAGGACTACCAAAAATTTTTACCATGCTTTTTAAAGAGGATACGAATAAAGGAATGTATAATGGGGTCAAGGGGACTAGTCCCCTAGTGGGTGGGTCTAGGGAGGGGGTTGCGAACCCCTGCGTCAGTAGGCAAAGCCCTCCCTATTAAGGCGCGTCAAGTTACTTTGAATTGATCAGGCTACTTGGTAAATCCTGACATCTGGAGCAGCCTGCAAGTAGGGCTTTAATGCCTCGACAACGTCGACAGTGAATAGGGCGCTGCTGAGATAGCCCTTGGCCGATTCTACAGTATCAAACCCGTGGAGTACTTGCACGTCATCCTCACGGATGAGCAGCTCTTTGGATTTGGCCCCAGGGATTTTATCCAAAAACGGCTGCTTGTACTTGGCATAGACCCCTCCGGCGCTAGGTCTGTCTGCCTCTGCGATTTTCAGTGTTATCTCCAGATATGCACTCATTGTTTTTCTCCTTCCTTAATTTCATAAGGTTAGCAACATGCCTGCTTACCTGCCAATCGAAGCAGACGACCTTTACCTGGTTCGTTTAATTCCAGCATCGGTACCTTTCGTCATGGTATTAAACGTTATAAGAAGAGTTTACCATGCTGGCTTCACTTATGTAAACTCAGATTCTGACTCCATATCAACGATAATTGCCTTAATTTGATCCTTCAACAGCGGAATATCTTCCTTTATAATGCTCCACACCCTTTTGTGATTTATACCAAAATAGAAGTGAGATAGTTTGTCCCTCAACCCTGCCATTTTCTTCCAAGAGATCTTAGGATATCTATGTCTTATCTTATCTGGAACATTCTTTGACGCCTCTCCAATGATTCCAAAACATCGTTCAACAGCAAGTAATGTTCTTTCATCTCTCATAAAGTCCTCAAACGACATGTTTTCTAGCAATGCCTCTGCTTTGATCATATATTCATGTATGTCTTTGATAAAAAGTGATATATCTCTCTTCATATCAGGACCGTTTCTGCAAGAATCCTCTCTCTTAACTCTGGTCGTAAGTCTATTTTTGGAACGAGGTCTACCTTCATTCTCAGGATTTCTTTTAGATAGAGCTCGGCCCCTACAATATGCAGCAGGCTTACAGGTTCATCGAACTCTACAAGGATGTCGATGTCACTTCTACGCTTTTGTTCACCGCGAACATATGAGCCAAACAAACCGATCTCTGTGATCTTATGTTCATCCCTCAACTCGCTTTTGTGTTTGTTGATAATGTCTTTGATCTCATCAAGCGTCTTTCTCATCACTTACCTCTTATATCAATTAGATACCAAATATTATCTCTCTCTCCTGTATATCCACGGCGTTGATCCTAACAGTTATATCGTTACCTATATAAAATCTCTTCTTTAAACGGACACCCTTTATTGAAAGGTCTTTGTCATCGTAGCTGTACTTGTCGTCAGTCATGGCAGATATGTCCAGAAAACCATCGACAAAGTATTCCTTAAGTCTCACCTTTAATCCGCTGGGATTTATGCCAACGATCCTCCCTTCAAGTGTCTTACCAACCATGTCTTTCATCAACCAGGCACGCAGGGCCTTGAGGGTCTCTCGTTCGACCTCGTCAGCGATCCGCTCTCTGGCGGACGAGTGAAAGGCTATGTCTGAGAGCTTTTCTTCAAACATCTTCATCTTCTTGTCAGTAAGACGCTTATTCGTTATGATATCCCTCAAGACTCTATGTACGATAAGGTCTGGATAACGCCTTATAGGTGAAGTAAAGTGGGTATAACACACAGAGGCCAGACCAAAGTGCCCTACGTTTTTCGTTGAATACCTTGCCTGCTTGAGGCTCCTGAGTATCAGATAGTTTACGACATCCTCATAGGGACCGCCGTGTGCCCTGATTATTATCTTGGGCAGTTCTTTAGGTGTCCCCTTGAGTTTGCCAATAGACAGGAGGGATCGAGCAAACTTAAGGATATCGGACATCTTTCTTGTATCAGGTTCTTCGTGTATCCGGTACAAAGACGGAGTACCCACTGCCGCCACCCTCTCGGCCACGGCCTCGTTTGCTGCTATCATAAACTCCTCGATGAGCGAGTGGGCAAAGTTGCGTTTGGCACACACGATGCCCTCTAGGTTGCCTAAGAGGTCAATTATAACCTCTGGCTCAGGGAGGTCAAAGTCAAGGCTGCCACGCTTAAGCCTACTCTGTCGCAACATTTTACACAATTCCTGCATCAGTTCAAAGTCTATGAGGAGGTAGTTGTAACGCTGTCTAAGGTGCTGCTCTTCATGGTTAAGTATCTTGGCAAGATCGGTGTAGGTCATCCGTTCGTTACTGTTGATGACGGACGCATAACAGGACGCTTTAATGCGATGACCATCTGTGGTGAAGTCCATTTCAACCGTAAACGTAAGTCTGTCTCTGTTTGGCTTGAGGCTGCATAAGTCCTCCGATAGTCTCTTGGGGATCATGGGGATCACCCTGTCAGGAAAGTACACGCTTGTCCCCCTATGCCTGGCCTCCAAGTCTATCTCTGACTCCCACTGGACAAAGTACCCCACATCGGCTATATGTACGAACAGCTTGTATCCGTCACCGGTTTTTTTTATGGAAATGGCATCATCAAAATCTTTTGCTTTCTCTCCGTCTATCGTAACCGTCTTTAAGCCCCGCAGGTCTCTCCTGCCTGCTAGCAGCTCCTGTGTAATATGATCTGGCAATTGCCTTGCCTCTTCCGTGACCGCAGAAGAAAACTTTTTGGGCAGGCGAAACTCCTCCAAAATAGACTCTATCTCGGAGACAGGGTCATCGGCCCCTGCGATCGTCTTTAGTATCTTGCCAGTTGTAGGTAAACCACCAGAGTCGTGCTGTTTTAGCTCGACAATGACCATGTCTCCCTCTTTGACCTTATCCTTTTTAATCCTCGGTATATCAATTTTAAAAGGGATAGATCTCTTTTTAGGCTGTACATAGTATTGACCGTCTCTGCACTGTACCCGGCCAACAATGTTTGTATGAGTTCGCTGCAGTATCTGTATTATTCGCCCTTCTCTTCTATTGAAGTTCTCAATCACGGCAACAACCCTGTCTGTATCCATAGCCCCCATTGTCTTTCTCTGAGGGATAAAGATATCACTATCACCCGGTGTCTCTGGGATTACAAAACCATAGCCTTCCCTGTTGGCCTCAAAGTAGCCTCTGACAAATGTGGATACATTCTTGCTGCCGTATAGACCGTTGTCTGTTACAGAGATATCACCATCCCTGATCATCTGTCGCAGCATCTTTTTCAGGGATTTAGCTTCCTTTTTACCTCTACGAAGATCACTTAATATAATCTTAAATGGTACGGGCCTGTCATTGTCTTTGAAATACCTAATGAGTTCTTCTCTGCTAAACATATACATTTGACGAGTTCCTCCGTTGAGCGGAGTTTACACACCCTTCTTCCCGTAGGTCGATTCAAACCGCTGATTGAACGACTCCTTCGTGAAATAGAAGTTCTGTGTGCCGTAAGTCTCTACAGAGAACGAGGCGGCAGTGGAGGCAATCATGGCGGCATGTTCAAGGTTGACATCAGGCATGGTCAGCCCCTTGATCAGCCCGCCCCTGTAGGCATCACCTGCACCGGTTGGGTCATAGACCTTCTCGACTCTAACTGGGGGGATGTCTACCCTGCCAAGTCTACCATTAGTTTTCCTCAATATTGTGCTGCCAAACTCTCCCTTGGTTGTGATAACTGTATCAGCCATCTCCGCTATCTCCTCGATGGATGCAAAGGTCTTCTCCATCGTAAGTTGCAGTTCATAGTCGTTGCTTATAAATATCTTGGCGCCTGTTATCATCTCTGTAAGCTGCTCTCTATTCCACTGAGGCAGGGACTGGCCAGGGTCAAAGATGTAGGCTATGCCCTTTTGCTTATAAAACTTAATGAACTCAAACATGTCTTCTAGGTTACCTGGGGCCACTATTGCAAGGGTGTTGGTTGGATCAACGGATTCAAAGCCAAACCTAGCGGGGTGCTTCATGGCACCAGGATTGAATGCCGTTATCTGGTTGTCTGACTGGTCTGTTGTGATATATGCCCCTGCAGTTAGCTCTTCCTCGATTATAGTTATGTTATTAGACGGTATATTGCATTGCTTAAGCCACTGCTTATAAGGCTGAAAGTCGCGTCCTGCTGTGGCTACTATGTTTGATGTCTCTTCTAATAGCGAGAGCGTATAGGCAATGTTACCTGCCGTACCGCCAAAATTCTCCTTTAAACCGTTAATCATAAAACATACGTTTAATATATGGATCTTATCCGGTAGGATATGATCTGAGAACCGGCCAGGAAAATCCATGATCCTGTCGTACGCCAAAGAACCTGAAACAAGTATGTTCATAGAAGGGGCTCCTTATTAAAAGTTTTATTTAAATTAAAAAACCATCTTAGAGGTAGTCATTGACCCTCTCCGGTTCGAAACTATCGGCATCTAGGACGTTGTTTATAAACTTGAATATAATAGCGCGTTGTAATGGTGTAAGTTCTGGATAAAACTTTGGATTGGCCACAACCACACCCCTGAAGGCAAAAAACGGAGCAACCACCTCTACGATCTCCGGGTCTTTGGCAAGCTCTATATAACGGTCAAAGAATAACTGTAATCCCTCGTAGTACGCCCCTTTTACCTTACCGTGGTATCTGATCGACGCAAATATGTAGTTAATGGTCAGGGCGGTAACGTCGTCGGCAGAATCGCCCCAGGGGCCGCGGCTACGGTCAAGAAGTACAAAGTCATTCGGCGATGTAAACAGTATGTTGCCTGGGTGAAAATCCCCGTGGATCTCGCTCAATCTCATGTAAAGCGGCTTAAGTCTGGCCCTCCAGTCTATGCACTTCTTTTCAATTGAGGCCATCTCTTGAAACGTCAATATTGCATCGGGGTAGGAGTCAAGGACGCCCATCAAGCACTCACCGTGCCCTATCGTGTCGCGCAGCTTGCGGTAGTAGTGCTGCTTTGAGTCTATCTTCACGGCATGTATATCGCTCAGATAGGTGGTCATAGAGTTTATCTTGGCAATATCTGCAGGGTCGAGTCTTTGTTTGTCCTTCATATCCTGCAGATCTACAAAGTAATTGACACCCTCTGCCCTCTCCATGAGCAGGAAATACTCCCTGCCGCCGCTTATGGACTTGATAGAGCCATCGTTATGCAAAGAAAGGACGTCAACCGGATTTACATGTTTTGGCAGGTTCCCGTACTCGTCGTAGGCAAGCAGAAACACCCCAGCCCTATCAGATGGGTACAGGTGTCCAAGGTCTTCACGGCTGCTAATCTCCTTGATTACGTAGTTCCTAATACCATTGGGTGTTTCGATTTCGACTAAAAACCCAGCACCATGCACCCCCTCCCCAAGTCTCTTAAGTTCTTTGAGGCTGATGCCGCCAAATCGCTCTTTAAGGTATCTCTCAAAATGTGTTTGCTCAATCATCATTGTCTTATTTTAAGCAATTTCGCTATGTTTTTGCCAGCACTATAAAAACTGAAAAAGAAGGGGGGCGCTCCGCCCCCCCTCAGACCTAATGCTGTTGAATTAAGGTTGTGAAGATAAAAAAAGGGAGGGCTTTGCCCTCCCTTAGACCCTCCCACAAGGGAACTTGTTCCCTTGACCCTGTAAATGTCAGGCGTGGCTGCTTAAAATGTCGCCCATGTGCATACATATTAATGCTTAAGTCAACAGTATTACCCCTCAGACCCACTCGCAAGGGGGCCAGCCCCCTTGACCCCGTATAGAATATCAGTTGATGGGAGGGGTTGGGGAGGGTGTTAAGTTTACGGTCACCACTACTTGTGCAGGACTACCGAATAAGTTCATCCATGTTGGTAATTCATTAAGAATTTCACTTGCCTCTGAGGATAGACGCGAGGAGTTTATGCTCGATATTACAAGGGCTAAAAGAGAGCTTACAAAAGTTACATTTCAAAACAGAGCCCGGCAAATTATACGTTTACTTAGACTCGACATAGGTGGTTCACCGCATAGAAACCCTGATGATAAAAATGTGCCTTGTCCACACTTACACATATACAGAGAAGGCTATCATGACAAATGGGCTTATCCTCTACCGACAGAAGTGTTTTCAAATCCAAGCAATCAATTGCAGACTTTGCAGGATTTTATGAAATATTGTAATATAGTCAAACCACTAAAGATAAATAAGGCATTATTTACATGATAGATGATATTAAAAAACGTATAGAACAATACTTTGAGTGGATTAGAGATAATACAACCCTCAAAGATGCGGGAAACAACTGGGTACAAATAACCACACCACACCTTGATCATCATAATGATTGCCTACAAATATATCCCTACAACGACAGTTTAGAAATAGAACATGGCAAAATAAACGGTTTACATGCTTTGGTGTTATTTGAAGTTACCGCAGAAATCAACCGTTTAGACAGGAAGTGACGTTGTAGGGATATATAAAACGAGAAAATGGTGGCTATATAATGACGGATGACGGCTATATAATTAATGATCTTCTTAATTCTGGTTGTAAACTTGATAGTTATAGGCGCCAAGAACTACTTAAAATAACTATAGCTGGTTTTGGAGTTCACCAAAATGGCGATGCATTGGAGATATATGCAACAAGTGACAACTTTGCAATAAAGAAGCATAATTTCATTCAGGCTATGTTGGCTGTAAACGACATGTTCTTTCTCTCTAGATCTAACACTTCCAGTCTGTTCTACGAAGATGTTGTATTATGGTTGGACGTTGGAGATATACGATTCACACCAAAGGTTAAGTTTACAGGCAAGAGTGGTTTTGATCATCACTTTGATTTTGTAATACCGAAATCAAGATCGGCTCCAGAAAGAATATTACAAGCAATAAACACACCCAATAGAAATATGGCTGAGAATTTCTGTTTTAAATGGGAGGACACTAAGGGTGTGCGCCTATCCAATTCAAAAGCTTACGCCATACTAAATGATCAAGAAAAATCTGTGTCATCTAATGTTATTGATGCTTTCAAACAATATGATACAAAGCCAGTGCTTTGGAGTACAAGAGAGGATGTGTTGATTGAGCTTGCTGCATAATGCCTCTTTCTTCCCCCTGCATACATTTAACAGGGTGCATAAAAAACATTGGGTGTTTCGATTTCGACTAAAAACCCCGCACCATACACCCAAGCATTATTCTTATACGATCTGTTATAGTATATCCATATGAAAAAGACAATGATTGTAGCTATATTAGTTTTGCTGCCGATAGCAATAATGGTATTACCGATACTCCTACCAATTGTGTTGGTGTATGCGCTATCTGCCATTAACTTAGGTATAGGATACAACAGGATGTTTTGCCATGGCCCACAACCTACATTCAAGGACAGGGTTATTCAGGGCATGGAAAACAGGGGACTGCCTATACCCATGTGGCTTAAAAGGTCGTCTCGTTCCTGTAATACCTCCTGCAACAACTAAGGAGTTACAGTGATATCGACGCTATCGTAGACAAAGAAGTCTGTATAGAACACCCCATTTGGGGTTAGATCGACGCCAAACGTTACGGTGTATACACCAGGTGGCAGGCCGTTGCCGTTAAAGACGCTGCTTGCTGGCAAGTCAAATAGCGGTCCTTGATAGCTTGCACCTGATCCGCTAACCCATGCCCACAGCCAGGCATTAAAATAGTACCTAACGCCGTTTGGACCAACAGCAAGAAGCCACCAGTCAGCGCTCTTACCTGCGTACTGACTCGATGTGAGGCTGACCGTTATCGAGAGGTTGTCCTTGGAGCTAACGGTTGTCTGCAGGGCTTTTCCGTTGGCGAAGATACGTGGGAGCAGAGTCTTACTATGCCCATATAGCTTAATGCCCCAGGATTTGAGTGTCCCGGTATTGCCGAATAAACGGTCAGCAACGTGGAGCGACCAGGTCCCCTTTGCCGGCTCACCAAGGTGCCGGACAGAGCCAAAGCGCCAATTATCATAGGAGTACTCTGAGGGACACATCGTTGTTGAATGGGCCTGAGCAAGAACGCTTTTTGTACCAGACGGTGAGGTGAGGGTCACGTCTAAGTCCGTAAAACATAGATGATCGGAGGCATCGAAATAGACCTCAACAAATTCGACTACCAAGTCTTGCGGCATATCATCTGATAAACTTATTTTGTCGTCGATCCCATCTTTATAGTTGTCCGGTATGGGTTTGTTGGGTTTAGAGGTCTTTGAGATGGAGGTCTCTCTTGGGAGATTGTTCCATGTCTTTGCTTGGTTTATAGCCTCAGCGATATCAATGGTTCCAAATCCATACTTGAGATTAACGTGCAGACCAGCGCCGTTGACAATCCAATCGGCGTCTGTAGTGTCATTTTTCCGCGCAGACCTTGCAAGTATGTAACGCACGTCCCGCCATGAAAGCCCAGGATTTGCCTCTAAGATGAGCGCCACAGCTCCTGCCGCCATAGGGGCAACTGCCGACGTGCCGCTAAAGTCAGATGCGTACATACCATTGATGGTTAGGTCGGTTGTGGTGATATCTAACGAACCCCCACTAGATGGGGCGTTTACGAGGATGTTGGCGCCGTCTTCAGAGTAGTAGGCCTGCTTGCCCATGTTTGTCGTTGCACCAACGGCAAAGACGTAACGTGAGTTGGCATATCCATCATTGTTAGAGTTATCGTCGTCGGTTCTACCGTTACCGCCGGCCCAGATATAGATGTTACCGAGACCTCCCCTACCCTTGCTTGTGCCAAGATTAAGTGCGTCAGAAAAGAGTGGGGCGGGTGCATCAAGTATATCACCGGTGTCTTCTGGCCCCCAGCTATTGGTGTATATCCTGCCTTCCTCCATACCCCTGGTCATTGCGTCGTATGAATTTGCATCCGTAAAGGACTGAAGCAGGTTATATCCAACAAGCCCTGCTGCAGGGGCTACACCTGTTACGCCTATTGTATTAAATCCCCTCGCCGCTGCCAGACCGGCGCAGTTTGTCCCATGCGAGTCGCGTAAACTTGTAGGCGTTGGGTCAGTGGATGTGTTTAGGTAGTTATAGCTCTTGTTTGGGATGGTGTTGGCCTTAAGGTCTTCGTGTCCTATCTCAAGACCATCATCTACAACGGCAATTATCTGAGACGTAGTAGCCCTGTATGTGCCCCAGACGTCAGCAACGTTAATATCTGCACCATACAGTCCATTGCCTTGACCAGTGTTTTTGAGATGCCACTGTTGAGGAAACAAAGGGTCATCAGGTGTAGCAGAAGAGAGCCCGCGATGTTTTACGTGCCTTAGCCAGTTGGGATAGCTGTATATAACCTCAACAGATTTACGTATTGCGTTGGCCAAACCTATGGGGTCAGAGATTGGACAGTTAGTTGTCTCATACACGTATGCCCCTGAGATGCTGTCAGGAACAACCAGGGAATTTTTTCGTCTCAATCCAAATTGCTTCTCTAATGCCGATACCTGCTCTTCTGTGCAGGATTTAGCATACCTGACGATGATATCGCCGGTTAGCGCCATCCTCCTTGTCATGCCCTTTCCGGTGTAATAGACGTGTGAGATGTAGCTCACACCTTCAGGCAGCGAGGTTAGCACAACCGGTTTGGATGTCTCAATAAAGATGGTGTTTCCACGCCTGTCTATAACCCTTGCAGAAGGTTCAAACGCTTCAGCTACTTTCCTGATAACACTTTGTTCACCGGATGTCAGGAAAATGGCGTACTGTCCCTCTGCCATCCAGGCATGTCTCTTAACATCACCCTCATACCAATAAACAACCTCTTTGTCCACTCCCACTGCAAGATGTGGAATTAACAAGCAACCTATGAACACAACA
Organism: Nitrospirae bacterium MYbinv3; assembly: GCA_002753395.1. GTDB lineage: Bacteria > Nitrospirota > Thermodesulfovibrionia > Thermodesulfovibrionales > Magnetobacteriaceae > Magnetobacterium. Next base: position 15,375 of record PEAB01000016.1, on the reverse strand, counting down.
CACAATAGAACGATCAATCTCATAATCTACTAAAACATTATTAACGAGAAAATATCAAGAATGATCCCACTATAGTTTTGCACTTTCTGGATTCCTGCTTACGCAGGAATGACATAGAGGGGCTAAATGCGCTATTTAATGTCATTCCCGCGAAAGCGGGAATCTATTTTCCATAGCCTTACAAAATGCCTATTGATGGAAAAGTGCAAAAGTATAGATCCCAAATAACTATGGAGTGGGGTTGTTAGAATGTACCCCACAGTAGCAGAAAGTGCTTAAGAACTCCTTAACCGTGCTGTACTAGTTCCTTGAATCGTTTAAAGAGGTATCTTGAGTCCTCTGGGCCTGGACCAGCCTCCGGGTGATACTGCACTGAGAAAACTGGGAACTCCACGTGTCTCATCCCCTCGATGGTGCCGTCATACAAGTTGACGTGTGTCTGCTCAACCTGATTCTTACGCCTGTTGATGCTGTCAATATCTACGCAGTAGTTGTGATTCTGAGATGTTATCTCGACCCTGCCGGTCTGGAGGTCTTTTACCGGATGATTGGCCCCGTGATGGCCAAATTTGAGCTTATATGTCCTGCCTCCGAGGGCAAGTCCCAATATCTGATGTCCCAGACATATGCCAAAGATAGGCTTTTTACCTAAGAGCCTTCTGACGTTCTCTACAGCATAGCTGACCGCCTCTGGATCCCCAGGGCCGTTGCTTAACAATATGGCGTCAGGTGAAAGTTCCAACACCGCATCGGCACTCATTTTGGCTGGTACAACCGTTACATCAAAACCAACGCTTACGAGGCTGCGCAAGATATTGAGCTTGACACCAAAGTCGTAAACAACCACCCTTGGATGTGTCTCAGATGGTCGGATATCGTTACCCCTTGACCAGAGCCTTTCGTTCCATTGATATGATTCTTTTGCTGTTACGCCTCTCACAAGATCTATGCCGCCAAGCCCGCCATGTTCCTTGATCCGTTGATAAAGCCTCTTGATTGCAACGTTGTCGCCCTTTGCAACCTGTGTTGAGATTATGCCCATCATCGAGCCGGTAGTTCTAAGGTGTGCGGTAAGCGCCCTGGTGTCAATCCCCTGGATGGCGACTATGCTATTTTGACTCAGGTAGTCGTTTATGGATTGATTACAGCGCCAATTACTCCAATGAGAAAAGGACTCCTTGACGACAAAACCCTCTACCTTGCACCCTCCAATAGACTCGTTGTCCTCTGGGTTGATGCCGTAGTTGCCTATCTGTGTGTACGTCATAGTTACTATCTGTCCTTTGTACGAAGGGTCAGTTAATATCTCCTGATAGCCGCTCATTGACGTATTAAAAACGACCTCTCCTATTGCCTCGCCTTCTGCGCCAAAGGCATCGCCTTCAAACACCAGCCCATCTGAAAGTACAAGAAACGCCTTGCTCATTGATTCACCTGTTTTAAGTTGTATTTTATATCGCCATCTACAATTGTTAGCACTGAGACGCCTTTCAAGCGCCAGCCATGAAAGGGTGTGTTTTTTCCTTTTGACACGAGGTCTTCTTTATCGACTGTGAATTCCATGTTCAAGTCCACTACTACGATGTCGGCATCGGCACCCTCTCTTAGAGTCCCCTTACCGAGTTTAAGGATATTGGATGGTGCAATCGTCATCTTTTCGATTAGGGTGCTCAGGGACAGTACCCCGTCCTCAACGAGTTTCAGGCCGAGGGCAAGTGCAGTTTCAAGCCCTGATATTCCAAAGGCGGCACGATCAAACTCACACTCCTTGTCATCCCTGTGATGAGGCGCATGGTCTGTTGCGATGCAGTCTATACTGCCGTCGTGGAGTCCCTGTCTTATAGCCTGAACGTCTTTCTGAGTACGTAGAGGGGGGTTGACCTTGGCCGACGTATTGTATCCGTTTACGTAGTCCTCTGTGATATGAAAATAGTGAGGGGTCGTTTCAGCCGTAACGTTGATCCCCAATGACTTGGCCTCTCTAATGGCAGAGACCCCGCCGGCCGTGGAGACGTGTGCGATGTGCAGACTTCCGCCGGTTAAGGCCGCAAGCTCGATGTCCCTCTTGATCATTATAACCTCTGCCTCAGCCGGTATCCCCTTGAGACCCAGGTGTGTTGATACATATCCCTCGTTCATCACCCCGTCATCGGATAGATATACGTCCTCGGCGTGGGAGATTATCGGGACATCAAAGACCTTTGCATACTCAAGCGCCCGTCTCATAATCAGTGAGTTGGTAACTGGTCTGCCGTCATCCGAGAAGGCCACACAGCCAGAGTCTTTCATTATTCCCACCTCTGACAGCTCCTTCCCATCCTGTTTCTTCGTTATAGCCCCGATGGGATGGACGTTACAGAGGCGCAGCGATCGCCCTTTTTGTACTATATACTCGGTTATTGTCTTATTGTCATTAGGCGGTCTTGTATTGGGCATACAGCAGAGTGTGGTGAAACCACCTTTAAGCCCAGCCTTGCAGCCGCTTTCTATGGTCTCCTTGTATTCGTAGCCTGGCTCCCTTAAGTGGACGTGTATATCTACAAGACCCGGAAAGACGTGAAGGCCTGCTACATCGATTATTTGCATGTCTTTAGCTGTTTCTTCTTCTGCTATCCCAGATGCAAGGATTATCTTTTTAATCTTGCCATCTTTTACAACTATATGGCCTACAGTGTTGATACCCGCTGATGGGTCAACAATATGTCCGTTTTTTAATATTATATCCATTGTAATTATAAGCTCCCCGTATAATTAAGTTTTGCACTGCTTAATAGATAAAGCACTGCCATTCTTACGGCAAGTCCATTTACAACCTGATCATATATTACGGAATGTAGACTGTCACAAACCTCTGAGGCGATCTCCACGCCGCGGTTCATCGGACCTGGGTGCATCACTATTACATCTGGTTTTGCAGAGGCCATCTTCTTGCGTGTCAACCCCCAGAACCTGAAATACTCTTCGGTTGTTGATAAAAACCCACCGCTCTGTCTCTCCTTCTGTATCCTCAATGTCATTATAACATCAGCGTCCTTTATTCCTTTGTCAAGGTTGGTGTATATATGCACATTTTCGTTCTCGATCCCTTTAGGCAGCAGCGTGTTTGGGGCAATTAGTCTTACGTTTGCGCCGAGTTTAGTCAGACAGTATATGTTTGATCTTGCAACCCTGCTGTGAAATATATCTCCAACGATAGCAATATTTAGACCTGCTACAGCGCCTTTCCTTTCGATAATCGTAAAGGTGTCCAGAAGCGCCTGCGTAGGGTGTTCGTTTATACCATCGCCAGCGTTTATAATGGAGGCATTTGCAAAGCGCGACACAAGGTAGGGCACGCCGCTGGACTGATGCCTGATGATTATAAAATCAACGCCATAGGCCTCTATTGTCTTTATTGTATCGAAGAGGCTCTCCCCTTTAACCACGCTGCTGGTAGGAACTGTGAAGTTTATTACATCAGTGCTGAGCCTCTTCTGTGCCAATTCAAAAGAGGTTTTTGTCCGTGTGGATGGTTCAAAAAACAGGTTTATAGCAGTCTTACCCCTCAGGGTAGGAACCTTTTTTATATCACGCTGAAGCACCTCTTTAAACGAAATGGCGGTGCTTATTATCAGGTCGATGTCCTGAGTGGAGAGATCCTTTATGCTTATCAGGTCTTTATACATGCCGTCTACTCAACACGCTGGATGTAGACCTGATCCACCTGGTCGCGTTCCTTAAAAAGTACCTTTATGATCTCTGCCTTTGATGTTGGTATGTTTTTTCCTATGTAGTCGGCACTTATAGGCAGTTCCCTGTGTCCTCTGTCAATGAGGACGGCCAGTTGGATCTGGGCTGGTCTGCCAAAGTCCATCAGTGCACCCATCGCCGCTCTTACAGTGCGGCCTGTGTAGATTACGTCGTCAACGAGGATGATAGTCTTGCCGTTGATATCAAAAGGTACGTTTGTCTTTCTCACTACCGGCTGCGTCTTTCTGATATCAAGGTCGTCTCTGTAAAACGATATGTCTAATGAGGCTGACGGGACTTCGATGTTTTCTATGGCGCTCATTTTCTGAGCAATCCTGCTGGCAAGGGCTACACCACCCTGCTGTATGCCAACAACATTCAATCCCTTACACCCCCTGTTTCTTTCAACAATCTCGTGGGCCATCCTGGAAATAATCCGGCCTATGTCGTTTTCATTAAGGAGTTCCTTTTTCATGACAACATTAAAGCATAGCATGTTTCACAACTGTTTGACAACATAAGGGTGCATATAAAAACATGGGTAATAAAAAACATACGCATAATTCTAAGAAAACAAAAGTACAAACTTATCAAACAGTTCCTTGTGGAAGTGGTCAATCATCTGTTCCTTCATTAGCTTAAGCGCGTCAAAAGGGGGCATTGAAGGTTTATAGGAGCGCTCAGCGGTTAGGGCATCATAAACATCAGCTATACAGCCTATGCGGCCGTAGACATGGATGTCATCGCCTGTGAGACGACTAGGATAGCCGGTGCCATTTGCCCTTTCGTGGTGCTGTAAGACGATGTACTTACACTCCTGTGTGAGCTGGTTTGTCTCGGTAAGTATTTTATAACCCTGATAAGGATGTATCCGCATCTTCATCATTTCTTCTTCTGTGAGTCGGCCAGGCTTGTTTATAATCTCTGGAGGTACCTTTACCTTTCCAATGTCATGGAGGAAAAAACCAGCGCCAAGCTCGTGCATGTCATGGGCGTCCGAGCCTTTAAATAGCGCTTTTGATAACATTATCGACAACAGCCCTACGTTTACGGAATGTGTATATGTGTAAAAATCATGGCTTGTAATCTGAAGCAGATTCAGGGAAGTCTTATCGTCGGAGATTATAAGGTCGACAATATCATATATCCCTTCCTTTGCAGCGCTGATATTCTTAGCCTTTGGATCGTCAAACAGTTTAGCCATTATAACAGTTGCAGAGTCATAAACGATCCTGGCCTTTTTCTCTGGCGGGAGTTTATCGTCCCTTACCGCCTCTTTTAATTCGTCTGTAACCAGGCGTTCAGGCTCCCATCGCGCTGGTGGTTTAATCTCTTTATCCCCGTGGCTCACACTCTCAGCAATTGTAACAGGCACCCCTTTAGATGTGTCTATAGTAATCTCTCTTATACCTGATTTAATGATCGTAGTTATATCATTTTCATTTTCGATTAAAAATCTGTTTTTTAAAAAAGGATGATTAGACCACGATGCCGTACATATAACATACATACTGGGCTTTAGATCGATTGACTTGATTTGTTTAAGCATATTAACCTCCTGGTAGTATTTTCCCGCCTTTTACAATTGCCACATATTTTAACACAAACAGTTGACTTTGTGGCAACGATATCAATATCATTATCCTTAAATGTTTAGCAATAGAGTTCAGAATGATAACATCAGTCTCTAATCCAAAGATTAAGGAAGCCATATCAGTAAAGAGAGATAAGGGAAATGCCTTTTTTGTAGAGGGGTTAAAGATTGTCCTCGACGCCATGAACTCTGGAGCTGTGCTCAAACAGCTCTTCTATACGTCCGAGAACGTAGAAGTAATAGAAAAAGTTAAGACCGGCACATTTGAGGTCATTGAGGTGTCAGCAATTGTAATGAATAAGCTGACCGATACGAAGACGCCGCAGGGGATTGTAGCAATTGTACAAAGAGACGTAAAAGCGTTAAACGACATAGTTATAGATGGAGATGCGCTGGTTGTAGTGTGTGACAGGGTGAGCGACCCTGGTAATTGCGGCTCTATCATACGGGCGGCTGATGCCTTTGGAGCAAGCGCTGTGGTTGTGCTGCCTCAGACGTGCAATCCATTTTCCCCAAAGGTGGTCAGGGCCTCAGCCGGCAGCATTTTTAATGTACCGGTTGTGGATGCCTCTATTGATGAGTTATTAAAGTGGTTGAGTCAGAGGGGTATAATGCTGGCTGTAACCTTACCTCACTCTGGCGTGGCTATCAACGAGGTTGATCTGACACAGCCTTTTGCACTGGTAGTAGGTGAGGAGTCAAAAGGGATCTGTCAGTGGTTGATTGAAACAGCCCCACTTTTGATAAAAATCCCAACGATAGGCAAGGCAGAGAGCCTTAATGTGGCAGCTTGCACGTCAATCTGTTTGTACGAGGCCCAACTGCAACGAGGTGAAAAAAGAAAAAGGGGAGGCTCTGCCTCCCCTCAGACCCCTCCGCAAGGGGACCAGTCCCCTTGACCCCGTAAATGTCCAACGTGGTTGCTTAAGATGTTGACTGTGTATACAGTGAGTAATATATTAAAGTGGTATAATTCTTACTTCTTTTCTGAGGTGTCAAGGGTATGGACTGGTTTAGCCATATACTTCAGGTCTATTTTGAAGATAGCGCCAGTGTCTGAGTTTTCACAAGACAAGTGACCAGACATGTTGTTTTCAATTATGACCTTGGATATGTAAAGGCCAATACCCGTGCCTTGTGCTTCCTCCTTTGTAGTAAAGTAAGGGTCAAAAACCCTCTCCATTATCTCTTGAGGTATGCCGCCGCCGTTATCCGCTATTTCGATCCTCACACTGCTGTTTATCGAGTAAAGCACAATTGATATATCGCCCTTTGTCTCTTTAGAACTAACCCCTCGGACCCTGCCTGTAATTATAGCGTCTCTTGCATTGTTAATAAGATTAAAAATTACATGTTTGAACTCGTTTGGATAGCCATAAACGATAAATCCTTCCTCACATTGACAGATATCAATGCAGTCTTGTCTAAACAGGATTTTTTTTACGCCGCTCTCTTTACACTCCAACTTGATTTCTATATAGTTTTTATTCATCATAAAGGCAAAGAGTAATAGAACATCCTTAATGGCATGTGAGACATTAAATGGAACCTTTTCCTTAGAGGGTTGCAGGAATTTCCTGAAATCGTTTATCGTATTTGACATAAACTGGATTTGGTTGTCAATATTCTGCGTTATTGTATTTATATAGTCTTCATTGATCTCTCCAAAGACATAAGCATCCTTAACGTCCATTATCATCACGCTTATAGCATTAAGTGGCTGCCGCCACTGATGGGCTATTGCCCCGATCATCTCACCCATAGCCGCCATCTTGGATTGATGAATGAGCAGCTGCTCCTTCTGGTGACTAACTGTAACCTCTTGATCAACGCGTATCTCAAGCTGCCTGTTGAGGTGTCTTAACTCATCCTCGTTGTGCTTCAACTGCCTGAAGATGATATCAAATGGCCTCTTAATCCCAGTTACTACTATTGCCCTGTACATCAGGAAAAAAGACGCTATCTTTAATATGTGTCCGGCAAAATTAAAGATATCGTAAGGCAGGGAGTAGAATGTAAACATCAACTCGGTAAATATTGTGACAATAATTGCATAGTTCAATAGTTTAAAGACCTTTGGATTAAACTCTTTCCGATTCTTACGCAGCATAAACAAAGCTGTCAAGAGTATCAGCGAAATTACATATTCACTTATCTTTTTAAAACTGGTCAACCCTTTGCCGTCTACGAAACAGGTTGGAAAAATACCCCAAAAGATTATAGCTCCAAGAACAACAAACACAATGAGCGAATATATTAAGATAACGGGTTTAATATGTAGCTTTTTTTTGAAAAACAGAGGTGCAATGAGCAAAGAGATACTTTCAAGATAGCGAGCCGCAATCCAGATGCTTGCTGCCCTATTGACCTCATCGTGATTAATAAAAACACCCATACCTTTAAATGCAAGGGTATGAACCAAGTCTAAAACACCTATGAACAGCGACGCTATGCCTAAGAATAGCAGATAGTCGTTAGCCATCCATTTTTTTGAGTTCCATGCAACAACAAATATTGAGTATGCCACTATAATACTGAATATCTCCGCTACACTATGGAACAACAAATAATGGTTAAACAAAGGCATGCTTTCTACTCAAATGAAACATGAAAATTATGCACCCCCAGATATCATCGTACTTGAGCCTTGCCATGTCTTTCTTTGCGCAAGTTATCAAGGGCTGTGCTTACCAGTTCGGAGTTAGGGTTAAGGGTAAGCGCCTTTGTAAATTGCGCCTCGGCCTCGCCGTATTGACTTAGTTCTTTTAAAACGAGTCCCTTGTTGTAGTACGGCTGCCATTTGGTGGCATCTAGCGATATGCTTTTGTCTAAAGAGGCGAGCGCCTGATCGTATCTTTTTAGCGCACTCAGAGCAAAACCTAGATCCCTAAACAGATCTGCATCTTTATTATTAATCAATGCAGATCTTAGGAAGTAATCAATGGACTCCTTATAGTTTTTCTGATTCAAGAGGTCTATGGCTATTTGTTTGTACAGGGTGGCCTTGTCACCGCCAAACCATAGGGCCGCAGACTTCAAGAGATACTGTTGAGCCTCAGCACTCTTTCCCTTTCTACTAAGGGCAAGCCACATATTGTAGTTGATCTCCTCGCTAAAGGGCATTACCTTAAGTCCTTCGGCAAAATGGGTTATGGCCTCATCCACCAAACCTGCCTTCATAAGGGCCTGTCCGTAGTTGTTGTGAGCTACGTAATTGTACTTGGTTACATGTATCGCATGTTCGTAAAGCGCAAATGAATCCCTCCAGTACTCTGTCTGCCTCCACGTATACATTGTAAACGTCATAAGAACGACTACTGATGAGGCAGTAAAGACAGTCCTAAGAGAACGCCATTTCCCCGATAAATCGGCAATGCCCCACGCAATTATAATAAACAACCCAATAATGGGCACATACGTGTATCGGTCAGCCATAGGTGCCACTCCCACCTGCACTATCTGAATAACCGGCACCAGCGTTCCTAAAAACCAGCACCAGCCCATCAATATATACGGGTTATGTCTGATCCGCCACAGGGCAAAGATGGTTACAATCAACAGAACAAGCACAGATATAATAATCTCCCAAATGGAGTGATCTTTAAGGTAAGGATAAAACGCCGCTAAATCGGTTGGCCATAGCATCTTTCTTATATATCCGGCATAAGAAATGATAACGTTTAACATGCGCGACGCAATGGACAATGACTTAATTGAAACCATAGCGCCGCCTTTTCGTTGAACGAATACGGTTATGACGCTTGAGGCAATAGTTAGCACAAAAAACGGTATCTTTTCTATAATCAAGGCTGTAAGTCTTGACCTGTCTATCTTAAATTTATAAATCCCGTTCTCCACACTCGATAGGCGTCCTAATGGCCAATAATCAAGCAGAAGCAGGGTAAAGGGAAACGTCACTATCATTGGCTTGGACATTATCCCAAGGGCAAACAATGTCAACACGGCAAGATACTTGGCTGCATTGGGGCTGCGCACGTAGGAGACATAGGCTGTCATTGCTGTCAACCAGAAAAAGGTAACCAAGAGATTCTTACGCTCCGAGACCCAGGCAACAGATTCCACGGCAAGCGGGTGTAGGGCAAACAGCGATGCAACAAAAGCGCTCTGCCAGACCTTTGCCGTTGTCCTGGAAAGGAACAGATACAACAACAGCGTATTTAGCATGTGGATAATCACGCTTGTAACATGGTGTCCTCTGGGGTGCATACCGTACAGTTGGATGTCTAACATATGCGATAACCATGTAACCGGATGCCAGTTTGAAAAGTATGTGGTCTTAAATGCCCACTTGACCCCATCAACTGTAAACCCTCTTGCTATATTGGGGTTCTCGGTAACATACTTGTAGTCGTCGTAGCTGACAAAATCATTATTACGTAACTGATGATACACCGACATAGTTGACAATGTTAGAATAACTACAATTATCAAATGTAGGTATCGACCTTGGATTTGATTCCAGACAGTTTTAATCATAAAAAGCCTATTGATCTCCTCTTAGCATAATCTTAAAGACAGCTCCGTCCTTGGTGTTTTCAACATCAATCCTGCCATCCAAATACGTTTCGGTGATTATCTTTGACACGTACAAACCTTGACCTATACCTTTTCCCTGCTCCTTTGTAGTAAAGTAAGGCTCAAATATCCTCTCTAAGATGTTTCTGTTAATTCCACCGCCGTTGTCAGTTATATTTATAGTAATCATATTAACCGTTTTATAGAAATCTATAGATATGATACCGCTATCGTCTTTTCCAAGTAATCCGCATTTTCTCTGTTCGGAGATAGCGTCTTTTGAATTGTTCAATATGTTTAAGATGACGTATTGGAAATGCTGCTTGTACGTTATAATCGACGAATAATTGCAGGCGGTTACCTCTGAAGGTATTGTAAATGTTTCGTTATGCGCATGACAAGTGAGTATAAACTCTATATAATTGTCTTTTAAAATTGGATTAAGAAGCTCTAACACCTCTGCTACAGCCTTCTTTAAGTCAAAACGTTCTTTTTCTTCTTTCGGCCTGTAGAAGTCTCTGAAGTTATTTATGGTGTCTGACATGGTTTTCAATTCTTCCATCGCGTCTTTCACAGAATTTTTTAAGTATGTGGTATCAAGTTCACCATTTTCGTGAGCATCTTGAATATCTTGAACAATTAATCCCACCGCATTAAGGGGCTGCCTCCAGTGGTGGGAAATGGATACAAGTAACTGTCCCATCTTTGCCAGTTTTGATTGATACACCAATATTTGTTCTTGCTCTCTGCGTTTTGATATCTCTTCATGTATCTTGTCTTCTAATGGAGCAGATATGCTCTTTGTTATAACGAAAGAAATAAATGTCCCCAAAATAACCGCTAACAACCCCCATAGAGTAACCGTATTCCTTGCCCTCTTGTATAGATTGGCGGCATCGATATTAGCATGTTTGACATGCTCCTTCTCCATCTCCACGAAATCGTCTATATCTCCTAACCATTTCCATTGAAAAAAACGGACTTCATTGATGAGCAGATTGGTTGCTTCTTTTTTCTTACCTGAGATGCGGAGGGAAGCTACTTTGTCCCATAATGAAATAGTCGTTACCTCATCCTCGATGAGTTTTTTAAACATAGCCTTTGACCGATCGTCATTGCACTTCGCCTTTAGCTCTTCTCTCTTTTCTATATACTGCTTTTTAGCATCATTTAACCGTTTAAGCTCAAATTCTCTTTGAATGGTGTCATCCAAGAGCAATACATTTCTAACAAGCACAGAGATATGGCGGACAAGATACTGCATCTGCAGGGAAGCCACCAACTGAGCATTATGCTTCTTTACTATCTCATCAACAGAACTCTCCAAAGTGCTCAGATAAGAGATGGATATCCCCACCAGAGCCGATATTATGGACAGAAACAGGCAAAAACCTATAACTAATCTTATCGTTATCCTATAGTGTCCAGACTTCATAAGATACCTCATAGCTATAATTATACCCTATTCCATCTCTATTAATCACAGCGCAGATAACAGTCTCTACACATATCCTCTTCAGAAAGCATGTAAAATTTTCGGTAATCCTGCAGAGGTAGTGATATTCAATCCCCCTCCCTTGATGGGAGGGGCTAGGGGTAATGCTGTTGACTTAAGCATTAACATGTATGCACATGGGCGACGTCTTAAGCAGCCACGTCTGACATTTACAGGGTCAAGGGGACGAGTCCCCTTGTGGGAGGGTCTAGGGAGGGCAAAGCCCGTATCTTCTTTAAAAAGCATGGTAGAGTGGTACTAGGAAAATAATTATTGCAAAATAGTTCAATAAGAGATAGACTATTACATATGAATCAGCAAGAGATAGAATCAAAGCTGGAGGGACTCACATCGATATAGAGAAAGTGGATGTGGATGTCAAAAATGGCGTTTATCTGCTTTATAATTTGATAGAGGATTTATCCTCAACAAACAGGGGGCTTCAAGTTGAAAACCAGAAGCTAAGAGATGAGATCAATCGATTAAAGGGAGAACAGGGAAAATCTGCAGGATTACCGAAAAATAATGTCAGTAAAGATGGTGATAATGATATTTCATCAGAAAAAGAAAGGAGAACGGATGAAGGGAAGGATAAGAATAAAAGAAATAGAGACTCAAAAGTAGAGAAGATAAAGATAAACATGACAGTGATGTGTCATGTTGACAAGGAGAATTTGCCGGCAGATGCTGAGTTTAAAGGACATGAGAGTGTCATTGTACAAGACTTAAAAATAGAGACAGACAATATAGAATTTAAAAAGGAGATTTCCAATGGTTCCTTCTTACTTCAAGTGTTACTCAACTTAAGGTTAGCGACCAACGGGAGCGGAGGTTACAATCTACAGCCTTATCCTTTATAGGCTTTCCTTCGAAAACAATAGAGATTAAAGGCAACATGACAAGGTTTACCATTTCTCATTCCCTACCGTTCAGAGGTGGGGTTGTTAAGCTTACCCACTCAAAGTTGGCAAGAGCCATAACAGGATTTAGGACTATGTTGGGTGCATGAGGGGAGGCATTACAAGAAGTTAATGCCCATTATCTCCGACAATAAACGAAAGATTGCTCGGTTTTTAGAAGAATACTGGGGATACTATAAGAAGTTATTAAGGTACAAGGAAGAGCCATCGGAAGAAGCAGCAAAGATATTAGATGAGGAGTTTGACAGAATATTCTGGCAACAGACAGGGTATATGGAGTTGGATGAGAGGATAATGAAGACATGTGCAAAAAAAGCGGAGATGCTAAAGGTACTGAAATATCCAGAGATACCGTTACACAATAATGGGACAGAACTGGAAGCAAGGGTTCAGGTAAGGTATAGAGACGTGAGCTTACAGACAAAAACAGATGAAGGTACAAAGGCAAAAGATTCTTTTTTATCAATTATCCGAACTGCTAAAAAGTTGGGAGTTAACGCCTATAGATATTTGTCGGATAGGATAAGCAGACAATTTGAAATGCCAGCTTTGTCTGATATAATCAGAAGCAAGACAGAAGGATTGTCACAAGGGTAAAAATGCTTACCATGAAATTTAAAGAGGATACGTTTAGAGTTTAGTCACGCTGTATTTTTTGGAGAAGGTCTTGTGAAAAAACAAAATAATGACGTTAAGGTATACATAATATTTACGGTATCCGGTACCTCTGCCCTGATCTATCAAGTCATATGGGCAAGATGGTTGAGTCTTGTCTTTGGCAACACGACAATATCTATCTCTATCATACTTGGATGCTTTATGCTGGGTATGGCAATAGGCAGTTGGTTTGCCGGGAGGCTGCTGCATCGTATGGGCAACCTTATGAGACTCTACGGCCTGCTGGAGATAGGGATCGGGATGTTTGCGCTTGCCTTCCCGCTATTTCTATGGTTTATTGACTTGATCTTCAGCGCGCTCTTAAACGACAGCTCACCGACCATGTATGGTTTGACCCTAAAGGTGATACTGGTATTTTGCGGCCTGCTCATTCCAACGTCTCTTATGGGTGCCACCCTGACGGTGCTGACCGATTGTCTGCGTTTAGAGGGTGGCGGCTCCTCATCGAAATGGAAGGTGGGTATACTCTATGCCTTCAATACCTTTGGTGCGGCCTTGGGCATGCTTGCGGCGGGGTTTTTCCTGTTTGAGCTTATCGGGCTGAGGGCTACAAATTCCCTGGCCGCAGTGCTTAACTTCCTGGTCGCCATTGTCGCGTTTAAACTCTCCGGTGGCATTGATGCGCCGGTATCTATGGAACCAAACCGCTCAGAGGACACCTTTAATCCCCTGGAGGCCATGGCCGTTGGCGTCCTGACGGTAAGCGGCGCCCTTGCAATGGCCTCCGAGGTGTTGTGGACAAGACTACTTTCTACGCTCGTACATAACTCAACATACGGGTTTTCTTTGATCGTGCTGTTATTCCTGCTTGGCATCGCCTTGGGAAGCTGGTTGATGGCGGTTGTCGTAAAGAGACTCAAACGGCTGTTTCTTTGGCTTACCATGTTACTCTTTGCCATGGGGGTATGGACTATCCTTGCTTTGCATTACTTCGGTACCCTTGCCGGAAGCGTGTCTCATTTAAGCGGCAAGGTGGTTAGTCTCTCTACGATCATGCTTAGTTACCTGAACGTATTCAGTATGCTTATACCGCCAGCATTGCTTTGCGGAGCGTGTTTTGCGTTGACAACAAGGATAATTAACCCCTTGCTTGAAGACGCCAGGGGTAAGAGTATCAGCAGGGCATACACGTACAATACCCTGGGGGCCACCGTTGGATCGTTGGCAGCCGGCTTTGTCATTGCACCCAGACTGGACTTCCTGGATGCGATATATATGCTTGCTTTTTTGTACTTCCTGTCAACCGTGGTGTTTTGTATTTTGTATATCGGCATCGTGTCAAAGGAACTGGCGTTTGTTATACTGACATTGTTGGCAGTGGTCTTGACGGTCATAAGTTTTGATAACATGAGGGGCGAAAGTCGCTTTGTCTCCAACATGAGGGAAAAGACCAAAGGGCGATTCGAGGTGGTGTACCACAAGCCAAGCATACAGGGGATAACAAGTGTGCTTAAGAAAAAAAATGATAAACTTGCAGATATCTTGCTTGTCAATGGAAAATACATGACCGTCAAGGCCACGGACACCAAGATTATGGCTCATCTGCCCATGCTGCTTCACAAGAATCCTGAAAAAACCCTTGTCCTGTGTCTTGGTATGGGCACGACATATCGTTCAGCCATCTCACACGGCGGCTATGTCACGGTTGTGGAATTAGTCGATGGGGTCGTCGAGGTATTTGACTACTTCCATGCTGATGCCAAAAAGATTCGACAATACCCAAAGGGTAGAATCGTCATAAACGACGCAAGGAACTTCCTGAAATTGACCAAAGAGCGCTTTGATGTAATCACCATCGACCCGCCACCGCCTATTGATGCCGCCGGGGTTAACAACCTGTACTCAAAGGACTTCATCGAACTTGTAAAGACCCGATTAACGGATGACGGCATCTTTGCTCATTGGATACCAATGCCAGGCTCTATGGCAGGAGTTGACGACGAATTAACTTTCAGTATGTTGTTTTATACCATAAACACGGTATTTCCACACATGTACTTCATAATGGGCTACAACAAGATTGGAATGCACGTAATTGGCTCTATGAAACCCCTTGATATCTCCCCGGACAGGATCGCCGGGAGACTCGCCAACGCAGATGTTGCAAGAGACCTCACGGAAATGGAAGACGTATCACCCTTGTTTTTTACTCATGTACAACCGGTAGGAAACATCCTCTACGATACCATCCCTATCGTAACCGATGACAGACCACTACTGGAGTTCTATTTGATCGATCTCTGGAAGAAAAACAGAAAAAAATCTTACCCCTTTCTTGTATGGTAAGTACCTGCCCATAATTAATTATATACGGAGCCTCTTGCAAAACTCCTAAACGAAAGAAGTTTTAGCTCTCCTTATGATAAAATAAGTTTCCCAAACTTAAATCGATAAGGAGAGCATCATGTTAAGAGAGAGTATAT
>PEAB01000126.1 GCA_002753395.1 Nitrospirae bacterium MYbinv3 | reverse complement strand
AACCGGAGACATATGCCCGGGCACTGGCGATCACATACAAGACACTCAAGGGACAGTGTCCCAAGTGCCGACTTACCACAAGCGGGATGTTTAAAAGCGATCTGCAGTTCTACGAGCAAGTCCTTGAGACCCTGAAGCGGATGAAGGTGAGGAAGGCCTTTGATTTCTTTGGCATGTGGCATCCCTATGGTGCCATGGACAACCTCCGTGTCAACGAATACGAGCAGATACGGCAAAACTACAAAGATACGACGGAATTGTTGATGCGTTATGGCTATATCAATGTGCCGGTCTTTATCGGGGAGACAGGCTATCCAAGTGATTCGCACGACCCACGCCTCTCAGCCGACTTTCACTCTGAGCGGAGGCAGGCCCGGGAGCTGATCAAGCGATTTGTAACGGCCATAGGCATTGGTGTTAAGCGGGTCTACTGGGCCACTACAGTGGATTATCACAAGTTTGGCGGCATTGAGGGCTATTTCGATTACACGGGAGTGATACACAACCCCGACAACAAACAGTTATCCCACAAGAAGCTGGCCTACTACTCATACAAGAGTCTGATTGAAAAGCTGAGTTGTTTTGAAAATGCCAGGGTGACACAGCTTGACAATCTCCCTCCCGAGGTCGTTGGATATAAGTTTGAACGTGGCACCAGAGCCATCTACGTCCTATGGGCAGATGATGCGCCTGGTCAATGAGGTCATCATCACTGCAATTGCCCTGCCCGTTGACCTCGTGCAAGTTGACTTGCTAAGATAGAGCGGCGTGCTCTAAAAAAAGCAAAGGTATGTTTAAAAGGTTCAATAAGTGAGCAGTGTTCCTGACAGGTAGCACTCCATTCAAACGTGGACACATTGCTTAATCATAACAACAATGCTATTATTATGTGGGTACAGAAATGGCTTAAATCCTGCTAACCACGGTTGATTGTGCTGCTACCAATGGATGGAACAAGGGCGGTTTACAGGTAGTTTTCATACTTATCTACAGGTTCAAATCCCAGTTTTTCTCTTGTCTCTGAGAGGTCGAAGACGCTACTGGCGTTGTTGCTGATGACAAATGCCGGCAGAAACGTTGTGTCAATGCCGATAGCCTTTTCAAAGGCCTGGGTCATGTCACGTCTACTGACAAACATTGCACCCATGTAATGCCCGGCATAGAGGCGCGGATTGTCTTCCTTTACAGTCCATCCGATCCGGAGTGCCACAAACTGTATCCCCAAATAGGCCAGATGCCTGCCCACCATCTCACCAAACACCTTTGATTCCGCATACAGGCACAGTGGCGAAGGTGAGGCATCCAGAGAGATCAACCTCCGTCTGCCGCCTCTTAATGACTCCATCACAGCCCCCTGGTGATAAAAGTTGGAACTGGCAAAGACTATCTTTCTTATACCCGCACGCCGTGCCTCCTCAAAGACATAACTCGTTGCCTCAATATTATTACGTAACGTGACATGCGGGGGTGCATCAGGACGAGGGTCTCCGGCCAGATGGATCAGACAATCCAGGCCGTCAAATGCCCCACTCAACTGCCCCTTGTCTGTCAGATCGACCCTAATAGAACGCACCGTACCAACATTGCCCAAATCCCTAATGTCATAGAGAACCAAGTCATATCTGCCGGCAAACCCCTCTCTTAGCGCAGTGCCCACAACACCAGCCGCTCCGGTTATCCCGACCTTAAGCCTTTTGGCTGCATCGTTCATGTTTTTTATTTTAAACTTAATCGTTGTGTAAAAACAATACGCCCCGATTCGGGTGATATGGCACTTTTGCGAGAGGGGCTGAGGGGGAGCAAATCTCCCCATTTTTTTCTTACGGTCAAATGCGATTGACCTCGTGTAAGTTGACTTGCTAAGATAGAGCTAGTGAGCAGTGTCCCTGACAAGGTGAAGGCCCTGCTGCGGTTCTTAAAGAAGGATTGCGGAGTGAGGTTTATCGTGCGACAGATGAGCACCGATGAGGTAATCCTGATCGTGTTTAATCGTGGCAGGGTTGATGCCTCTATGCAGTTGTTGCTGGCTGCCGGTGTTCGTGACCCCGATTTTGATATCGATGGCGGCGTGATTGGCTTCTCCGTTGACGGCGTAAGGTTTCATCTGCTGTCAAAGGAGGGCTGCGGCTGATGTTAGGGGTATCGGTGGCACAGTTGGTGCCCAGCTAAAAGATATCGGCATAATAGTAGTGATAGGAGTTTCCAAGCATACAAGCCAACCTCCAAAGTATCAAAGGGTATCATACGGTATCACAGGGTGTCAAAACTGGGTGCAAACTGCACCCACCCGACTCAGGAATGCGCCCAAAAAGCACCCACCCCCTGGCCGACGTAGACCGTTGATTTTCCTTATGCCACGACAAGACACAGTGCACAAAAAAAAGCGCCAACGGATTAGAAAGATCATGAATAAAATAGCCAGTCTTGTCGGTATGTTTCTAATCACGCTACTAATCTCCTACAAATCAAATAGCAACTAAATAAGTAAACCGGTGTAGAATCGGCGAAGACGTCAAGCATGACATAACATGCAGGGGTAGCTACTAAATAAGCCCCTTGACAAATGGACATAAAGAGCGACATATTTTGTTATAAATTTACGGTTCTTGCTTTTTAGGTGTGTGTAAGAGGATTGGAAGTAAAGTCTATCTCTGACTTGGAAGGAATCCGGAAAGAGAATACCGTATTGCCCTCTTTAGAATAAGTAATTGCAAAGTCTCCCTGTGCTATGATATCCATCCCTACTAAGGATGTCAAAATCGGACAGCAAGCCTTTAGTTACTATGATATTAGGCAGAAAAACATAGTTTGGCAGATAAACCCAAACATCATACATTTCAACCTTTAATTTTTTATGCGAAGCAGTATTTACAAATGTCATTCCAATCGGTTTTAATGCCAATTCATCAATAACTTTTTGTGTAATAACAGAGTTTGTCGCTCCTGTATCCCATAACGCCTTGTATTGACGAGCGCCAACAGAAGACAAATCATGTATAACCTCATTGGAATGAACAAAATCGGATAAATGCATGGTTGTTATTATCATACTCACCCGCTTGGGATAGCGAACAGTAAAGCTATGAGGCACTATTGGTGCAATTGGTTGTGCCAATTCAGACAAAAGCTACTCTTGAATGAAACTTCATTGTATAAGCATCAGTGCCAGGCTCGCATCTTTGGGTTAAAAATGTGCCAAGTTCATGATTTTTCATTGTCTCCTTGATAGCATCCGGGATAGAATCATAAGCGCCTATAACCTGTTGGCCTTTTATTACGATGACTTTACCGTTGTATCTCTTTACAAGATCATCTTGGTTTTCTATGTAATAATCAAATTCTTTTTCTAACGATGCCATATCTTACCTCCTTATTAAACGATACCTTAACTTTATTGTAGTATTCTCAAAAGTCTTTGTCAATACCCCCTACCCCTCACAATCCCCCCGTGAAGTAAACTTCACTGGATTTTCCGTACCGCCATCGGTTAGACTATCGGCAGGGTGATGACACCCTGAGAAAAATGACGGTAAGGGGGGACATATGAAACAGTTAGAAAATGAAGAGCTATACGATGTAATCTTTACAGGGAAGATTCTGGACGGGTTTAAAGAGACTGCAATTATACGTTATATGACAAAAATATCAGGTATTGACTCTTTTGATATTGTCAATAAGCTGCAGACAAAGAAACCATTTATTGTTAAGAGTGGATTGGTAATTAAAGACGCTGAGACACTGGTGCGTGAATTTTCAAGGATTGGAGCTGTTTGTTCTCTTTTAGAGACCATCAAGAAAGACAAAGCATCTCTGTCTAAGAAGGTAACTGACAGTTTGAACAGCGGGATAAGATCAACCAAAGAATTTACGGACAAGTTAAAAAGCACTGTAAAGCGGCCAAAAGAAAAAAAAGATTTAGATGACGTGACCTTTACAGGAAGATTTACAGACGGCGTTGAAAAGGTTATAGCAATAATAAACATGGCAGAAATATTAAATGTAGACCCGGCAGATATCTCAATGCGAGATGATGAACTAATTATTACTAAAAGCAAATTATCACACAAAGACGCTGAGAAGTTGGCACCTGAACTTTTAAAAATAGGTGTTATTTATGTAAAAAAAGACAATGTGTCAATGTTTGATAAAGTAATAGATAGTTTAAGCAGCGGGCTACAATCAACCAAAGAATTCTTGGGCAAGGGCACGGACAAGGTAAAAGGTTTTGCAGCGGAAAGCTCGAGATTTACAAAAGAAGCCTTTAGTTCTGGCATAAACATGGCGGGCGAATATGTATCGGGTAACGCTATAATAGAAAAAGCAATCGCATTAGGCATACATTATCTGTTGCTTATCGCTGTTATTGCCAAAAGTCCCATAAACGAAGAGTTAAAATTCAATGTACTGAAATATTTGTTAGATAATTTAATGCAAAAATGGTATGATTTGTGATGGGTATTCTGTGGGACGGGATAAAACTACTGCGTAAAACTACAAGCAAGAAGAAGAAACCCAAGTCATCTGACATTATCTGGGATGGGGTAAAAATACTCCGTAAGGTCTTGAATGTTGAGATGAAAAAAGGCAAAGACAAGTCGCTGAATACAAAGAAGAGTGAACCCCAAAAGCGGGTACAACCTGCATCGGAAAACGAAGGTATAGAGGCAGAGATGAAAAGGATTATTTCATGCCCAACTGCAGGTTTTGTCTACATCCTTTCAAATCCTTCTATGCCTAATATATTAAAGGTTGGCATGACAACAAGGATGCCAAACTCAAGAAAGGATGATCTGTGTACGACCGGAGTTCCAAGACCTTTTGAGCTTGAAGCCTCGTTCTTGTTTGAGAATATGGCCGAGGCTGAAAAAAGGGTACATCAGGCGCTTGGTAAATATCACTACGGAAAAGAGTTTTTTAAGGTAGATGTTGCTACGGCTATTAAGGCAATAGAAGGAATCGACATCCCTTTTGTGAGGTTGTAAAGAGTAGAGTCTTCTCTATCTGACAAATCAATCTCCGTCCAACATAGTCAAAGCGGATAAAATGTCCAAAGCTATAGATAAGCTCTTTTCTGTTTCAGGTAAGACTTTTTTTACGTGTGGAGCTATTGCCTCTCCTACTTTCCATGTTCCCTTGGCTACCTGCCATGTTGCCTGAAAAACAACAGGCGCTACTATCTTTCCTATACTCCACATGCCTTTAGTCACAACCCACGTTCCCTTAGCTGTTCCTTTGGCGGTATTCCAAGCTATCTTAGCTATCTTGCCACTTATTTTACTCATGTTTCTATAATATTATTCTCAAAAGCTTTTGTCAATACCCCTTGACAACTAACCCGCAACCGTGCTATCTTAATAATGGAAGAAATACTCACGAGCTGTCCACTAGCTTTATTAGTGGAGTTTTAGTTTATAAGAGGCTTCAAACGCCCGGCACTCCACCCAACCGTGAGGCGGTGGCTACTCGTGAGGTAGTTCCAAGTGCCGGGATTTTTAATTCCGGAGATGGAAAAACTCACGGAGGTACGTTATGAACGTACAAAACAACTTACCAGCAACAACTCAAGTCAAGTTTCACGATGACACCCTAATAACAATTCAGCAACATGGCAAGGTTTATGTTGCAATTAAGCCCGTTTGTCAGACTTTAGGGTTAAGACTGGAAAGCTCAATACAACCGAATCCAAAGAGACCCCGTCTTATCGATCTGTATGGTCATTACGACCATTCAGATACCAAATGATGATCAGCGTAGAGAGATTACCTTTTTGCCACTTGATAAATTCCATGGATGGTTATTTAAGATTAATCCAGGTCGGGTTAAAAATTCACAGATCAGGAACAAAATCATCCGTTACCAGGAGGAGTGCTACGAGGTGCTGTTTGAGCACTTTGCACCCAAGGTAGCCGCCCTTGCCAAGCCCGCTGCCGAGCTCAAGCCGATACAGGAAACCCCTGGTGTCTTTAAAGAGGGTGAGTGTATTGTGACGTACCAGGATGGCAGAAAGGTTATGTTCAACTATGCTGCCTTTGTCTTCTTCTTTGCTGCCTTTGTTATTCAGAAAAAAGGCAAGCTGGTTATACCTTTCCTGTTAAAGGAGACAGCGGTGGCATGATAACCGTCACGATATCGGCAGCGATGAACATGTTAAGCTGTGAGGTGGCGATATGCAGTTAGGGTTGTTTGCGGATCGGATTAAATAGACTGACGGGAGGGGAGGGGTTAGCCCCTCTCTCTACCGCATAATGCCTAAGAACTTGTACAGCAGATCAAGTGCCTTGGAGTTTGTCAGGATAATGACAAATATGAGGATGAGGAAGTATAACCGCATCTTGGATTCCAGTTTTAACTCAAGCAAAGCGAGGTCTGCTTTTGTAGCGAATTCTTTCTTCATTTCCGATAAAAGTTCGTCTTTGCTGGTTTTCCATTTGTACTCGGTGAGGTCAGAGATTGTTGTTTCAAACGCCTTGACTACCCGTTTAGCGTCGTCACGACCGACGGTCTTCTCTAAAACCTCGTATACCTCTAATGGTAACGTTACTGCCATATCTCTACAGTAGCACATTGCAAGGGGGAGGGTCAACCCCCTCTACCCCGCTTGGTCTTTCTGTCCTTGCTCTTACCGGCCTTGTCCATTGCAATGGCTACAGCCTGTTTTTGAGGTTTCCCTGCGGCCATCTCCGTTTTGATGTTAGCACTGATCGTCTTTTTACTCGTTCCCTTTTTTAACGGCATATTGCCTCCTTAGTTTACTTTAAAGCCGTAAAGTAACCTTACGACAGTTTTAGTTTACTTAATGCCCCCCCGTAGCCTTCTGCTCTTGTGCCCGCTTTATGACCTGATTAAACCGCTTTGCCATCATGTCCATTTGCTGATACGCACTGTCAATTCTTTGACGCTTTACGTCTGGAGCCATGACCTTGCTGTTGTATATGGAGTCAACGTGCTTGTGCATCTCCATGAGTTTTGTTCGCATGGGACCAGTGTCGAGTAACACGCCTCCATTGGCCGATATCAACGCACGGGCCTCTTGGCGCTTGCCTTGATTGACGAGCATCTTGTAGCTGTTCCTGAGCTGAGTGAGCTTGTCGTGCGACTCGTAAAATGCCTGCATG
>PEAB01000125.1 GCA_002753395.1 Nitrospirae bacterium MYbinv3 | reverse complement strand
GTGAATGCTGCCATTTTTAACAATTTCCTTTGAACCACATTGTATGCAAGTCATAAATACAGTCTCCTTAAAATAAATTCTCAATGTATTATAGCAAATCAGCCATTAAGAACAAAAGTAGCGCCATCACTACTTCTACAGGACTACCTATAAATTTACCTGTCCCAATAATTAGTCCTATTAAACAGAAACATTTCGTGGATATCGTTGATCAAATCCTTACCCGCAAGCAAAACGACCCCAACGCGGACACTACAGACCTCGAACGTGAGATAGACCAGCTCGTCTACCAACTCTATAACCTCACACCACAGGAAATAGCAATTATTGAGGGGGGAGGGGGAAGCATTTGTACGTAATTGTTAAGGATAAGGCCATACGCAAGGGGTTTGATGCCATTGATACCCTGTTCACAAAGGCGCTTATTGGCAGCGAGCTTTTTGAGGACGACAGTTTTTTCAGAAGTTATGAGGGGCTTTCACTGCTTGTGTTGTGTCTTTTTATATATAGCCATCGTCGTTGGCGAGCTTAAGGAGCCAGGATGCCTAGTACCTTAGCAGGGTGCTCAGGCGCTGAGGATGTCAACCCTACTTGGTGGAAGGGCGCATAAGAAAGTCGTTGTCTTTTTAAAAGAAGGGGAGGCTCTGCCTACTGACGCAGGGGTTCGCACCCCCCCTCAGACCCCTCCACAAGGGGACCAGTCCCCTTGACCCCGTTAAAAGCCATTAATTCCCTATGCACCCCTAAAAATATTTTGCTTGACTTACCCATCCCCGCCTGTATAAAATAGCTCGTTACAGATTTGTTATGTGGATTGTATCTGTGATACTTTGTAATTACATGGGAGTGTATATAGAGATAAGTCAGGTTATCGGCGATATGGATAAATATGGCTTCAAGGATACTATTAAAGAGACAGATGGCGTTCTTTCTCAAAGATAACTCCTAATGGATTATGCTCTACTATGGGAGTTTACTTGTGAAACGGAAGGGTATTTGAGCAGTCATCCTTTTATTTCAAGCGGTTATGTGTAAGTATTTGATTTAATGATAGAGAGTGGAGCTGTTTACTAATGAGTATGGTGGACAGGTGCTCTATTTTGTGTTTAGTTTATAAGGAGTTCAGATGAGTATATATAACATACCGAGCCTAAAGATAGGTAATTTGGAGGCGGCGATTCCGATTATCCAGGGTGGAATGGGGGTTAAGGTCTCAATGGCTGGTTTAGCGTCGGCTGTTGCTAATGAGGGGTGCATTGGTGTGATTGCCAGTGTTGGGTTGGATTATCAAAGAACGGTTAAATACGACCCTGCTATGGGTGAACAGGCTCTAAGAAGTGAGATCAGAAAGGCGAGGAGTTTATCCAATGGCATAATAGGCGTTAATATCATGTATGCCATATCGGATCACGAGAGATTCGTTAGAGCCGCTATTGACGAAGGGGTTGATTTAATAATAGTTGGTGCTGGCGTAAGTGTAGAACTGCCTAAGTATCTTAACGGTAGAGACGTTAAGTTGCTGCCTATAGTTTCTTCAGCCAGGGCGTTTAATATTATATGTCAATTCTGGAGCCGTAACTATAACAAGTTGCCTGATGCCGTTATAGTAGAGGGGTCTATGGCGGGCGGACACTTAGGGTTTTCGTATGGGGAAGTGGCAGAGGACAAGGCAACGAAACTTGAACAGATTGTAAGCGAGGTCATTGCCATTGCTAATTCTTATTCCCCGCAGATCCCTGTGATTGCGGCTGGAGGGGTATTTGAAGGGGCAGACATAGCGAGGTATCTGAAATTGGGTGCCTCTGGGGTACAGATGGCAACACGCTTTGTGTGCACACATGAATGCGACGTACACGAGAATTTTAAACAAGCCTACTTAAAAGCTAACAAAGAAGACATAGCTATAATAAAAAGTCCTGTAGGGATGCCTGGCAGGGTTATAAGAAATGACTTTGTAGAAAGAATATTAAGGGGAGAGACTATACCGTTTAGATGTACCTACCGATGCCTGAAGTCCTGCGATCCCAAGACTATTCCGTACTGCATTGCCAAGGTGTTATTAAACGCTGCTGAGGGAAATCTGGAGGAAGGCTTTGCATTTGCTGGTTCAAATGCCTATCGGTGTAATGAAATAGTGTCCGTCAAATCTCTAGTAAAAAAGCTCGTTGAGGAGACTTTGTTGTGTTTACAATAAATTTAATATTAAAAGGTAGGTAAATGTACAGAGATAGAATAGTTATCACGGGAGTAGGTTTAACAGCGCCTAACGGCAACAGCCTAAGTGAGTTCAGAAAAAATCTCATAGAGGGCAGATCAGGGGTTTCTCTTTACAAAGATAGGCTTATGGGGGAAGTCATAGCGGGCGTCTGTAATTATGATGATACTAAATATCAAACAAAAAAGGATATTAGAAGAGGCACAAGAGCAGCTTCAATTGGCATATACTGTGCGCATGAAGCAGTAAAGGATGCTAATATCGATTTAGAAAAATATGACAAGTCAGATATAGGCATATATGTTGGAATAACAGAACATGGTGCGGCTGAAGCCGTTGATGAGATGTTTTCAATAAAGGATTTTGAATATAATACAAAGTATGTATCTCATTATTTCAGTCCAAAGTCAATCGCAAATAATCCCGCAGGGGAGGTCTGCCTTAACCTTGGAATAACAGGTCCTCACTATACATTAGGAGCGGCCTGTGCAGCAGGCAACATCGGCCTTATACATGGAGCACAGATGCTTGCGCTTGGAGAGGTCAGTTTAGCGATAGCAGGGGGCGTATCAGAGTCTATAAGGGCGTTTCTTAGCTTTGCCAGTTTTAAAAATGAAGGCGCTCTTGCCAAACACAGTGATCCAGAAAAGGCATGTAGACCGTTTGATAAAGATAGAAACGGTATTGTTATATCCGAGGGCGGTTGTCTATTCATTCTTGAAAAATTAGAAGACGCACTAGCAAGAAATGCCAAGATCTATGCAGAGTTAGTCGGTTATGCTATAAATACAGATGCAACCGACTATGTCGTGCCAAACAGACAGAGGCAGGAACAATGTATGATAAAGGCCCTCCAAAGAGCCGCTATAAGGCCGCAGGATATTAATATAATAAACTCTCATTCAACATCAACACCTCTTGGAGACAGAACAGAGGGGGGATCAATCAACAGTATCTTTGGCAATGATGATAGCGTTTATATAACCAATACAAAGAGCTATATTGGGCATACAATGGGAGCAGCAGGGGCTTTAGAATTAGCAGGTGAGTTACCGTCATTTGAAGATGACATTGTGCACCACTCGCTGAATCTAGATAACCTCGATCCTAACTGCATGATTACAAACATCGTAAGAAAAGAGCCCATAAAAGTAAATAACATAAAATACGTCCTAAACAATTCCTTTGGAATGCTTGGGATTAACTCTACTGTAATAGTTAGAAAGTATGAATAGTTATATCTTTAAGGAGGATAAATAAGAATGACTAGAGAAAGTATAGCGGAGACTATAATAGGGATTATAAAAGAAGTAATGCCGCATGATGATTGTTCAACCCTTCAGGACGATGACGTACCATTTGCTAACAGGATCAATATGGATTCAATGGACTTTTTGGACGTTGTCCTGGCCTTGCAAAAGAAATATAAGATAGAGATACCCGATGAGGATTTTGGTAGATTAAGAAATATGAAAAGTACGCTGGATTACCTTGAATCAAGACTAAAAGCGTAGTAACAGATGGATAACGTCAAGGATTATATCCCACATAGAGAACCATTTCTATTTGTAGATGAGATTGTTGAGATTACAGAGACCAGCATCAAGACAAAGAAGTTTATCTCTGAGGAAGAATATTTCTTTAAAGGACATTATCCCAACTATCCTTTAATGCCCGGTGTGTTAATATGCGAGGCAATCCTTCAATCAGGCGCAGTCTTAATCTCCCACTTAGTAAAGGGTGATATCAAGGATGACGTCCCTGTGGTAACAAGAATGAACAATGTGAAGTTTAAAAAGATGGTATTACCTCAATCAACAATAGAAATGCAGGTAGAACTCGTCGAGAAAATACAAAGCGCATATTTTCTTAAAGGTACGGCTAAAGTAGATAACAAAATAGCGGTGTACCTCGATTTTGCCTGTGGGTTAGTAAGGAAAGGAGAATTACTATAAAATGAGTTATTTACAGCTTGAAGGTAAGAAGTATCTTATAGTAGGTGTATTTAATAAGAAAAGTATAGCATATCATGCAGCTTCTGTGCTTCAAGGTGAAGGCGCAGAATGTATTTACGTCGTAAAAGACAATGCTGTCAAAGGAAAAGTAGAACAATTCATACCTAATGCAGATATTTACGTCTGTAATGTGGAAAACCAAGATGAGCTAGGGAACCTCTATAAAGAAGTCTCAAAAAAGCATAGCAAATTAGACGGAATGCTACATTCAATTGCATTTGCTAATTATTCAGAGGGACTTGCCCCCTTCCACGAAACTGTCAAGAAGGATTTCCTTCAGGCTATGGATATCTCTTGTTTCTCTCTGATCAACTTATCTAACGTTTTTAAGGACTTATTTGATAAAAACGCCTCCGTAATTACTATGACAGTACCATTTACTAGATTGGCTGTTGAACACTATGGGTACATGGCTTCTGTAAAGGCTGCATTAGAAACCTCAGTGTTATATCTGGCGAAATCTTTCAGTAAGTTTTCAAACGTCAGATTTAATGCTGTCAGTGCAAGTGCCCTAAAGACATCCTCCGCAGCCGGTATCCCAGAGTTTATGAAGATATACCTCTGTGCCGAGAAATTGACCATCAGAAAAAACGCCGTTGAAACACGGGAAATTGCCGACGTGATAGCATTCTTGTTAAGCAACAGATCAAGTGCCATAAACGGTCAAACTGTAACTGCTGATGCAGGTATGAGCACCAACACGTTTGACAAGGATATCATGGACCTGATATACCGCCAAGAGTGTGCCCTTAAACAATAGCAATATATATTTGAAATGTTGTGTATAAACATGAGATATAATGGGGTCAAGGGGAGTGGTCCCCTTGTGGGTGGGTCTGAGGGAGGGCAAAGCCCTCCTTTCTCTTTTTGTGTTACACGCAGTCGAAACGCTCTATAAATCACAGTTCAAGGCAAATAACATGAGGGGTCAACCCCCATGCCCCGCAATAATGAAAAGCATATATCCTGAAAAAAGCGCTTTCTTGGAAGCCGTAAAAGATGGCGCTATACCCGCCATCTATAAAGAGATGACTTATTGTGCGCCATTCCAATATTACTCGATATTAAGACAAAAGAACTCCTTTATACTTGAAAGCGTGAGAGGCTCTCTTATTACAGCCAGGTATTCTTTTATAGGCTTTGACCCTTACCTGATCGTTAAGGCTAAGGGAGAACTGGTAGAGATACAAAAGGACAACAAGAGAAGCCTCTCTACAAAGAACCCGCTAACCAGATTGAAAGAGCTTCTCCGTGATTATCCACAGCGCTTGTCAAGCGACCTGCCCCCTTTTCAAGGTGGTGCGGCGGGGCTTCTTAGCTATGACCTGGTGCGATGTATTGAGAACATCCCCAATGAAGCCATAGACGACCTGAACATCCCCATCCTCCACTTCTTTATGATCGATAGGCTTATAGCAATTGACCACCTTAAGAAAATGGCGTGGCTGCTCTACTGTCCCGGGGTTAGGGACGACGGCATTGTCTTTAACGAATCCAAGCTCGATTGGAAGGAAAAGTATGATGAGGCCAGCGGTTTCCTCGATACAACATCGTCCTTTTTAGAAAGCGAATTGCTCCTTTGCAGTTCAAACATTGTTAAGCCCCCTTTCAGGGATATTGAGATTGTGCATGAGATGAAGAAGCAGCGTTACATGAACATGGTAAAGAGGGCGTTGGAGTACATAAGTTCGGGAGACATATTTCAGGCCAATCTCTCCCAAAGGCTATCGGCATACATCAAGGATGTAGACCCGTGGCAGATATACAGGCTCTTGTCATCAGTCAATCCATCGCCGTTTGCCTGTTTTTTAGACTTCGGGGATTATCAGATCGTAAGCTCCTCTCCTGAGAGGCTGGTCAGGGTCAGGGCTGCCTCTGACAGGTCATTGGTTGTCGATACGCGCCCTATTGCAGGGACAAGACCTCGAGGCAAGGACATCGGCGAGGACGATGCCCTAAGAAGCGACCTCTTGCTCAATGAAAAGGAGAGAGCTGAACATATTATGCTGATAGATCTAGAACGAAACGACATAGGCAGGGTCTGCAAATATGGCTCTGTTTGCGTTGATGAGATGATGACCACGGAGGACTACTCCCACGTCATTCATATAGTATCAAACGTAAAGGGCATCCTTAACAGCGGTAAGGACTGCATAGACGTGATAAGGGCGGTCTTCCCTGGGGGTACGATAACAGGTGTGCCCAAGGTGCGTTGTATGCAGATAATTGATGAACTCGAACCCGTTGCCAGAGGACCCTATACCGGCTCGATCGGGTATATTGGTTATGCCCAAAACATGGATCTTAATATAATCATACGGAGTTTTGTGGTCAAGGACAGCACCGCTTATGTTCAGGCTGGTGCAGGGATCGTTGCCGACTCAGATCCCGAAAGGGAGTACTACGAGACGCTTAGCAAGGCAGAGGCCCTGATAAAGACGTTAAAGATTCTCTACTGTGGAGGTAGTTTATGAGCGATAGGATTTTGATAGCAGCCAGTGATCTTAAGTTGAAGGCAGAGTTAAACGACAGCGCTACGGCAAGCGCCTTCAAGGCCCTGCTGCCGATAGAGATTCGCATGTCGCGCTGGGGTGATGAGTACTACGGTGACTGTGGTATCAACGTTGATATTGCTGAGGACGCAAAAGAGGTCATGGAAGTGGGTGAGTTGGCTATATGGCCTATTGGAAACGCGTTTTGCATCTTCTTTGGACCAACGCCCGTAAGCATCGCAGACGAGCCCCGCGCTGCATCGTTAGTCAACCCTATAGGTGTGCTAACCGACACCCCCGACTTCCTAAAAAAACTCGGTCACTCCATCAACGTTAAAATATCCGTGTTGTAAGAAGATAAATAGGGAGGGCTTTACCCTCCCTAGACCCACCCACAAGGGGACCAGTCCCCTTGACCCCATTAAAGATATCTTTGTTCCCTTAAATTTCTTTGCACCTCTAATAGGCATCCCCTACTATTTTTACCTATAGAGCCTCTTGCAAAAAGAAAATAGAAGAACTTTAAAAACATCTACTTTACTACTTTCAAAAGGTCTATTGTGTATTTATTAACGCAAAAAATACTCAACTTTCTCT
>PEAB01000015.1:21323-55520 GCA_002753395.1 Nitrospirae bacterium MYbinv3 | reverse complement strand
GGTTACTGTGTGCTGTAACCAGGTTACCCCTTGCCGTTTTAGATAGTGCGGCTCCCTGTGTCGATGCCCCTGGATGAACGTAGGGGCACGCACCTTCCATTGACGCAGGGGGTGTTTCCTCCCTGTGCTGGCGTTCCATATTGACTATTCGCCTTTCGAGATCGCTCTGTCTCTCCTCAAGCTCTATCTGCTTTATGCGTAACTGGATAGAGACTTGCGCCTGCATCAGTATCGGGTCATCGGTTGGGGGGAGAGTGTGGGCCTCCGCAGCCTTGTACCGGCGCTCACACTCTATGAAGTATTGCCGTGCCTCCCGACCCTTGGCGTTGCGCTCCACCATCGAGAGTTCTTTGGCCATGTCAATGGTGAGGTTGTACTCTATGGTTCTACCACCGCTTTCCCTATTTTGGGAAAGCGTTATAAAGTCAGTATTTTCAATGAAATTGTATTCAATTATCCTGTTCTTAACCCAGTCGCTAAACTTCTTTCTCACTTCCAAAAACCTATGCAACTCCCTTGCATCTACGGTCTGGACTTCCCTGCCGCCTATAGTGGACTGCAGCACAGGGATAAGCTGGGTTGTTGATTCGTGCATTTCGTCCTTTGCCGCTCCAGGTCGCTTTATTTGCATGACAATACCTCCTTCATCGCTTTTACGATAGCGTCCTTAGCAAGGTAGCCGCCGACGTATGGCACTCTATCATTGCCGCATGGCACCATCTTACCGGCAATCATGGCCTTGCCAGCTAACACAAGGGCTGCCTTGTTAAAGACGGCCATTTCACCATGCCAGAGGACGGTTATGAGCTTACCATACCGTCTGTCTTTCACATGTCCAACACCGTCAGGTTGATTGTCGGTAACGGGCGTTGTGTCGGGTTTGGCGTTGAAGTACTCAAACAGCACGTCGTAGCACTCCTCCTGGTAACGGATAAGCTTGGCACGGGTAAGCGGATTCTTGATTCGACGGGTGGAGATTTTAAACAGCCAGCCGTTCAGGTACTTCAGGGGTAAAAAGATAATCTCACGCTGCTGGTCATCTTGTGGCATCTGAATTGCCATTACGGCAATGCTGTTATTTAAGACCTCGTCTCTTTGGATATGTCTATATTGCCCACTCCATTCTAAGCCCAGTGCTTCACAAACAGGCTTCATGGCAACATAGACTTTGCCATCCTTTTCGGTTGCAGTGAGTGTGTCTTCGTGGAATGTTATTTGGGTTGTTGTTGGTAAGTTGTTTTGTACGTTCATAACGTACCTCCAAGATTCGATATCCCAGCATTAAAAATGCCGAGTGCTATCGCTGCTCTTGGGGCAGTCACCGCCTCACGGTTAGGTGAACACTCGGCCATCATAGGCTCTCTATACTATAAAAACAACAATGCCACTATTAAGGTCAGCGGCTAACCCCAAGATAATCGATGTATGTATTAAAGCACGGGTATTAGGCGGTTGTCAAGGGGTAGAGCTAGAGCAAAATGAGCATGTTTTCTTTCCTGGCAACAAAGGATGCCTGCCTTTTTCACACATATTATACCTGCCAGGGATAGGTAGGTCTATCCCAACATACTTCAATTCTATATCATACCCTTTACGCTCTATGTATCCTTTTAACCTTTTATCGTCCATCGGTTGTAAGCCAACAAGGATTCCCTTAACATTATCTTGCCGAAGTTCGTCTATGAGATTATCAATATAGCCTGCAAGCTGAGTGACATCCTTATTCCTTAAATCCCCTGTTTTAAGCTCAACCACATAATAGGTATCATTGCAACAGACCATGGCATCTGGTGTAGTTCCGTCAGAGAAAGACGGGATATCCACAACAAAAGAAGAAACGGGGAAATTTATGTTAAGCAGATATGGGTGTTGAATTAACATATATTCAATCTGCCTATGTTTATCATCTTTGTCAGACATTGATTATATCCCGCTTGAGACTGCTCTTATCTTTTTTATTCTCTTATAAGCATTTTTAGCAAGAGTCCCTATCGTTTTACCTCCTTTATATTTGCCTATATTAGCATCATTTAAAAATATCCTGACATGCTCAGGGTGACTAAAATTTAACTCGAACCACGCTATCACATCTTTTTCTTCTCTCAGGCCAAAAAGATGTTTTTTCTTTTTTTCTTTATCCCATACAACAATCTCTTTCTTCTTGTCTTGGAATTGTTCTGACAATTCCTTGAAAGCGTAAAGTGCTAAATTCTTATAAGATTTGAAACATTCCAAATCATCTTTGAATATAGATTGCAGGAATTTCCTACTTTCAAGTCTGCGTTTAATTCTCTTCCTAAGATAGTTCTCTATTTGCTTTTCATCAAACGATTTAAGCATGGCTAGTTTATTTACTGTTAATTCTTCAATCGCTGCCAACGAATTAGTTACAATATCGTCAATAGTTTCCTGTAGCTCAAGATACCTGATTACTGCTTTTAATCTTTCTATGACCTGGTCTTTCATGTTACCTCCTACTCTTAATTAAAGCTACAATCTCTTGCGTTAAGTCATGATATAACTTTTTAGGTTGGTTAAACCCTCTCCCTTTTAATAGACATAAAGGTTTTACTTCACTTACAGCATCGCTAACCCCGGCAAAATCTGTTATCCAAGTCTTAAATATTGTTGCTTGGTCGTCCACTAATTTCTCATAAGTTTTCTTATCAATCATCTTTTTTAGTTCGTCCTCAATAGCTGCTTTGCCATCTTTGAAAACTCCGACGTTTTTACTACCCTTATTTAGTATTATCCCAAGCAGTTTTAATTCTCTGTCTGCTACTTCAGTAAATTCCTGTATTTTTTTTACAAGTATGTGTAACCCAAGTTTTGATAAATAATCAGGGATACATGGGATAATAAAATAGTCTGAAACATACAAAGCATTACGTGTTACCTTATACAAGTTAGGTGGACAATCAATTAAAATATACTCATAAGAATATGCAATATCAATTAAAACTTTACGTAAAATTGATTCTGCAAAAGGAACAACGCTGAGATGGTTTTCTATGTCAATCATGTCGTATTCAGCAGGAAATAAAAAAAGACGGTCTATCCATTGGTAACCTCTTATAGCATTTCCTATGTCAAACTTGTATACATTTGGGAATATTCTACTTTGAAATAAAGTGTTTACGGTATTCCTGGCTGTTGGCGCAATACTTATTAGTTTTTCAAAATTATTTTCACCCATAAGCCACACGGTAGAATTAGATTGTGGGTCAGTATCTATGACCAACACTCGATTCCCCCTGATGGCCAATTCCCCCGCGATGTTGACGGTGTTAGAGGTCTTGCCCACGCCGCCCTTAAAGTTTATGAAGCTGATCACTTTCGCCTTCTGCTGTCCATCCGCCATGTTCTGTCCAGTCGCCTCCTTAGTCTGTCATCGTTTGATGTGTTAGCACCCTAGTCACACTATAAGCAAGCGCAGAAGAAAAAATCCAGTGAAGTTTTGTTCACATAATGTGAAGTGGAATTCACATACTTGAGGCGGGGGGGGAGCATCAGAGTGGGATATCGTTTTGTGTTTGCGTGTTGAATAATTTGGATAATTAATACAGGTTATGATTTGGAGCCACAAAAATAACATAAAAGATGTCACGTTCTCTAATGCCTGCTAAACGTCCGCTATCTGAGAATTTGAAAATCATGACTTCTTTGACGTCTTCATTAATGTGAGAAGGCATGGCAATTTTTAATTGGCCTACAGGAATCATTTCAAATCCAAGCCCTTTCCGCGATACTTGGTGAATCTGTTTCCATGTCATTTGTCCAAGCGAAAGCAGCTTGTCGGCAACATGTGCTTTGTCAATCTGCCTACAAAGAGACAAGCAACACTTACTACCTTTCCTCATAAGACGAAATGAGAAGGTTATGTGACACTCATTATAATTAGGAGGTGTTTTAACCTCGAAGTGCTTGCCTTTTTGGTTAAGTGGGATTTTTTTACCCATTACGCATGTATTTTACCAAGTCTTCTGTCATAGCCTCATATGTTATAATGGAGCCTGGACATCTATCGTATGCTTGTCTCCAGCATTCATCTTCGTGAGCAATATCTTTAAGCCGAATAGCTGAGAACTGTCCAAAAACATCAAAGATTTCGTCCAGGAATTCACGGTCTTTTTCAGTTATCATACCTGGATTGAAATTATCTTCAGCAGGAATACCACTCTTGCCATATTCCTTGTACTTTTGATAGAGGTCGGGTATGACCGGGCCATACGTCCATGCCTCAATACATTCTTTAAAAAGAGGTTGTTTGAAGCAAGTAAGGTATAATCCTTGTGCATAGTACACGAGCTTTTGGAGCTTAAGGTTTGAGATAAGTTCTCCTCCTTCTCCTTCTGTTGCCTTAAAAAGAAAATAATTGGCAATATCAAAACAAGTATACATAGTAGCCTCCATTACGTTTAAAAAGCAAGAGCCGCTGTTTTGCGGCTCTGCTACCCTGGGTCGAAACCACAGGGGGGGTTAGCTTTGCATTTTTTATGTATCTATTAAAGCATGGGAGGTAAGTTGTTGTCAAGGGGCTTATTTGATAGCTTCCCTTGCATGTGGTAGTATGCTCACCATCTTTGCCGATTCCACGCCGGTTTGCTTGTTTGATGGCTATTTGATTGAGGGGGTGCTTTTTGGGTGCGGTGCGTCAGGTGTCGGCATGAGGAAAATCAACGGTCTCCGTCGGTCAGGGGGTGGGTGCTTTTTGGGCGCATTCCTGCATCGGGTGGGTGCAATTTGCACCCATTTTTGATACCTGGTGATACCGTATGACACCCTGTGATACCTGCAAGTCATTGTTTAAATGGTACCGGAGACCGGACTTGAACCGGTACGAGTATAATACCCGAGGGATTTTAAGTCCCTTGCGTCTACCCATTCCGCCACTCCGGCATACACTATATGCAGCTCATACCATACAGATGTAATACTATCACATAATATGATCAGGTGTCAACGGGTCGAATTGCCTGGGTGCTTGAGTCAGAGCATATACAACAAAAAAACAAGGAACAACTCAAACAACAATATGCCCTGTTAAATCCTGCTGATCTAAAAAGAAGCATTATTCATTTGCAAGAAAGACTTCATGTATCTTCTTTATATTTCATGGTAACTATGCTTTTACGCTTTCTGGATTTGTGTTTACCCCTGTTCAAGCCAGGGGCAGGCTGTGGAAAGACATATTTGGGAAACGGCCATTATTGTCATTCCCACGAAAGTGGGAATCCATAGTCTTGAAACCATAAAAATTCTACCATGCTTTTTAAAGAGGATAGACTTCATGCTCTTGCTAACTCAAAAAAACGATAGCGGACTGGACGTGGCCAAATACAGACCACCACCAAGACTAACTACGTATAGATCCTTACGTGAGTCAACACGCCCCGCTGCCCCCCGTAACAATCTATGCCCTACTTAGATACCGGGACAGGGCGTTGAGCCTATCAACAGCAGAGGTGATATCCCTTCTGTTGCTCGTTCTGATGTCGTTTACGAGGTCACGGATCTCATCAATTCCATAGAGAAGGTCTGTTATAGCGTCCTTATTGGGCACTCGCTTGTGCTGACGAAAAAACTGCAATATGTTCTCCAGACTGTGAGCCAGTACCTCTATGTTCTTCATCTTAAGGAGGTTAGCCCCAGCCTTTATGGAATGGGCAGACCTGAAGACGCTGTTAAGGAGCTCATCGCACTGTTGACTATTAAAGCAATGAATACTCAGGATGGTCTGTTCGATGTCGTCCAGACGCTCCGTTGTCTCCTCTATATATGTGTCGATAACCTCGTCGTCTTGTTCAAAATCCATAACACCTCACTACATAAACCTCCTTGCCACTAAGCAGCATCGGTTTTTTCAATAAGTCGTATGGCCATCTCAGCCATCTTGTCGAGGTCAGGCTTGGCCACCTGGTAGTCAGCCTTGACAGACTCTCCCTTGTGACGCAGTTCATCAGTTATGATGGAGGAGTACAGGATGACAGGAAGCATTTTAAGTTTTGGGTCTTCCTTGATATTCTTGGTAAGCGTAAAGCCATCTAACTGCGGCATCTCTATGTCGGATATCACGATGTCCATGTAATCACTAATGGGTTTGTTCTCCATCTCAGCCTGTTGCTTAAGCTGTTTAAGGTATATCAGTGCCTCCTCACCGTTGTTTACGATGTGGGTTCTGAAGTTTGCATTTTGCAGGTTCTTTTTTAGCATCAAACGAATGGTTGGAGAGTCATCGGCTATAAGGGCCATGTAGTCCTTTTGCGCCTTTACGCTTGTCTGCCATCTCTCTTCCATCGACTCGGGATTGAGGTCAGAGATGATATGCTCCAGGTCCAAGAGCTGGATAAAGTGAGTGTCCTTGATAACCAGTCCTACGATCGAACCGGAGCCTGCCAGCTGTATAAACTCACTAGGCGGGATGACGTCCTTCCAGATAACCCTGTGGATCTCCGTAACGCCGGAGACGAGAAAGCCCTGCACCGATTGGCTAAACTCGGTTATAATGACAATTTCGTTGTCAGTCATTACGCGCTCTATACCCAGCCACTCGCTTAAATCTATCACGGGTACTATATGGTTACGTAAAGGGATAGACCCCAAAAAGCAAGGATTTTGCGCGTAATCCTTCTTCTGTAGATTTGGGCTTTCTATCACCTGCATCACCTTGGCAACGTTCATACCAAAGTAACATGGCTCAGTTGAGCCGTCTACCGAAGACTGCTCGTATATGTAGAACTCGAGGATCTCAAACTCGTTGGTTCCCGTCTCAAGGAGTATCTCCGACTTTATCTTCTCTATGACATCCATGTGTACGCCCCCTTTGTATATTTCAATGAGTTCATTTTATATTTTAAACTTAAACGCCTATAAAATCAAACAACCCCTTCCACCGGGTGCATAAGAAAGTCGTGGGGATTTTTGAATAGAATGGAGGGCTTTGCCCTCCCTCAGACCCACCCACAAGGGGACCCAGTCCCCTTGACCCCATTAAACTCCCCATGAATTCCTTATGCACCCACCCCTTGCGCTGGGTACATAAGAATTTCGAGGGCTTTTAAAATAGAAGGGAAGGCTTTGCCTACTGACGCAGTGTTTGGCACCCCCCTCCCTCAGCCCGCCACAAGAGGGTCAACCCTCTAAGGTTAAATCAATTTCAATTTTCTAAATGCAATCATAACCATTTTAAATAAAAGCAAACCGTGTCTAAATCTTTCAATCTGGGTCGTACCATATATACGTTCTCTGTAGCGTATAGGAATTTCAACAATCTTTAAATTAAGTTTAGCGGCTCCAAGTATTAATTCAAAGTCACCAAAGGGATCAAAATCCCCAAAATAATCTTTACCTGCTAATATTTTAAGATGATCATCTTTCCACAAGACCTTGGTACCGCATAGGGTATCCTTTATCCTTTGCCCTAACAGAAATGTAAACATCATGCTAAAGAACTTATTACCAACGAGATTTAAGCGACGCATAGCCTGCCTCTCCATCTGATACAGGAGGCGGTTGCCCATCACCAATTCCCCCTTGTTTGTAACTATTGCGTTGAGGAATTTCTCCAGGTCCTCAGGCGGGACAGTCAGATCTGCGTCCAATATCATCAAACAATCGCCGGTAGCCTGCCTAAATCCTTTTAAAACAGCATCGCCTTTTCCAATACCATCCTGGGTTGACACCTTTATATCCAACGTGTCATACACCCTTTGTACCCTCAAACACTCCTCAAGTGTACCATCCTTTGAGTGGCCTTCGATAAATAACAACTCCGTAGTTTTCCCCAACTTAGGCACTCTCTGTACAAGCTCTTCAATATTTCCCCTCTCGTTTCTGCAAGGAACTATTATCGAACAGCTCACATCCTGAGCAGGTTTCCTTACAAGAGGTAATCTTGCTATTATTATATAATTTAGCGCAAGTTTTCCTATAAAAGGCAGCTTAACAAGGAACTTGTTGAGTATTCTAGATATCAGTGGTATGTATACCGGTATCAAGAACCTGTTGAACTTCTTAATTGTTTCGTAATCGCATAAAGATAAAAAACCTTCTAAGTCCTCCGCAGGCAGGTAATGTGCCAATAATTGGCGTTTTCTTCTAACACCGAGCATCTCAGCAAGTTTTAAAACCGGCTCCCATAGATAATTAAAATATATAATAATTATGCGCGTGTCACCACGGCATAAAGGCTTTATGTTTTCAAAGCTCCTTTGTATGTCATCCACATGCCCAATGATATCTATAAGCAGGACATAATCAAAGGTTTTGTCTAATTTGATATCTTCAATGTCACCAACTATATACTCTACGTCCTTAAAACGTTCTTTTGCTTTTTCTATAAACTGAGAGTTCTTATCTACTCCCACCTTATGCGAAGCCCGCAGATAGCCGATGATCTCTCCGGTTTCACAACCTAGCTGAATCACGCTGGCATAAGGTGGGATCAGGAACTCCAGGAACTTTAGAAGCTCACTATGATAGTAGTTGCCTTTTTCAAACCTCATGTTATTCAAATGGGCACGACAATGCTGCTTCAGTTTCCTGGGGCCTACGGAGCATATACAGTATTTTTGATTAGACTGCTTTCCCGGTCGTAGTCCGCCTCAGTCATAATGGCTGCAAGCTCCTTAAATTTGACCTTTGGCTGCCACTTTATCATATCTCTAGCCTTGGAGGCATCCCCTACAAGTGCATCTACCTCGGCTGGTCTGAAGTACCTGGGGTCGATCTCAACGATGACCTTACCCGTCTTTCGATCTATACCCTTTTCGTTGACTCCCTGACCTTCCCATGCGATGTTCATATCTAAATAACTCGCCGACGTCTCAACAAACTCACGTACCGAGTGAGTCTCCCCTGTGGCGATGCAGTAATCATCAGGTACATCATGTTGAAGAATCATCCACATGGCCTCTACATAGTCCTTGGCATAGCCCCAATCTCTTCTGGCATCCATATTGCCAAGGTAGAGTCTATCCTCTAAACCGAGCTTTATCCGTGACAAAGTGCGGGTTATCTTTCTCGTTACAAAGGTCTCCCCCCGTCGTGGGGACTCGTGATTGAACAATATACCGTTACATGCAAAAAGCCCGTAGCCTTCCCTATAGTTTACCGTTATCCAGTAGGCGTATACCTTGGCGCACGCATAAGGCGAACGAGGATAAAACGGCGTTGTCTCCCTCTGTGGAACTTCCTTGGCCTGACCAAATAGCTCAGAGGAAGATGCCTGATAAAACCGGGCGTCTATCCCAACTGTCTTTATCGCTTCCAAGACACGCAGCGTTCCCAGACCAGTTATATCCCCGGTGTACTCTGGCATGTCAAAACTGACCCGTACATGACTCTGCGCCCCAAGGTGATATACCTCATCTGGTCTGATCTGCTTTACCAGTTTTGTTATTAAGCCGCCATCGCTAAGATCGGCATAGTATAAATACAGCCTCTTGTCTTTCAAACTAGGATCTTCTATCAAATGGTCTATACGGCTTGTATTTACCGTGCTAGCACGCCTTATAAAACCATGCACCTCATAGTCCTTCTCCAACAACAACTCAGTCAGATAGCTCCCATCCTGACCCGTAATGCCAGTTATTAACGCCTTTTTCATTATTAACCTTCCACTCTATTAAGAATATGTTAACATTTATTATTATAGTATTCGGCAACTATAGTATATACAAAAATAAATCAGTTTTACAATATTTTGGGGTGCATAAAAAAACATGGGGAACAAGTAATGTATAATGGGGTCAAGGGGACTGGTTCCCTTGTGGGTGGGTCTAGGGAGGGCAAAGCCCTCCTTATTTATCTTTACAGCCTTAAGTCAACAGCATTAGGTCTGAGGGGAGGGGTTGCGAACCCCTGCGACAGGGGCAGAGCCTCCCCTCTCATGCGGTTGAAGGTAGGTAAGGAGGCAGGGTGTTTCACTTTACCCTGTCGTCGGAGGGGATTGAAAAAAGGAGGGGGAGTTTTGCAAAATCCTCTATTTCCCTAGGCGTTTTAAACGTGTTGTTGAAGTAGTCGCGTATAAACCCAAACGTGCATCCTGTTAATAGACCTGCGATCAATCCAATAGGCAGCAATATGCGCTTTTTAGGAAACACTGCCCCGTTACTTGGAAACGCCTCAGTTATTACGTTGATAAAGAAATTGGTGGCCAACGAACTGTTTAACCGCGACTCGTTCTTTCTTAACGACAAGGTTGTATAGGAGTCGTTGAGTACGTTTTTTTCAAGGTTCATACGATCATTTCTGATGGCCTGTTTCTTTAGTTCAACGTTAAGAGTATTGATTACGTTTAATCTCTGTTGTAAGTCCTGTATCTTTTGTTGTATCGTATTGAGGTCTTTCTCTAACACCACCTTGTAGTTCTTTGCCTCGGACATGAGTTTTCCCTCTAACTTACTGATCTGCTCGTTTATAAGGGCTATCTTTTCGCTCTCAGGCAGGTATTTCTTCAGGTACGCTATCTTTTCTAATTGAAGGTCGTTAAGCGACACACTCAACTGCTTTATAGATGCTACGTTTTCGATGAACTTAAAAGCATCTGGGTTTTTAGCGTTGATATTTTTATTAAGCGTTTCTATGAGGTTTGTCTTGTCAATCACATCTGTCTTGAGGTTATTCAACAGTCTTTCCAGGTCAACCTTTATGACCAGGTTGTTCTCAATCTCCTTTACGGGGTCGGCTGAGTGGGTCTTCTCTACCGAGGCGATCAACTCGCCCTCTTGGGTTATGAGGTTAGTTCTAAACTCTTTTGTTTGACTTGTATAGAAATTCTCAGTCGACTCAGGGTTGTACACACTCATACGAAAGCCTATATACTCTAGTATCAGCTCTTTCAGAAACATCACAGCAAAATCCTTGTTCTTGTCATAGTACGTAATTGTGATAACATTTGAAGAGGGGATTATCTCTGTCTTGATAGAGTCTTTTATATCGTAATACTCCTTGTTCACGTCTGATTTCTTCATCAACGTTAGCGGATATTTATTAGTATCCTTAAGGTGCTTAACGGTTCTTGCTATTACGTCAAAAGACGTCAGTATCTGCACCTCTGTTGACAGGTCTTCTTTTGTGATTGGATTTGTGCGTATCAGCTCTTTTTCAAGAGAGTCAGGGGTCTTCTCCGCCTTCTTCGACTTTACCAAGATAGCGCCTGATGCCGAATACGTTGGCGGCCAAAAAAAGGCTACCAGCACTGAACAGGTAAATATCATTATTGTTGTAAGGATAATAGTAGCCTTTTGCCTAAACAGTATCGTTAATATCTCTCGTTTGATATCTTCCATCTTTTTACCTCTTTATATATTAAGATTATAAGCGTTTACATCCTTATGTCGCTGGGGTAGGAGTAGGCGCTACCGTTGGAGCCGGTGTAGTAGCAAGGTTTTCCCTGTGTAGTTCCCATGAGAATCCAACAGACCAACCCCTAAAGAATATCAAGTCGCCTATGTCTTTAGCTACCTGAGCAGCCTCCGTAATGAACCTCTTTGGTACGTACACAATATCGTCAGGTCTTAGTAAGAAGGTATCCGTATGGTCGCTATCCTTCATACTCATAAGCGCTTTGGCGTCTATTGCCCTGGCAATGATCTTGTCCTTCTCCCTTCTTATGACCACAATGTCTGAGAGCTTAGCGCTGTACTCAAAACTACCTGCCAAACCAATGGCCTCTAATATGGTTATTGGTTTAACTATGCTGTATACACCGGGTTTTTTGACATCGCCTAACACATAGACGACAAAACCTGAGTTCTTTTCAAGAAACAACACGGCGTGCAGCCCTGGGATCATCTTTGCATACAAATCATTCAGCTCAGAGTTGACTTCAGGGATAGTCTTTCCGATGACGAATACATCACCGAGCATGGCAAACGTAGCAAAACCGTCGGGGCGTACCGTTGTAAGCCTGCTGAGGCCGCGCGGGGCGGTGTGCAGGTCTAGCTTAAGCTCCTTGATGCGAGCATTATAATCGGCTATGATTATGTACAAATCCGGGTTTCTGAGTATCTTTGAGTATGCACGCTTGAGCTCCTTTGACAGCTCCTCTACCGTCTTGTCTACGGCTTGCACCTTTCCAATAAAGGGGAGAGATATTGTGCCGTCAGGTTTTATGGTCTGTGTCTCGTTTAACTCTGGCACATGTACGAACTTCACGTCCACCTTTGTGTCAACCGCCAGTTTGAACTGCTCCTTAACATCCCATGTGTGCATCTGGTAAAGAACGTCTAAGATGTCCCCAGACATGATCCTGTATGTTGGAAAATAGTCATAATTCTTAATCACAGCATCTCTTAACTCATCCTGAGGTATGTCTTTAATATTATGAACCTTCACATCAGATGAGTTTGAAGAACAAGCGGCAAACAAAACCACTAGCAAGAATAAAACGCTTGCCTTGCCTACACAGAGATAATGCTCATATCTTGCCATACAAGAACCTCGGTATATAAAACTTACGTTTATTCATCACAACCCCCCAGATCTTTCCCCCAACGGATTCAAGTTTATCTTTGGCCTGCTGTATGACATCGTACTTGGTCTTTTCACACTCAACCACTATCACTATGGCGTCAAAGTAACGTGCTATTATTGACGTGTCAGGGTAGCTCAACACGCTATGACTATCATAGATGATATAGTTGAATCTGGCCTTAAGTTCGTTGAGCTTATTTTCAAAAATAGAAGCGTCATATAAATCATTTGAGTTGGAGATCTCCAGACCGCTCGGCATGATTGTAAGATTATTGTACATCGTTGCTTGTATTGAGGCGTAGTAGTCCTCCTGACCAAGGAAATACTCCGTAAGCCCCGGTGTGTTGACTGTGTTAAACAGCTTAAAGATTGTAGGCTTATGGATATTGCCGTCAACCAACAAAACGCTCTCGTTAGTTGCCTTTGAGATGGAGTAGGAAATATTGATAGCAGTGGTCGTCTTACCTTCAAAATTGTTAGCGCTGGTAACTAGTATCTTCTTATAGCCGTGTTCACGCTTGGCAACTGTAAGGTGCCCTATGAAATTGGCCTGCTCTCTTTCATTCCTCTTGATCAGTGAAAATACCTTCTCTGAAAGAAACACCTTATCATCTACTGCTTTTTTGCTATCCACCATGCTGTTTTGACCCGTTTTTTGGTTAAGGATTGGCTTGTCCGCCGGCATATCAGACAAACTAGCCTTTAATTCCTCTTTAAGTTCATTGGCTCTAACCTTACCTGGTATCTCACCGTTTAACGGATACTCTAACGTGTTGGTACTTATCAAAAGCAATTCTGGCATTAACTGCTCTTTGGGTGTGCTATCAAGCTGCATCTTAGCGCTTATAATAGAACAATCCCTGTCTGCCCTGCTGTACATAGTCTTAATGTCTTGTGCTGCTTCATATGGGACGTCTCTTTTAACAGCATATCCGTTACCACGGGATAGTGTGTCAACCATCACTCTGTCCGTCTTAAAGAGCTTCTTCAGGCTTCCATCAACATCCCCATTAAATAAAGCATTGCTAGGCATATTGTCCAACGGATACCTCTTAGACAGGCTAAATGCCTTATTGCTACTACCCGTATCTTCATCCAACAGATCGTTAGACCGTAAACGTGTGAATAAGAAAGGTCTTCCACACCGGCTACAAACGCTGACACTGTGATTATTCTTAAACCCACAGGATAAACATACCTTTATCTCGTCTTTAGCTACATCATAATGTTCGTTAACCGCTTCTTCTTTTGAAGTAACGCTAAGGGGTTTGAGTTCTTTTTTATAATCTGACTTTACCTTTTTATGTTCTTTTCTTTCAAACCAGCTCTTCAAGTTATCCTGCGAGCAGATTAAACAATCAGCCCCTATCTTATTCATAAGGGTTTTGTGACTGACAGCAACATCATAAGGGGCCTCCCTTAAAATCACAATAGGTTTGCCACGAAAAACACTGTCAATCCCTCTGACGTCGAGCATATACAGCTTAGCCAATCCATTTTTAACGGTGAGCCTATCATATCCTGGTAATATATCACCATTAAACATAATGGCATATTTAACAGGCGCAGACCCCTGCGACACGTTCCCCGTTTGTATCTTACTTGGTGACGCCCCAAGCGTACTATTATTTTCACTGCTTGGACGTGCATTTAGAGCATCGCTTGGCTTGGCGTTTCTAATAATCGAACAATCAGCCCCTGCCTTATTCAAGACTGTCTTATATTTTTTAGCCCTTTCATATGAGACTTCCTTTTTTATAACAACTGGTTTATTACAAAATATCGCCTCGATCTTTCTCTTTTCAACCTTAAATATCTTTGCCAGCTCATCTACCACACACACCTTATCATGGCCGGCTAATATGTCTCCGTTAAAAACTATCTTGTAACTATCTCTAACCATATTGTCCCATCCTTCACTTTTATATAATCTGAATAATTCGCCAAACAATCACCTCAGTGGTTACCTGCAATATCTACGCCATACTTAGAACTGCCTTTAAACGGGCATTGTGTCTTAGATATTTAGGCTCATAGCCCTTTCTATTCTATGCTGTGATGACCAGATTTTTACGTTTGTAAGAAAATTTTGCCCTATGTTAAGCCTGCATATAAACTGCTTGTTGGAAATTTGACAGCAGCGTCAATCTGCTCATACCAAGTTGCGTTTATACCAGCATTAGGGCTGAGGGAGGGGGTTGCGAACCCCTGCGGCAGAGGCAAAGCCCTACCTTCTTAATACACATATGGGTGAACTATTACGTAAGAAGTAACTTTTTGTCACCATCACTTCAATCCCCAAGATCAAAAATTCAGCTTTGCATTTTTAGTGCTTCTTGCTTTAGAATATGATGTTAAAACTAATAAACATAAAAGGTGATACG
Organism: Nitrospirae bacterium MYbinv3; assembly: GCA_002753395.1. Taxonomy (GTDB): domain Bacteria; phylum Nitrospirota; class Thermodesulfovibrionia; order Thermodesulfovibrionales; family Magnetobacteriaceae; genus Magnetobacterium. The sequence continues at coordinate 40,659 of PEAB01000015.1, read as the reverse complement.
ATGAGACTATACGCGAAAATACAGATGGCCAATATGGCTTTACTGTCCTCTATGGTGCTGGCAATACTGTTCCTGCCTGCTTGGCTCTACGCCAAGGACACGCCCAAGGCTGACACCGATGCCGACTTCCAAAGACACTCTGACATGGCGCTGGTACAAAAGGTTGAGGAGTGTGGCCCCGATTGCGCAAAAGCGATCTCGATGGGCGAGACGCTGTTCTTGGAGCGCTGCATCGACTTGGCCATCAAAAACCAGCCAAGCATTATAGCGGCTGCTTATACGGTTATGGCTAACCAGAGCAAGATCGGTCAGGCGGGGGCTGGTAACTATCCCCAGATGGATCTCTCCTCCTCCTACAGCAGATACCAACCAACAACCGGAGGTATGTCGGTACCCCCTACCGGATTGAATCAATACACAAGCAGCGCTACTATAAAACAAAACATCTACGACTTTGGAAGGGTCAAGACACAGGTAAAGATCCAGGAACTTAATGCCGAGTCCTCGCTCTATGACCTCAGCAACACCACAGCACAGATTGTCTATAACGTCAAACAGGCCTACTACACTCTGCTGCAGGCAGGTAGAAACCGTGAAGTCGCCTTGGAGACCGTGATGCAGTTCCAACAACACCTGCAACAGGCCATAGGCTTTTACTCAGTTGGCGAGCGCGCAAAGTTTGATGTCACAAAGGCCGAGGTAGACCTCAGTAATGCCAAACTCAGCATGATCAAGGCCGACAACGCCCTGCGCCTGGCACGGGTCAACCTCAACAACGCTATGGGCGTCCCAGACGCCCCAGAGTACCTGGTTCAGGACAACCTTATGTTTAAAAGATACGACGTCTCACTCGATAAGATTATAGAAACGGCCTTTAATAATAGGGCAGACCTACAGTCCATCAAGACAAAGCAGGCGGCCGCAAGACAAACCATCGAACTTAGAAAAAAGGACTACTACCCAACCGTACAGGGCAGCGCAGGTTACTCATGGGGCGGTGAATCCTTTGCCATTAACGGCGGCTGGAACATCGGCGCACAGGTGTCAATTTCTATATTCAGCGGCTACCTGACCAAAAAGCAGATAGAAGAGGCCCAACTAAACCTTAACGTCCTGAAGGCAAACGAAGAGACCATAAAACAAGGCATCATCGTTGAGGTGCAGCAGGGATACCTCAACCTGAAAGAAGCAGAGGAAAGGATCACTGCCACCGCTGTAACTGTACGGCAGGCCAAGGAAAACCTTGATTTAGCAAATGGCAGATATGCAGCAGGCGTGGGCAATCCCATTGAAGTGACAGACGCCGACGTCACCTACAGCAACGCAAACACCGCCCACATCCAGGCCCTCACTGATTACAAGATAGCCCAGGCAAGTATTGAAAAAGCCATGGGGGAAAGGCGATGAAGCCCCTAACAGCGTTACTTATGCTTCTAGTCCTGACGTCATGCACCGCAGAAAAAGAGAAACAGAAGCCCCCCCCTGCACCTCCACCGGTAGTCTCTGTTACTGCTGCCACGGCTGTCGAAAAAGATGTCCCCGTGCTGCTTAAGGCAGTTGGCGAGGTGGAGGCATATGCAACCGTCTCCGTAAAGTCCCTCGTGGGCGGTCAGCTCCAGCACATCCACTTCAAGGAGGGGCAAGACGTTAATAAAGGCGATATACTCTTTACCATCGACCCCCGTCCGTTTGAAGCAGCCCTTAAGCAGCTTCAAGCAAATCTTATCAGAGACACCATACAACTTGAAAATGCCCAAAGGGAGGCCGCCCGATATGAGAAGCTTCTCCAGAAGGAGTACATCTCAACCTCACAGTACGAGCAGTTACGCACCAACGCGGATGCCCTCAGGGCGTCGGCGGATGCCGGCAGAGCTGCCATAGACAACGCAGCCCTGCAACTGGAGTACTGCAGCATCCGCTCCCCCATCTCTGGCCGTCTGGGAAGCATACTCCTGAATCAGGGCAACATCATAAAGGCCAGTGACGACAACAAGGCTATGGTGGTCATCAATCAGGTGCAGCCCATATATGTGAACTTTGCCGTACCCGCCCAACACCTGCAACAGATAAAAAAGTACATGGCCTCTGAAAAGCTCATCGTAGAGGCAATAATCCCTCAAACGGATTTACCCCCGGAAAAGGGTGTGCTTACGTTTGTAGACAACGCCGTTGATAAGGCAACGGGAACCATACACCTCAAGGGCATGTTTGAGAACACGGACAGACGACTGTGGCCCGGGCAGTTTGTAAACGCAGTGCTGAGGCTCACCACAAGACCGCACTCTATTGTAGTACCCTCTGAGGCTGTGCTCACGGGGCAAAAGGGACAGTACGTATTTGTGATATCAGACAACCAGACGGTGCAGATCACTCCCGTTAAGACCTCCATCACGCTGGATGGCGAGACAGTCATTGACACTGGACTGTATCCAGGTGATAACGTTGTAACAGACGGGCAACTGCGTCTGGTCACTGGTTCTAAGGTCTCTATTAAAAAACCCGCTTCACAGCAACCTTCAAAATGAACATCTCAGAGATATTCATTAACCGTAAGGTTATGACGACGCTGGTGATGTTAGCTATCATGCTTTTTGGTGTCATAAGTTATCGATTCCTGCCGGTAAGTGACCTGCCCAACGTGGACTTCCCCACGATCCTTGTGTCCGCAACCCTGCCGGGGGCCAACCCTGAGACAATGGCCAGCATCGTTGCAACCCCCTTGGAGAGACAGTTTTCGACAATAGCGGGTCTGAACTCCATGACCTCCACCAATGCCCAGGGGCTCACTCAGATAACCCTTCAGTTTAAACTGAGCAGGAGCATAGACGCTGCCGGTCAGGACGTTCAGGCAATGATAGCAAAGGCAGCCACACTTCTGCCCCCCAACATGCCCACACCGCCAGTTTATCAGAAGGTCAACCCGGCAGACCAGCCTGTTCTCTACCTTGCAATAAGCTCCGCCACACTTCCCATATCAAGCGTCAACGAGTACGCCGACACTCTGATAGCCCCCCGCGTATCCATGCTCAGCGGTGTGGCACAAGTGCAGATATTTGGGACACAGAAGTATGCCGTCAGGGTACAGCTAGACCCCAACGCCCTCGTAAGCAGGGGGATTGGCCTGGACGATGTCTTAACGGCTATCCAAAAGGGCAATGTAAACATCCCCACTGGGGCGCTGTATGGCAAAGAACGCGCATTTACTATCAACGCCAGCGGGCAGATCCTCAAAGCAAAGGACTACCTCCCCCTGATCGTAACATACCGGGGTGGCGCCCCCGTACGTATTGGCGAACTTGGTACCGTGATAGACAGTGTGGAAGAGAACAAGATAGCAAGCTGGTATAAGAACACTCGTGCCATCATCCTGGCAATTCAACGCCAACCGGGCACTAACACTGTTGAGATAGTGAACTCCATAAAGAAGATGCTTCCAGAGTTCCGCCAACAGATGCCAGCCTCCGTTGATCTAAACGTCCTGTACGACCGCTCTGTTTCAATACGTGCCTCTGTGGATGATGTTAAAGATACGTTGGGGCTTACGGTCTTCCTTGTAGTGTTAGTCATATTTTTGTTTTTACGTAACCTCTCAGCCACGATTATACCGGCCCTTGCGCTGCCGCTGTCTATAACTGGCACATTTGCCGGGATGTACTTGCTTGGCTACAGTGTTAATATTATGTCGTTGATGGCCTTAACGTTGTCTGTCGGTTTTGTCGTAGATGATGCCATCGTCATGCTTGAGAACATCGTCCGGCACATGGAGCATGGCGAACCGCCCTACGATGCAGCCATAAATGGCTCAAGGGAGATTGGTTTCACCATTCTGTCGATGACGTTGTCCCTTGTGGCCGTTTTCATACCTGTCTTGTTTATGGGCGGTATACTTGGACGGCTTCTTCACGAGTTTGCGGTGACCATAAGTATCGCCATCCTGGTCTCCGGCTTTGTGTCCTTGAGCCTTACCCCCATGATGTGCTCCCGATTCCTGCGCCACCACGCTGCCAAGGATCATGGCCGGCTTTATAACGCAACAGAGAGGGTATTTACCGGTATGCTCAGGCTCTATGAGGTAACACTCAGGCAGGTGTTGAATTTTAAACTCATAACGCTGTTTATATCCATATTGTTATTTTTTATCTCTGCGTACCTGTTCTGGAAGATACCGATGGGCTTTTTACCGAGTGTAGATACTGGTCAGTTGTTTTCATTTACGGAGGCCCAGCAGGGGATATCCTTTGAATCGATGGCAAGGCATCAGAAGGAGCTGGCTGCCATTATTAGCGATGACCCAAACGTCGATGCCTTTATGTCAAGCATTGGGGCAAGCGGCCCCAACGTCTCAGGCAACACCGGACGCATATTCATGCGCTTAAAGCCCCGCTCCGAGCGCAAGTTAAATGCAGATCAGATTATACAGCAGTTCCGGCCTAAGTTTTCAAAGGTGACCGGCATACAGATATATATGCAAAACTTGCCTTTGATACGTATTGGCGGGCAGTTGACCAAGAGTCAGTATCAGTTTACGCTCCAGAGTCCCTCCACAGAGGACCTGTACAAGTACAGCCTCCTGTTTGAATCCAAGATGCGTGCGCTGCCGCAGTTGCAGGATGTTACAAGCGACATGCTTATAAAAAATCCGCAGATAAACGTTGAGCTCAACCGTGACCAGGCATCAGCCCTTGGGGTTACGGCGCAGCAGATCGAGGAAGCCCTCTACAGCGCCTACGGCTCGCGTCAGGTATCGACTATTTATGCACCCAACAACCAGTACAAGGTCATTATGGAGCTTTTGCCGGAGTATCAGTTGGATGCAAAAAACCTATCCATGCTCTATATACGTTCAAGCAGTGGTGCGCTTGTGCCCTTAAGTTATGTGGCCAATTTGACAAACGATGTTGGACCGCTTGTGGTTAATCACCTGGGGCAGCTTCCGGCTGTTACCATCTCGTTTAATCTCAGATCGGGTGTGGCCTTAAGCGAGGGCGTGGAGGCCGTGAACAAGCTGGCTCGCAGCGACCTACCCGCTAGTATTAGCACTGCTTTTCAGGGTTCGGCGCAGGCGTTTCAATCCTCAACAAAGGGGTTGTGGATACTGCTTGTGATGGCCATAGCGGTTATATATCTGGTGCTTGGGATACTCTATGAGAGCTTCATACATCCTTTGACGATACTCTCTGGGCTGCCTTCCGCCGGTATTGGGGCGCTCTTGACGCTGATGTTGTTTCACAAGGAGCTGGATGTCTATGCCTTTGTTGGTGTAATCATGCTTGTTGGTATTGTGAAGAAGAATGCTATTATGATGATCGACTTTGCCTTGGACGCCCAGCGCAAGAGGGGCAAGAGTGCGGCAGAGGCGATATTTGAGGGCTGCCTAATCCGTTTTAGGCCGATCATGATGACTACAATGGCCGCATTGATGGGTTCTTTGCCCATAGCTTTGGCATTAGGTGCCAGCTCCGAGGCAACTCGTCCACTTGGCCTTGCAGTGGTAGGCGGGCTGCTCTTTTCTCAGCTCCTGACGCTGTACATCACCCCGGTTATCTACATCTACCTCGATAAATTCCAACGACCTTAATTTGACGAAGATGTCTGAACCACGATTTAACGGATTTAAGGATTGTCAGGATTACTATACTTTTGCACTTTCTTGTAAACCAGCGTTTTATGCAGCCCTTGAAAATAGATTCCCGCTTTCGCTGGAATGACAGCAAATAGCGTTTTGGGCTGTTCTATGTCATTCCTGCGTAAGCAGGAATCCAGAAAGTGCAAAACTGTAGAGGATTATAAAATCTCTTCTTCCTGTAAATCCTTTCATCTGTGTAACCCTAGTTCAGACAATCACTATTCATCTTCACTGCCTTAAGTCAACTCTTTAGCGTGTAGAGAAGATATTCAGTATTACCTTTTTGGCCTTTAATCGGGCTTTGGCAGACTCCCTTGACCTCCAGGCCCAGACTTAAGATGAATGTCTGAAGGTCGTCAACTACCTGTATCCGTTTCTCTTCCTCCTTGACGATGCCCCCTTTGCCTACTGCCCCCTTGCCTATCTCAAACTGCGGCTTTATAAGACAGACCAAATTACCCCCCGAACGCAGAAATTCAAGTACGACAGGTACCACTATCTTAAGTGAGATGAAGGAGACGTCAACAACAGCAATGTCGATTGCCTCGGGGATTATTGCCCTGTCCATGTATCGGATGTTTGTCCTTTCGATGGGTATAACCCTGTTATCGCTCCTTAGCTTCCATGCTAGTTGGCCATATCCAACGTCTACGGCATAGACCCTTGCAGCTCCCTGCTGAAGCAGGCAGTCCGTAAATCCGCCAGTTGAGGCACCAACATCAATAGCGGTCATGTCAGCAACATCCAGGTTGAATTGTTCCAGCGCAAAGCGCAGCTTTAACCCGCCCCTGCTTACATAGGGCATGTCGCAATCTCTAAGCGTTATGACGTCCGTGTCAACGCAAACGATATGGCCCGGCTTTGTAACAGGAACACTGTTGACAAGCACCTTGTTTTCCATGAGCAAGGCTCTAGCCCTTTCCCTTGATTGAACAAGCCCTTTTTCTACAAGCGCTGTGTCTATCCTCTTTTTTATCACTATAGTGTAGTAGGGTGCATAAGAAACCTATGGGTCGTCCTGTCATTGCCGTGCTCGACACGGCAATCCACAAGCTAATAGATTCCTGCTTTCGCAGAGCCTGCCCCTGGCTTGAACAGGGGAATGACATAATTTCCCACGACTTTCTTATGCACCCGTGTAGTATATACAATTGCATATAGTTTAGGTAATTGATTATAATCTAAAGAGATGGCACAGTATATGCTATATGAGAGAGAGGATGATCGTGTAAATTTTGTTTACCGATCTTAAAGATACTATCTATGCGTGCAAAAAAGGTATTATATATGAAAGTGGTCAAGAGGAGCTTTTATGAGAATTAAGTATTTTGATAATATCGTGAATTTGATATCTATGATGTCAGAAGGCGATGATGATTTAGAGTCAATGTATATAAACCTTGTTGAGACCCTCAACAGTTTTTATAGCAGCTTCAACCGTTCAAACGACGTGTTGACCTTTTTTTATACCAACGAACTCTATGGCAATAAGGCAAGGAGGCTGTTTTATGAGATCTGCCAACAGGATGAGTTAGAGACATTTACATTGCTAATGGGGGCATACTTTAAGGTCATTAGCGTGGAGAAGATACACAACATAATAGACGGCCGTGACCTGGTTACTACACATGAACGTTCAAAGATAGTAAACTATCTTAAACACGCTTACTCAGACGAATTTCCGACAAACATCAACTGTTTCAAGGATATTGACGTTCCCAAAGGCAGTGTGGTAATGCCTGAGATGTCAGAATAACCGTGTATTAGCAGAGAGGTCATCTATAATATGGCCTCTCTGACATATTATGTCACCACGATGACAAATTTAGGCATAACTGCTTAACAACATTATAAAATTTACATCCCATTCTATAGTTTTGCACTTTCTGGATTCCTGCTTACGCAGGAACGACATAGAACAGCTAAAAACGCCATTTGCTGTCATTCCCGCGAAAGCGGGAATCTATTTTCAAGGTTTCATAAAATGCTGGTTTATAAAAAAGTGCGAAAGGGTAGATCCCCTTAATCTCTCCTCTAAAACCCAACACTATGCAAGGATAGAGAATATACCTTATAAACAGCCATTAATAGCAGGGTGCACATCTTGGTATGATTATTGATTCAGTACTGCATAGTTTTATTGGAAAGACAAAATCGGTTTTAAACCGATAGGAAAATTGATATAGAAAGAAGGGTGTGCTATGCTTACAGAAAGGTATAATATGGGTAGTGAGTCTGAAGAGGGGTTTACATTAGTTGAGCTATTAATAGTTATAGCGATTATAGGGATACTGACCTCTATAGCGGTGCCAGCATTTTTAGGTCAAAGGGATAGGGCAAAGGTTAGGTCTATTGAATCAGGAGCGAGGGGTTCCATTGCAGATCTTCAGAGTTATCTTGATTCCTATGTAGCAGGAGAACCATACATAGTAATAACAAACAGGGGAGGCGATCAGGGCTGTATCGAGGCATCAAACGCAACGGCAACAGGTAAAACCTGCCAGGGAATATACAATCAGTCCAGCACCAGTACGTACACGGCATACCCAAACGGTATCACCGGCCTGCTTAATACCTTCATCAATCACCATATCTACAAGGGCGACGTAAGCCCACTTACAGGGGATCCACTGTTTGTTATAGCACACAATGCTGAGGGAGAGGTCTTTTTAACGCCCAGCAGCAGCCGTGGGGTTAACATCACTGCATACGCAACAGATTCAACCTCACCGATCTTTAGCTATATAGTAACGGCTAGATAGACTCCCAGCACTTAGTCAATTTAAAAGCAGATAGAGGGAATCCCGCACACTATCTGCTTTTAAATACACAACGGTTTACAGCAAAGGCTGCTGCATACTTAGGAATTTCTCAACCTCATATGTACTGCCCAAAAATATAGGGGTTCGTTGATGTATCTCTGTAGGTTTTATGTCGCATAATGTGTTTTCGCCATCTGTAGCCATACCGCCGGCCATCCTTGTGATCATCGACATTGGAAAGACCTCGTACAGGAGACGAAGCTTTCCTTTCTTACTCTTAGCATCCGCTGGATAGGCAAAAACGCCTCCCTTAAGTAGTGTCCTGTGGACGTCTCCGACCATAGTGCCAATAAACCTTGCCGTGTAGGCCTCATCCTTAAGAGAGTCAAAGTAGTCCCTGACCTTTTGAGTCCATCCCTTGGAGTTGGACTCGTTTACAGAGTATGTACTACCCTTTTGCGGTATCTTCAGGGCAGGATGAGACAACAGAAACAACCCGTTTGACGGATCCAGCGTAAACCCGTTTACATCCGAGCCTGTCGTATAGACAAAGATGCACGAGGAGCCATACATCACATAACCAGCAGCCACCTGTCTGCACCCCCCCTGCATAAAGTCATACATAGTGCCGGTGACCCTTTTGTAGATAGAGAAGATGGTGCCTACATTTATGCCTACCTCTATGTTAGTTGAGCCGTCAAGCGGATCAAAGGCCACAATGTATTTGGCATCCACTCCTTTTTCAGGGTATATAGGGTCATCCATCTCCTCAGAGGCAATTGCGTAGAACTGCCCACTGTCAGACAATACCCGCACAAGCACAGCATTTGAAAACTCATCCAGCCTCTGCACCTCCTCCCCCTGAATGTTTACCTTGTCCGCCTTTCCAAAGATATCGGCAAGTCCTGCCATCCTGGTATGTGCGGCTATGATCTTGGATGCGGTCTCGATCGACATCAAGGCTATTGACAGCGACCCCGTTGCACTGGGGTATTTACGTTCTTCCTCAAGTATGAATCTGTTTAAGTCCATCCCTATTTTTGGCATATGGTTTCCTCCTTATGATAAAAGTCACTGATTATTATAACACATATCATACATAAGTAAAAAACGCATCTATACAGCCCTCAGGGCAATCGTATTTGAAAAAGAAAGGGGTGCTCTGCATGGTTGCATTAAAAAATGTCTGAACCACGATTTAACGGATTAAGGGATTACCAGGTTTATTTAAAATCTTTTTCCTGTAAATCATTTAATCCGTGTAATCCTAGTTCAGACAATCCTTTGGGTGCATAAGAAAGTCGTGAGGATTTTTGAATAGAATGGTGGGCTTTGCCCTCCCTCAGACCCACCCACAAGGGGACAGTTCCCTTGACCCCATTTATTTTTATTGTCCCCCATGAAATTCTTATGCACCCCAATCCTTTATTCCTCTTGACAAAATCGTCCAGATGTGTTATAAAAACCCTTGTTCTAAGTGTATGATTTACTATGTATCATTTAAAGAAAATGTAACAAAAGGAGATAACGATGTATAAGAAATCTACAATAGCCATATTAGCCTTATTTATTGTAGTGGTGGTTATGGATAACTACGCATCTGCTATAACGTGGCTCTATCCAGCAATACAGGAAATGAGAAAGCTCAAGCAAAGGTTCAAGGAAAATGAGAGTATGCCTTATTTCTTTGAAGACTACACCAAAATAACAGGCGGTAGACTGAAGGGCTGGATAGACGATAAGAAGAAGTTTATCTTGCTGGATGTCAGGCCCAAGAAGGATTATGAGAATGAGCATATCATAGGGGCTGAATCACTGCCGTTTGATGAACTCTTTAACGACCCAACCTTGATTAACAAGTACGATTTAGATTCAATTGTCGTTGTTTACTGCGACAGCGAAATGAACTGGGAGGCTGCCACAGCAACTTTCTTCCTAGAATACCTTGGCTTTAGCTTTACAAAGATCTACTGGTATAGGGTTGGTATTGTTGATTGGATAAAAAGGGGCTATCCTACAGAAAAAGCCGATAAATAGTCAGTCACACAACGGCTTTGTATACCGGCTAAAAGCATCCGTAGTGGTGTGAGGGGTACAGTTATGGCGGTATGCAGTAGATGTTTGAGCATTGTACTAAGTCATCATCTGAGTATATTAATAGGCTCGATCTCGATAGCCTTTTTAGATGGGTAGATACCGGAGAACAGACCCGTTACCAAGGACGCCGTAAATGATATAAAAACCCCTTTAATTGACACCACAAATGGCATCCCCGTAAAAAACGCTACCAAGAGACTCAGCGCCACACCCATGACACAGCCTATAACCCCGCCTGTAAAAGATATAAAGGACGACTCAGTCAGAAACTGAAGCATTATGTCCCTCTTTTTTGACCCAACAGCCCGCCTTATCCCGATCTCCACCTTGCGCTCGTTTACCATAAGGATCATTATCGACAGTATCCCAACGGCGCTGATTATGAAAGACACAAACGATGTTACCAGGCCTAGAGTCTTTACCAGTTTAATGGCCTGCGTCTTCATGTCGTTGACATCCTTTAGGTCGATTACCGAGAAGTCGTCCTTCTGGCCTTTCTTGATCTTGTGTCTGACCCTGAGCAGGTTCTCTATCTGTGCTTGAAGCAGGGGGATTACGGTATCGTCATTGGCCTCTATGTAAATTATGCTAACGTATTCCTTATTAGTAAAACGCCTTAGATAGGTACTCAACGGCAGATAAACGACGTTGTCTACATCAACACCTGAGACGTCTAACCCAATGGGCTGCACCACGCCTACGACCTCACAAGGAACGCGGTAGACGTAGAGATATTTACCAATTGGGCTAACCTGATTGAACAGCTTTTCTGCAACCTTGGCCCCTATGATGACCTTTCTCTTAAGCTCCTTTTCCTCGTCCTTGGTAAAGTACCGGCCGTCGCTTAAATCAAGTGTTCTTATCTGAAAGAACTCGCTCCCGACCCCTATCAATGTTGCATTTATGGTCGCACCGACGTATCTCATTGGAAAGACCATGCTTGTGGAGGGGGCTATGCTGTTCATGTAAAATGTTGAGTTCTTAATGGCCCTGGCATCGGCAAGTGTCAAGGACGTAGACTCGCCCAGAGTACCGGGGCTTCCGTGCATACCCCTCAGCGCGCTTCTTACAACCAACATGTTCTTGCCAAAGCTCTCTATCTCCTTTAGCGTCTGGAACCTCAAAGAGGCCGAGATGTTTGTAACGGTGATGAGCGATAACGTCCCCAAGACAACACCAGCCACAGCCAAAGCACTCCTGAGCTTAAAGTTACTGAAGGACTTGAGTGCTATAGAGAGGTTCAGTACGGTGTTTTTAAATCTCACTCAAGGACGGCCCCTGCCTCTTTGCGCACTTCCTCGCTACTGTCTTGGAGGGCCTTTGTGGCAAGCCGCTTTGCCTCTGACCCTTTAAAAAATACCAGGGTGCTGACAGCGTTTTTTCTTACTACGCTGCTGTTGTTGTTCATTAAGCCCTCAAGCGCTTTAAGAGCTGCGTCCACATCAAGCCGCTTGGTTGCTATTATCCGCTTGATGTAGGGCGCTGCGGACTCAGCGAAACCATCGTCTCTCAAGGCGTACTCGATGACAACATTTACAGCCTCTGTGCTGCCCATATTAACAACAGCCTCTACAATAAGCCGCTCCCTGGTCTTCTTATCCATCCCTGCTTCGCTATTGACCTGCTTGTTGTGAGAGATGTCAGGGAGGGCAGTAAGGAGAGGGTTGATGGCATTGTTGCCCACATACGACAGTAAGTAGCTAATAGCAGCAGCCTCATCAAGATTGTTCGTATGCAACATCTGAAAAATCAGGGTGTCTATGCCCTCTTTGCTTGTACTTAGCTTAACTAAACAGCTCACGTTTTGTTGGGTCATTGACGCTGTTGATATTATGGAGGTCAGATGCTTATTAATCATATACATATAGCTTTCTTTATATGTATCAAGCCTTTTTGTGTCACAATCGCCCTGAGACTTGTCCTTGACGTATGCAAGGGCCTCGTGCACCATACCGGCCTTGGCAACTTTGAGATCAAATCTGCTCAACTCCACCTCATTGTATTTATTTTTCGACGAGCTATACATATACGCTGCAAGCGCCAAGACAACAAGTACTAGCAACACAACAGCGCTCTGCTTAATTAGCTTTGCCGTCAATCTCTTGGCGGCCTTTTCCTGCTTTATCTCGCCCTCATCTCTTGGCTCATCCATCTCAAGAGGCAATCGTTTAGGAACCGACTCCATCCAATTAGCTTTATAAGAAGGCAATGTATCTTTTAGCAGATCCGATAGGGCAAACTCAAACCCTGCCGCCTTAATCCTTGATTCAAGAAGGGGTATGTCCTCTTCGCTCCAGCTAGGTTTGTTTTTTTCAATTATCCCCCGCCTGTACTGGTAAGATAAAAACTCAGAGACAAGCCCCTTTGCCTGAGTCTTCCATAGCACACCCTCCTCCTGGTCAAGTACCCAGTCAATAAACCACTTTATCACCCTGCCGTCCATGCCAGCCGAATACAGGTTCCACCCCTCAGGGCTAAAGATGACAGCGCTTACAGTGTCCTCATGCCCCTTTAGCCGTTGCAGACACTCCTCATTGTGGATGCTCCACAGACATACGGTATCATCCTTCCCCCCAGATGCAAAGAATTGGCCATCAGGACTAAAGCATACACACGTTGCCTCATCCTCATGTCCCATGTAACGGGTCAGGAGTGTTCTCGTCTTGAAGTTCCAAAGTCCAATTCCGCCATCCTGCCAGGCCGTAAGAAACTGCGTACCATCAGCGCTCATGGCAAGCGCACTTACACCATCCCCTTGTCCTGCCACACTGTTGAGTATCTTCCCCGTCACTGAGTCAAAGAATACCACCGAGCCATCCCCTAACCCCGCTATAACGGTCTTTTCGTCACGGCTTAATATAATGCGCTTGATCGGGGAGCGCACAACATCAAAGCGCCCCATGTACTTGCCCGTCTCCACATGCCATAATCGAATAAGGCCGTCCTTGCCCGCCGAAAACAGGTGTTGCACATTACGTGTAAGCGCAATAGAGGTTTGCCCCTTATACTTAGTATTAAACTCCCGCAGGGGGGTGTTAGAGGCACTATTCCAGCTTATTATATTGCCATTATCCTGGCCAGTGATGACGTACTCATTACAGTAGCTAAGCTCCAGGGATTTAATGGCTACCTTGAGTCTTCTTTCGTCGCCGTCATCGCTATCGTAGTCGCCGTCATCGTCTGGGCAGTCATAGATGGGGCTTGTTGTCATATTGTTGATGTCAAACCTTGCGGCTTTCCCGCTAATGCCCCCAACAAACATTTGCTCCCCGCTATACGACAGCAGAAGAGTGATGATGCCGTCCTCGTCTAGCGGTCTGTACTCGTTCATCTTGACAGCACTGCTTATAGCGCTGTGATTGTATATAAGCGGGATTCTGGTTAATAGTTCGACAACCTTGTCGTTGTTCTTATACCCTTGGAGTTCTCTTGCGCTGTTGATGTGGTTTAAAGTACCAGGGTAGTCTTTGAGGTCTAGCTGTTGTCTTGCCGCCACCATCCTGCGTGTAAACTCAATCTTGATGTCTTCTTTTCTGAGGTAGGCTGGGGGGACTAAGGCATAATTACAGTTGTATCTGTTTAAATAGTTTAGGCATATGATCTCACTGCTCTGGGCAAGCAATATCTGATGACCTCTGGTCCCTGCAAAGGCTTTTACGATAGGCCCCTTATATCTGAATACCGCAAAAAGAAGGCCGTTTGTAAGATCCCTCACATGTAGAGAAGTCTGGCTTGTTGTCAGGGCAAACTCGTCGTCGTGGCTGAACCTTACAGAGGTTATCCTGCCCTCGTGTCCTTTAAACATGCTTATAACCTGACCTGTGTTGGTATCAAAGAGGCAGACGGTGTTATCCACACCACCTGTGATGAGGCGGCGGCCGTCGGAGCTCAAGTCAATAGTTGTTGAACCACTAAAATGACCGTTATATTGTAGTAGTAATCGTCCTGTCTTTGTATCCCACTTGCATGGGGGAGCGCCTTTTATGGCAGAATATAAGTATTTACCGTCTTTTGTAATAGCGATGGCATGTACTCCCTGGCTTTTTGTGTTAAACACACCAGCCTCGCTTCCCCTTTTCAGGTCCCAGGCGCGTATTGTCCCGTCCATCGAGGCTGACACAGCATATGCAGATCTGCCAACAAAGAGCACGTCTGTGATAGTATTTCCATGTCCTGTAAAGGTCTTCAGGCAGCTCCCCTTCTCTATATCCCACAGGGCGATGCTCCTGTCCTCGGAGGCTGAGAGGGCGTAGCGCTGGTTACTGCTTACAGCAAGGGCGGTAATACCTAGTGTGTGTCCCTTGAGGGGTTTAACGACCTTGCCTGTGCTGAGATCCACAAGGATGAGTCTTGAATCGTTGCAGCCAACGATTGCCATCTGGGTGCCCTCAGTGTCGTTCACAACGCCCTCTGACAACAGGGCAAGGGCGGTTATGCCGGCGTGCTCGAGGGAGAATCCGCTTGTTATTGCAAAGCCCGGTAAAAACGAGTGCAGAGCATCCTCAAGGCTGTCAGGAAGTTCTCTGAAACGCTCCTTGTATGAGGTGTAGAAGCTGTCATAGTCCTCGCCAAGATTTTTTAGGGCAAGGGTATATCCAGTTACAACGGAGGGATCCTCCTTATTATCTTGTATCAACCGTCTAAGGCTGTTTTTGACATCCCTCCATGAAGCAGCATCCTCTATGGCGGTCTCAGAGCCGCAAAGCAGAAGCCCCATGTCTCTGTAGACATCGTGGCTGCCCTGTCCGCTCTTTGTGGTGTCTCTTAGGGTCTGTAGTGCCCTGTGCTCGTTTGAAAAGAACAGAGAAAGTTTACTCTTAAAGATCTCACACGGTTTCGCAGAAGGCAGGTCATCTATAAACAACTGCAAGTTTTTAAACGACTCATCCTCAGACAAGAGCCCCCTCTTGCACTGATAGAGTATGAGGTTAAAGGCGGCCTCCTTGTGTTGCGGGTCAAGGGTAAGCGCCCTTTTCCATGCGGTCTCGGCCCGTTGCAACTGATTTATCGTGGCGTATGAGACCCCCTGGTTGTTGAACGACCCTGGGGCAAGCTCCTCAGTCCTTGCCTCTTGCCGCGGGTATTGCTCTTCGGTTATGCGTTTATATATACCTTTTAAGCGCTCTGATATCTCAGAAAAGTCTTTGGGTCTTTTGTCAGGTTTTTTTGCCAGGCACTGTAACATCAACTCAGCGAGTTCTCTGTCTATATCAGGGGTGAACTCGGCAGGATCAGGCGGCGGAGTCTTGGTGTGAAGCCTTTGCCACACGGTTATCTGATAGAAGATAACGGCTCGGCGTTCCTCCTCTGTTAAGAGGAATGGGCGTCTGTTACAAAAAAACTCGTACAACATACACCCAAATGCGTATATGTCCGTAGGGAAGCCTGCCAGGTGTGCGTTCTTAAACTGTTCAGGGGCCATGTACTGTGGGGTGCCAAAGGGGACCCCTCCCAATGTTATGGTCTGCCAGGAGTCAGACACTATAAGGCCATCCAGCTGACTGCCTGCAAGGCTAAGGCTTGACATGCTTTTAGCTAGTATAGAGCCTTCTAGCAGGTCGTCTTTTTTATCTCTGCGGTTTGAAACTGCGGAGCCAGCCTCGGAGATGTTTAGGCTTTCTTTGTGCCTTTCATTTGTGAGGTCCCCGTCAAACTCATCGCCAAGACCGGCCCCGACAAGGCCAAAGTCAGTGATCAAGGCCATCCCGTATTTGCTTAATAGTATATTTGCAGGTTTAAGGTCTCTGTGTACAAGGCCGGTATATTCAACCCCTTCCTCGTCGACCCATTGAAGCGTATGGGTGTGGTGCATTCCAGAGGCAATTTGAATGGCCATGTCGAGTTTGTCAGAGACGGTGGTCAGGCGTTTTGCCTTTAACCATCTGTCAAGGCTGCCACCGTCCACGTATTCGATAAAGAGCCTTGGTATACCCTCTATCTCTTGCACATAATAAGCCGAGCACACGTTTGGGTGCACTCCAAGACTGATCCAGGCCTCTGCCTCTCTGTAGAATCGTTTAAGGCCGCTTTCGTCAGCTAAAACTGAAGGGAGGGGGGTTTTGACAGCCATCATACGTTCGGTCTCACGGTCGTAGACGAAGTAGACCTCCCCCATGCCCCCGCGGGCAAGATCACGCACCTCGTACCTGTTTTCAACGAGGGTGTTTTTTACCCACAGACCTTTTTCGCGCATCTGAGTATCAAGTTGGCCTTTGACTTCTTTCATAACTTTTCAAAGGAGGGGAGACTCTGCCAGCTGACGCAGGGGGCCGCTGCCCCCTTGACTCCGCAAATATACTTACTCCCCATGTTTTCTCCTTTAACTATTGTTTTAAGGCGAGGGTTCCTGTTTGCGGGTTATAATTGAAGATACCCTTGTCAAAGTCAATAGCTACGAATTCTTTTAGTTCGTCAAGGTTATTTGGATACCTACCGTTAGTTGCGTTAAAGGTCGTAATCCCTCGTCTTAGGGTCTCGATATCAGCCTTTTCCACAACAACACGCGACTTTTCAACTCTTTCCATCTTTTTATCCGTAATGGTAGAAAATTGCTCCTTTGTCTCCGAGATATCCTTACATGCTGGTATAGCTGCAAACAAAGTGAACACCCCTGAGACAATAAAATATTTAACCGTACTGTTTATGATCATAATTAACACCATCCTTCAAGTATCATTACTTTTTCAAGTTCCTTTCTGAATGCACTAGCGCTCTGAAACCCCCTGCCCAGGTTCTTGGATACTGCCCTGTTTACCACAGTGGCAAGCGAGGCGGGCAGAGTCGGGTCGCGTCTAAGCAGATCTATAGCAGGTTCATCAAGTACCAGCTCAACGGCGTGTCTTGTCACCCCTGAGGCGTCGCTGGCCTCTGACTGTATACGAGAGATATCAACGGTATAGGTGCCCGTGAGCATGTAATAGAGGCTAACCCCCACAGAGTACACATCAACGGGTGGTTTACTGTACTTGTAGTTTTTAATTAACTCAGGGGACATGTACATGATCGACCCTGCAAATCCGCCTCCGGTCTTTGTGATGTCAAAAAACGAGTTGCCAGCGTCCTCAAAGGATTTAGCCAGTCCATAATCGCATATCTTTGACCTGTAAACGCTTGTCTCGTTGGGAAGCGAGAGCAAGAAGTTTGACGGCTTTATGTCTCTGTGAATGAACCCGTTTTCGTGCAAGGCAGAAAGCCCTTTAAGTATGTCTATCACTATGCTGCACGCCAGGGGTGGAGGGATGCGCTTACAAGTCGTTTTAAAGATCAGATTTTCTACACTGCCCCCTGGCAGATATTCAGTTATGAAATAACACGTATCACCCGTAACGCCTCTGTCAAGGAGTCTTACAAGATTGGGGTGTATAACCTTAGACTGCACAGTGATCTCTCTTTCAAAGAGTCTGATGTAGCGGTCGTCATAGATAACCGATGGATGGATTTTTTTTATTGCGCACATCCTTCGTGTCTGTTTGTGTACCGCCCTGTAGACGATCCCCATCCCCCCTCTTCCAATCTCACCAATAAGCGTGTATTGGTTATCTAATAGAAAGGAGGATGCGGATACTTGTTTGCTTTTTATATTAGTACATTGTTGACACAGGTATATGGAGTCTTCAAGTTCGTAAGCAAGCCCGTCTCTGTCTGCCTCAGAGGAGAGGTCTTTTTTACATGCGTAGCAGCAGAAGCTGCTCTTAATTTCCTCTTTGAGTCTTGGAGGTCTCTTTTCTATTTTATTTTTCAGTAGTTCCATTGTCCTGTCTTGGCAGGCGGTACAGGTGTAGTCTTGAAAGGCGATGTTTTTTCCAAAAAGATCCACCACCTCCTCGGTTACATCAACTCCACAGTTGCTGCAAAATATTTTTTCAAAGATGGTTTTCTCTAACATAGCACGAATGGTTATGTTGCCTAACTTTATTTCGTCGCCATCCGTAAGCTCATGTTGTGTAACTTTCCTATTGTTCACGTATGTGCCGTTGCGGCTGTTAAGGTCCATGAGTAAACACCGGTTTGGCCGTACCTCCAGCATACAGTGGTTTCTTGATATGTTTCTGTCCATGGCGCCGACCTGTAAGTGAGCCTTTTTTGAGCGGCCTATGAGAAAAGTATTCGGCTCCTTTAAGACAACGGTCTTTATCCTCGTGTGTCCCTCAAAGATATCAAGTCTAATGTTTATCATTCTTATCTGCCTCTTAACAACGTATCATATAAATAATCCGTGATTATTATAGCACTACTGTGCTCTCCTTGAAAATATCAAATATTCTTTAAATGGCATTGACCTTTTAAACATCAAGCGCAATACTCGTTATATGCAATATACGCACCATATAGTTTAAGCAGGCATTAAGAGGAGGGGATAGCACCTCCTGCAGTAATAAAGAGGATCTGATTTCTTTATGGGTTTCTTTATGGGTGCATAAGAATTTCATGGGGGACAATAAAAATTTGACAATAAAAATTAATGGGGTCAAGGGGTCTGGTCCCCTTGTGGGTGGGTCTGAGGGAGGGCAAAGCCCTCCATTCTATTCAAAAATCCCCACGACTTTCTTATGCACCCTTTCTTTATGATTTGCTTGATTTTTAAGTGTATGTTCGTTCATACTAGAATATAACTTTAGAGTGGGGGAAAGGATATGAGCATTGAAGCACTTCAGGCTAGGGTAGAAAACTTAGAGGAAATAGTGGCATGGTTTGTTAGAGAGACAAGAACTGCCATTGACAGGCTTGAGCGGTTAGCTGAAGAAGACAGAAAAGAGTGGAACCGCAGGTGGGAACAGCTAAGTATAGAAAGAGAAGAGGAACGAAAAGAAAGAGAAGAAGACAGAAAAGAGTGGAACCACAGGTGGGAACA
>PEAB01000015.1:0-21248 GCA_002753395.1 Nitrospirae bacterium MYbinv3 | reverse complement strand
AACAGCTAAGTATAGAAAGAGAAGAGGAACGAAAAGAAAGAGAAGAAGACAGAAAAGAGTGGAACCACAGGTGGGAACAGCTAAGTATAGAAAGAGAAGAGGAACGAAAAGCAAGGGAAGAAGAACGAAAAACAAGAGAGGAGTACAGTAAAAAATGGGAAGATGAGAGAAGATCTTTAAATAAGAAGTGGAGCGAGTTAGCCCAAAAGATGGGTACGCTTGTTGAGGATATAGTTGCACCCAACATTGAGGGACTTGCTCTTAATTACTTTGGTTGTAAGACTATAAGTACATTTGCGCCAAGGATTAAAAAGAACAACAGAAAAGACAATTCACGCCTGCAAGAGTTTGATTGTATCGTCATCTGTGATAACTTTATAATTGTCAACAATACCAAGTCAACTCCAACGGTTGAAGATATAAATAAGTTTATTGAATTATTAAAGGAGATTTTTGATTTCTTTCCTGAGGCCGAGGGGAAGAAAGTCATTCCAATATTTGCCTCTCTTTACATACCCAAAGAAATCGTAACCTACCTTACAAGGAAAAAAATCTACGCGTTGGCCATGGGGAATGACACCATGGATTTACTCAACGGTGAGGAGTTAATAGATCTAAAATGAGCACGGGGGCTGTTTAGCCTACACGCAATATATCACAGATCACGATAAAATACGGAGGAAATAAAGACTCATGAGTTTTGAAAAAACATTTATCAGACTAGTGATAGTCATATCATTACTGCTTGCTCTTTTATCAGTATTTGGATGCGGGGGGGGAGGTACTGGAGGGACTGACGACCAGGGAGGAGGCACAATCAGTACCGACCTGAATGCCGTCGCCTATGGCAATAAGCTCTACGTATCAGTTGGTAATAGTGGAGTCGTAAGGACATCAGCAGATGGTGATACATGGAGCTCACAGACAGCCATTACATCGAAACACCTTCGCGGTATAGCCAATGGGGCAGGGGTGTTCGTTGCCGTCGGCGACTCCAGCGCCGTCTTTACCTCCTCAGATGGCAAGACATGGACTACGGTATCCTTTAGCGCCTCGTATGACATTAAGGCCGTTGCCTATGTCAATGGACAGTTTATGGCGGTAGGCAAAAACGGTGTTATCCTGACATCCACAGATGGCAAGACATGGTCAAGTGTCACCTCTGTAACAACAGAGACACTTTATGGGATTGCCTATGGCGCCACAAGGTATATCGCCGTTGGTTCCTCCGGCACCATACTTACCTCCACTGATGGTAAGACCTGGAGTAAGTCCTCCTCCGGCATATCATCTACGCTGTATTGTGTCTGTTACTCTGGAAGCAGCTTCGTCGCCGCCGGTGATAGCGGCTACACACTGACCTCTTTTGACGGTACCACATGGAACTCTGCTGCATCTAATGTTAAAGCAGCCCTGCGCAGTATAACATATGGCAATTCAATATTCGTTGCCGTCGGCAACTCCGGCACTATAGTCACCTCACAAGATGGCAAGATCTGGTCAACAAGGACTTCCAGTATAACAAAGGCCCTTTATAGCATAGTGTACGGAGCTGCTCGCTTTGTAGCAGTGGGGGCGCAGGATACAAAGATAAAATCAACAGACGGGATCAACTGGGATAACTCAACCACAAGCTCCTCATACTACGCAATAACCTACGGAAACAATACGTTTATAGCCGTTGGCAACGGTGGAACTATCAGCACTTCTCCAGACGGTAAATCCTGGAGCGCTAAAAAATCCGGTACCTCGTATGACTTATCAGGGATAGCATTCGGTGGGGGCGTTTACGCTGCCATTGGCAAGAACGGTACTATACTGAGGTCAACTGATGGCAGCACATGGAACCTCATAACATCGATCACAAGCTCTTCGCTTAACTCCATTACCTGGTCAAACAACGTCTTTGCAGCGGTAGGTGACGCTGGCACTATCATTAAGTCCGCAGACGGTTCAAAGTGGGTAAACGTAACATCTGCTTTTACACAAAACCTGTATGGCATTACCTACGGGGGCGGCTATTTTATAGCAACAGGGGCCACAGGTACTGTCCTTCTCTCTCCTGATGCAGCATCATGGTCGGCGCCTTACTCGGGTGTTTCGAGAGACCTATACGCTGTAGCCTATGGCTTAGATAAGTTTGCAGCCACTGGAGGCAGCGGCGTCATACTGACCTCGCCAAGCGGCTCTGCCTGGTCTACAAGGGTCTCTGGCACAACCCAAAGCCTCAACGCCATCACCTACGGGGCAAGCACATTTGCCAGTGTAGGGGATGCCGGCATAATCGTTTATTCTGCCGATGGCCTTACATGGAACACCGCAGCGTCCTCGGTTACTACCAAGTTGAAGGCCATCGCCTATGGCAACAACACCTTCGTTGTACCCATAGACGATAAGTCAACACTTACATCGCCAGATGGCAGACAATGGACAGTGCAAAAACATTAGAGTACATGTATTAGCTTCTATAGCTTTGCACTTTCTGGATTCCTGCTAAGGTCAGGGGCAGCCATAGAACAGCCAAAAGCGCTATTTGCTTTCATTCCCGCGAAAGCGGGAATCTATTTTCAAGAGCTGCATAAAATGCTGGTTTACAAAAAAGTGCAAAAGTATAGTTAGGTTATAATTTGTAGACAGTTAAGGATAAAAAGTTTCAGCATCTCGGAACACGGTGAAAATCCGTGGCAGTCCCGCTGCTGTAAATGGTGACAAAGGCTATAGTGTAATCCACTGCTGTGATCAATAATAGTGGGAAGGTATTAGCCATGAGGGTGAACCATAAGACAGAAAACCTGCTGAGACTTTAAATATCTTCTATAGGATCTGATAGTAAAGAGTTCTGAGGGGCATTTGCTCTTGCGGCTAATAAATATAGGTCAATTACAAAAATGCCCTAGGAACTTATGTGGGAAGCGCTGGAAAAACAATGTGAAGAAGGGGTTAGGGGAAACAGAACTCCCCCTTTTCTCTCCTCTCTCTCTTCTTCATTGCTACCACCTTATAAGCGCCGACGCCCACGTCAGGCCGCCGCCAAAGGCCTCAAGCATGATGAGGTCATCCGTCTTTACCCTGCCGCTGACCACAGCCTCATCAAGGGCTATAGGGACAGAGGCTGCCGAGGTATTGCCACATCTATGAAGATTGATCATCACCTTGTCCAGGCCAATGCCCAACCTGTCCGCCGTAGCAGAGATTATCCTCATGTTTGCCTGATGAGGTATCAACAGAGACAGATCGGAGGGCTTTAGGTCGTTCTTGGCAAGTGCATCAACAACGAGCTTCTCCAGTGTGCGCACTGCTACCTTGAAGGTCTCATTGCCTTTCATCTTGATGTAGTGCATACGATTGCTAATAGTGTCCTCAGTGGGGGGATGTTTGGAGCCACCCCCGGGCATATGAAGCAGCTCTGCCATCGTGCCATCTGAATATATGTCGACACAGAGAATACCGTTTTGCCCATGTCCGGGTTCCAGTATCACCGCTCCTGCCCCATCACCAAACAACACACAGGTGTTTCTGTCCTGCCAGTCTGTGAACTTCGTAAGCACCTCAGAGCCGACAACTAATATCCGCTTGTAGAGGCCAGTCAACAAATAGGCATTAGCCACCGACAATGCGTACAAAAAACCTGAACAGGCCGCATTAATGTCAAAGGCTGCGGCATTCTTAGCGCCTATGTTCCTCTGTAAAAAACAAGCAGCGGCGGGTACCGGCATATCTCCAGTGATAGTGGCCATGATGATGAGGTCTATGGAGTCTACCCCTATACCGGCCCGCTCAATGGCTCGTCTAGCTGCCTGAGCTGCCATATCTGAGGCAGTCTCAGATTCGCTGGCTATATGCCTTTCACTTATACCCGTACGCTCTATTATCCACTGATCGGAGGTGTTGACGATCTGCTCAAGATCCTTATTTGTTAGAATCCTCTCTGGAAGATATGAACCGGTTGATATTATTCTAGATCTCAATTAATTAATTCCTGCTCCTTTATGTCATTTAAAGACCCCTCTATCGCATCGGATATTATCTTGTTGATGTTTATTTTTACTACTTGATTGGCAACCCTTACAGCATTTCTGATCGCCTTGGAGGTGGAACGCCCATGACATATTATACATGTACCATTGATGCCCAACAACGGTGCACCACCATACTCTTCATAGTCAGTGTTCTTCTTGAAACTCCTTATAGCCGGCTTTATCAATAAATAACCCATCCGGCCAACAAGAGATTTTGATATCTCATCTTTCAACATCTTAAATATTACCTCAGCCAATCCCTCGCTTATCTTGAGCGTCGTATTCCCTGTAAAACCATCGCACACCACCACATCAGCCGCTCCACGGAAGATATCCTTACCCTCGACGTTGCCTATAAAGTTCAGTTTAGAGGCCTTCAGCATCTTAAAAGCCTCCTTTGTGAGGTCATTGCCCTTTGTGTCTTCCTCCCCTATGCTTATCAACGCAACCTTTGGAGACTGCACCCCTAAGACCGCAGAATAGTAAGCGCTCCCCATTATGGCGAACTGAAGCAAGTTGATAGGCCTGCAGTTGATATTAGCTCCTGCATCTAACAAAAGGAAGCGTCCCTTTAACGTTGGCATAAAGGCCGCTATTGCAGGTCTATCCACACCAGGGGCCCTCTTAAGCAGGCTCAGAGAGGTTGTCAAGGCAACACCTGAGTGCCCGGCGCTTACCACCGCACCAGCCTCCTCGTTCTTTACCATATCTATAGCCACACGTATGGAGGAGTCCAGTTTATTCCTCAATGCTATGGTGGGCGTCTCCTGCATATCAACCACCTGCGAGGCGTGTTTGATGCTTAACCTATCTTTAGGATAACTCTTACCCCTCAGGTGTTTCTTGATTATATTCTCATCTCCAACAAGCACAAGATTTATGTCCTCATACATGTAGACGGATTCAACTGCCCCCGCTACCGTAGCCGATGGCGCTTTATCACCACCCATTGCATCTAACGCTATAATCATAAGACTACTCTTTTTCTACAACTTCTAAGATGCTCCTGCCATCGTACATGCCACAACTGCTACACACCCGGTGAGGCATCTTAAGCGCTCCACAGTCTGGGCACTTCGTCAACTGAGGCACTATTCCCTTCCAGTTTGCCCTGCGCTTGTCCCTTCTTGATTTTGAATGTCTTGATGTTGGATTAGCCATCGCTTTAAAACTCCTTATTAGTTTACTTTATATTTTGCTCGAAGCTTATCGAGGTAATTAATTAAACGGTTCTCTTCATTTAAATCCCCACCCCCTGTCATACACTGACATTGCCCCTCGTTGAGATTCACACCACAGGTGGTGCATAACCCCTTGCACTCCTGAGAGCAGACTACCCTCATAGGCATATTTAGCATTATCTGTTCTTTTACAAGCAGCTGCAGGTCTATCTCCCCTCCTGCGTAGAAGCCTATATCCAGGTCGGCAGTCTGCAAGCCTTTCTCCTCATACTCCTCCTCTCTCAAAGGTATATACGTAAGGTCAACCCCCAACTCCATGCTGTTGCCAAACTCAGTCAGACAGCGGCTGCATGTGAGCGTCATCTTGCACCTCACCGTGCCGCTAATCAATACGTCTTCCCCCGACATCTGTATAAAAAGGCTGCCAAGCACTGGTTCATCTACCTTTGCGTCATCCAGTGATACGCCTATGTTGAGATCAACAACAAGGCCCTCGTCTTTTATATCCTTCAACCGAACAATCATATGCGGTAATTATAATTTTAATATCAGCGGCTTGTCAAGGTTTGGGAAGGCGCGCAGTGCATAAGAAAAACATGGGTAGTAAGTATCTTCTTTATATTTACCGTGAAGATACATTTTCATGTGCGGTGGTGAATATTGCATTCATGTATGTTTCATGGTAATTATGCTTTTAAGCTTTCTGGATTCCTGCTTACCCCTGTTCAAGCCATGGGCAGGCTGTGGAATGACATATTTGGAAAACGCCTATTACTGTCATTCCCTCGAAAGTGGGAATCCATGTCTTGAAACCATAAAAATAAATTTACCATGTTTTTTAAGAGTATACGGGAGTAAGAATATCTACGGGGTCAAGGGGGTATCCCGCAAAACCACCATAATTTGTTGGGCTTTGAAGCATGACATTTACTATGACATAGGTAATACCATATTTCTTGTATTGACATGAATATATATAAACATATCAATTATATATATCACATATACATTTGACATATATTGAGTCTTTAGTAAAATCATGGTATACTTAAAAGCATGAGGTCATATGAAAAAACACATCCGTGGATTAATTTTAATTTAGACTTAAGAAGAGTTGACTATAGGCTATGGATAGCTTTGGGTGAGGCTGTGTCTAAGTGTGAACATCTTGCAACCGTACCTTTACAACCTGAAACAGCCCACAATCTCCATCTATTATACTTAGCAAAGGGGATACGGGCTACAACAGCCATAGAAGGAAATACTCTATCGGAGGAAGAGGTTATCGATCGCTTAGAGGGTAAACTCAAACTCCCTCCTTCTCGACAATATCTCGGTCAAGAAATAGACAACATCCGCAATGCTTGCAATCAAATTACGGATCAACTATTTAAAGAAGGACAAGCAAACATAACAGTTAAAGAAATCAAATGGTACAATGAGGTTGTTTCTGAAAAACTTCCCCGTGAAGACGATTTTGTACCAGGTATGATTCGCAGACATAGTGTAGGCGTTGGAGCGTATAGAGGCGCCCCGCCTGAAGACTGTGAATCTCTCCTTGAGAAAATGTGTAACTGGTTAAACGACTTAAAGATCCCTGATAACGATAACATAGTATTAATCGGTATATTAAAGGCAATCCTTGCTCATTTGTATATAGCCTGGATACATCCATTTGGTGATGGCAATGGTAGAACAGCACGTTTAGTTGAATTCAGGATTCTCTTGTCACATAGTGTCCCAACCCCAGCAGCACACCTTTTAAGCAACCATTATAACCTAACAAGAACCGAGTATTATAGACAATTGGATTACACAAGCAGATCAAAGGGTGATATCTTTCCGTTTATTCATTATGCCGTACAAGGTTTTGTAGATGGCCTAAAAGGTCAGATAGATGAGATACAGAAACAGCATTTATCTGTAGGATGGGAAATCTATATACACAACCAATTCAAAGATAAAATTGGAACTATTGATAATAGGCGTAGAACCCTTGCCTTAGAGTTGACAAGGTTTGATAAACCTGTACCTATCAATAAGATACGACAAGTCAGCCCTATTATAGCAGAAATGTATGCAGATAAGACTATGAGAACAATAAGAAGAGATCTCTTAGAACTTATACGCCTGCGTCTAGTAAAAAAGATAGGCAATGCTTATAATGCAAATAAAGACATAATGCTTTCCTTTCTGCCACAAAGGAGTGTACTTTAAACTCAACGTACAAGTTTAACCCCCCGCCCTGCTGGCCCCCGTTGGGTGCATAAGAATTTACCGTGAAAATACATTTTCATGTGCGGGGGTGAATATTGCATTCATGTATGTTTCGTGGGTTTTTAAAATAGAATGGAGGGCTTTGCCCTCCCTCAGACCCACCCACAAGGGGACTGGTCCCCTTGACCCCGTAAATAATCATAACTCCTATGTTTTTCTTATGCACCCTCGTTTTGAGACTTGACAGGTGGATCTTTACAATGATAGGATTAATATAATATCCTTAATATTCAGCGCAGGAGATTTCTTAGAGGCTTGTTTTTAGGTGCTAATCATGGATATCAAAGAAAAGAAATACACCTCAAGATTGTTATCAGTCTGGATATTCGTTATCCTGTCTATAGGGATTGTTGTTGTGGGTTATGTCTTGTATGATACGCAAAAAAAGCAGATCAAGTACAATGTACAAAAACAGTTGTCTACCATAACAAGACTAAAGGCTGAGCGGATTACAGAGTGGAAGTACGAACGTCTTAGTGATGCAATCGAGATACGTAATAACGTCATGTTTTCTCATCGCTTAAAAGAGTATCTTAACGACATATCATTGGAACAACAAAGGGATCAGTTAACTTATAGTTTACCGTACATAGAAAACCACTGGGGGCTCCGCAGGGTCTTGATTACAGACAGATACGGTGCTGTTGTGTTTTCCACAATAATAGATAACAGAGTCATTGATAGATTCATTCAACCTTTAATAGAAAAGGCCCTGACGACAAAAGATGTGGCGTTTTCTGATCTGTACATGAACCACAACAAGATCGTATGTCTGACGTTTGTAATACCTGTTCTTCTAAGAACGGCAGGCGAGGTGATCGGCACCATCGTCTTAGACATCGACCCTTATAAAGAACTGTTTCCGATAATACAGAGCTGGCCTGTGGAAAGCGCCTCGGCTGAGACCCTCCTGGTTCGTAAAGACGGCAATGACGTGGTGTATCTAAACGAGCTTCGCCACAAGAAAGACACGGCCTTAAAGCTGCGGCTGCCCTTAGATAAGCATCCGCTTCTGCCGGCAACGATGGCGGTACAGGGGCAGCGGGGTGTGGTGGAAGGCGTCGACTATAGGGAGCAGCCTGTACTAGCAGCGATAATGCCCATACAGGATACCCCCTGGTTTATTATCTCCAAGATAGATCAGGATGAGATATACGCACCTATAAAAAGCCTCTCAAGGGTGGCGGCTATCATTATAGCCTTGTTGCTAACATTGGCAGGCATGGGGGTAACCGCAGTGTGGTACAGGCGGGAGATTTACACCGCTAAGGTCTTTGAAAGGCGTCTCGAACGAGAGAGAGATCTCCTCCGCATGTATCTTGATATTCTAGGCGTTATGGTAGTGCTGCTTGATGTACGGGGAAGAGTTGCTCTAATTAACAAAAAGGGGTGTGAGATATTAGCTTATAAGGAAGAAGAGATTATTGGGAAGGATTGGTTTGATAACTTCCTGCCTCAAAACATGCGAGTCACTGTCAAAGGAGTATTTGATCAGATAATAACAGGTGATGTAGCGGGTGTAGAGTTCTATGAGAATCCGATACTAAGAAACACTGGTGATGAGAGAATTATACATTGGCACAATACCTATATTAAAGACGATGATGGCAAAATAATTAATCTTTTGAGTTCAGGCGAGGATATCACGGAGCTTAAGCAGATGCAGCAGAAGCTTGTCCGTGCAAACCGCCTCTATGCAGTATTAAGCCAGATAAACCAAACCATCGTCCAATTAAAGGATGAGGCAGCATTGTTTAACGAGATATGCCGTATCTGCATAGAGTATGGGGAATTCACGATGGCGTGGGTTGGATTGATCGACAGAGAGATACGCCTGGTAAAACCTGCTGCCTATGCTGGCTTAGTAGATGGATATTTAAACGAAATTCAAATCTCCATTGATGATACGCCGGAGGGCTTAGGTCCCACTGGCACTGCCATAAGAACGGGAATGTATTCAATATGCAACGACGTCTTGACAGAACCACGGATGGCGCCCTGGAGGGAGCAAGCACTTAAGAGAGGATACCTATCGTCAGCAGCCTTTCCAATACACGTGCAGGGAGAGGTTATCGCTGCTCTTTCGTTGTACTCCTGTCAGAAAGGTTATTTTCAAGAGGCGGAGTGCAAACTCTTAGAGGAGGTTGCTGTTGACATCTCCTATGCCATCGAGATATTGGAGCGCGAGAGGGCGCAGAAAAGGGCAGAAGTAACGATAGAGAGACAATTGAAACGCAACAAGATGATCCTCGATACCGCAATAAACGGTTTTATCCTGGTTGACCTTAAAGGCAATGTCAAAGAAGTAAATCCGGCGTTTTCCGATCTATTGGGATATACTTCCGAGGAACTGTGCAGCATGAACGTAAGGGATTTTGATATAGGACAGAGCGACGAGGAGATTATTAAACGTATGGGAGACATTCTACAGACTGGCGGTATCAGATTTGAGACGATCCATCAGGGCAAAGACGGCAGAAGAGTGAACATCGCTGTAAGTGCAAGCTGCATCGACTTAGAGGGGGAGACGATGATCTTTGCTTTTCACAACGATATCACCGAGCGCGTCAAGAGCATGGAAAAGATAAGCCGGTTGTCCTTTATAGTCAATCAGAGTCCACTGGTTGTGATTATGACCGATTTAGAGGGAAATATAGAATACGTAAATCCGAGGTTTACAGAAATGACAGGCTATACGCTCGATGAGGTAAGGGGGAAAACACCAAGAATACAAAAATCAGGTAAACACACAAAGGAGTTTTACGAAAATCTTTGGCAGACGATAACGTTAGGCAATATTTGGCAAGGTGAGTTTATAAACAAGAAAAAGAACTGTGACTTATACATAGAAAAGGCGCTGATATCGCCGATAAGAGACGTCTCCGGGGCAATAACCCATTTCGTTGGCATAAAGGAAGACATAACAGAGAAAAAGCATATGGAAAAATTGTTCCTCCTGCGTGAAAGGCAGGCAAAGATGGGTGAGATGTTAAGCATAATAGCCCACCAGTGGAAGCAGCCAATATCGGCAGTGACCGCCTCTATAAACAGGCTCGAACTAGAGTTAATGTTTGATACGATGGATAAGGAAGTCCTGACAGAATCGCTTGACAGGATGAAGTCCCAGGTTGCACACATGTCACAAACGATAGACGATTTCAGGAGCTTCTTCAAACCGGATAAAGGCAAAACAACGTCACATATGGAAACCATACTCCAGAAAACCCTTAATATCGTTAAGGAGCAGTTTGAAAACGACGGTATCGAGATAGACTTCAAATGCCGGTCAGCGACGTTGTTAGAGACCTACGTCAACGAACTCGTTCAGGTGTTTCTAAGTATCATTGAAAATGCAAAAGAGACGTTTCTAAACAGAAATGTGCCAGCCCCTATGATAACCATAGACGTCCATGAAGAAGACATGTACGTAGTCATTGATATCTCAGATAACGCCGGCGGAATAGCTCCCGAGACAATTGACAACATATTCTTCCCCTACTACTCCACCAAGGATGAGGTTCAGGGCACAGGGCTAGGACTCTACATGGCCAAGATGGTTGTAGAACAGCACTGTAACGGCAATATCTACGCAGTCAACACTAAAGACGGCGCCCGCTTTACTATAAAAATCCCCATAGACAAAACAGATTGATTGTATGGAATCACTAATAACAGAATTAAGGAAATACGCAGGGGGGCTGTCAGTCCTGTACGTCGAGGACGACCAGACCATGAGGGTTGAGATATACCACATCCTTACGAAATTCTTTGAAACGGTTGAGACGGCAGCCAACGGAAACGATGGCCTGGAAAAATACCAGTCCAATCAATATGACCTCGTAATAAGCGACATAAAGATGCCCATTATGGACGGTATACATATGACAAAGGGCATTAAGGCCATCAACAAGGAACAGGCAGTTGTTATAACATCCGCATACGGCGACTCCCAATACCTCACCGATCTCATAAACATAGGCATAGATAAGTTCATCATAAAACCTCTCGACAACAAAAAATTCCTAGAAACGCTTCTTCATTGTTGTAAAAATATCAACTACGAAAAAGAGATTCAGAGGTACAAGACAATAACAGAGGCAGTCTTTAGAAGCGTTGGAGAGGCAATAATAACAGTGGACAATGACATGACAATACTGCAGGCCAATGACGCCATTAAAAACATCTGCGGCCTGGACAAGGACAACGTCATCGGCAAGCGGTTTAGAGCAGTCTTTGAGGGCTGTTCAACGGAATGCTTTAATCAACTTGCAACAACCCTCAATAACGCCACACCAGCAAAGATAAGACACGTAGAGTGCCGCAAGAATAACAGAAGAGGACTCGTGGCCGGCATAACAACCTATCCCTTACTTGATGACAAGGGCACCCCGTATGGCGCCGTAATGGTTATAAAAGATGAGACATATACGTCCCTGCTTGAGGATGAGACAGGCCAGCGAATGCAGTTTTATAAGCTCATCGGCAAGAGTGCAGCCATTCAAAGAGTCTACGCATTAATTGAGAACCTTGCAGACCTGAAGACAACGGCTCTCATAACCGGAGAGAGCGGCACCGGTAAGGAGCTGGTGGGTGTGGCGATACACTACAGCGGAAGCCGTGGAGAGATGCCTTTGGTCAAGGTCAACTGCGGCGCCCTGCCCGAGGGCCTCCTTGAGAGCGAGCTGTTTGGTCACGTCAAAGGGGCATTCACGGGGGCGATAAAAGACAGGGCCGGCCGTTTTCAGATGGCCGATGGCGGCACCATCTTCCTTGATGAGATAGGCGACATATCACCCTCTATTCAGATGCGTCTGTTACGCGTCCTTCAGGACCTCGAGTTTGAGCGTGTGGGCGATACCACCGCAATTAAAGTAAATGCACGGGTGATCGCGGCCACTAACAAAAACATCAAGGAAATGGTAAGCAAAGGTAGGTTCAGGGATGACCTGTACTACAGGTTGAACGTTTTTGAGGTAAACATCCCACCTCTAAGGGAGAGGAGAGACGATATACAGGTGCTTGTAAGGCATTTTATCAACAAGTTTAACGTA
The DNA here is from genome assembly GCA_002753395.1 of Nitrospirae bacterium MYbinv3. GTDB lineage: Bacteria > Nitrospirota > Thermodesulfovibrionia > Thermodesulfovibrionales > Magnetobacteriaceae > Magnetobacterium. The sequence continues at coordinate 8,720 of PEAB01000015.1, read as the reverse complement.
CAGTTTAAGAAAAACATACTGGATGTCTCAAGCGATGTCGTAAGGTTATTTATGGAACACCCCTGGAGAGGCAATGTCCGTGAGTTAGAGCACGTTATGGAACATGTCTTTGTCATGTGTCATAAGCCCATAATAACAATGCATGACCTGCCCAAAGACTTCGTTGAAGGCATCGACCAAACCATACCAGAGGAGATGCCACAGGAATACCATAGGATACTTCAGGCACTGGATAAGTCCCACTGGAGACGAAACAAGGCCGCTCAAACACTCGGAATAAGCAGAATCGCCCTCTACGGAAAAATGAAGAAATACAACATCAAACCTTAAAGAAATGAAGAAGAGGGAGCGCTGCTCCCCCTCAGACCTAATGCTGTTGACTTAAGGCTGTGAAGATGTAAAAACAATAGAGAGGGCTTTGCCCACCCTAGACCCACCCACAAGGGAACTCGCCCCCTTGGCCCCGTAAATGCTGAGCTATAAACAAAGCTCTTTATGTCCTGTCTTTAGTTTTGCATTTTCTGGATTCCTGCTTACGCAGGAATGACATGGAATAGCTAAAGACACCATTTGCTGTCATTCCCGCGAAAGCGGGAATCTATTTTCTATAGCTGCATAAAATACTGGTTTATAAAAAAGTGCAAAAGGATAGTCCTGTAAATCCTTAATCCGTCTAATCATGGTTCAGACAATCCTTTTGTTAATCATCAGACTTAACGATACGTTAACCTTTGTTTCGTAATTAGATTTATAGACATTCCTAAACCGCTCATTTTCATTGCGTTTTAACTGATAATACTATATGGCATGGATTATGCTTAATTATAGATTGAGAATAGACTATAAGCTCAAGGGAGGCAAAAGGTCTAATGGAAAAGAATGCTGCGATAGTTGAATTAAATAAAAACGCAAAAGGGATGCGTGTGTTGTACGTTGAGGACTGCACAGATATCAGGGAGGAGACTGCCGCCATATTGAAGAAGTTTTTTGATGTTGTGGATACAGCTGAAAATGGTGACAAGGCTCTAAAAATGTATCCAGGCGGGGGTTATGATCTAGTCATAAGCGACATCAAGATGCCAGAGCTAAACGGTATTGAGTTGACCAAGAGGATAAAGGAAATCAATCCTGACCAGGCGGTTATTATTACGACGGCGTATGACGACCACCTGTACATGGCTGAATTGATCAACCTTGGGATTGATAGATTTATACTCAAACCGTTGAATCTGATAAACATGCTTACAGTCTTATTACAGGTAACCATCAGGATTAACGATAAAAAGGAGCATTATAGTAATATTGTCCTTACGGCCAGGCTCTCGGCGATGAATGATATATTGTTCAGCATTGCCCATCATTGGAGACAACCCTTAAGCGCTATTGGCCTGTATGTACAGGATTTGCCTTACAAGTTTGAAGATGGCCAACTGGATAGACGAACCCTTAACGACACTGTCAAGGAGATAATGAAACTCATTGTGAAAATGTCAAATACGATAGATGATTTCAGGACGTACTGTAAGCTGGAAGGAAAGAATGAAGATTTCAGCTTAACTGAGGCCATAGACGAAGCTATTTTTATTGTCAAGGACACCCTATTGCTTAATAAGATTAATCTAATAAAAGACTATGACAGAGACACCACTATTATTGGCAAAAAAAGGCAATTCACCAACGGATTGATCCTTGAACTTCTATGTAACAGCATTGATGCCTTAATAAGGGAAGCAAATCAGCAGGCGATCATTAAGGTACGGGTTACCACGGAAAACAATAGGTCATTAATCGAGGTTTTTAACAATGGACGTCCTCTGAATACTGAGATCATGAACAGGATTTTTGAGCCTTACTTCAGTACTAAGTCTGTATCTTCTGGCAGCGGGCTAGGGCTGTACGTGGCTAAGATGATTGTTGAGCGTCAGTTCAATGGCGTTTTGAGTGTACACAACGTGGACGGTGGCGTGGAGTTCAGGGTTGAACTGTAGATCTATCTGTATCTTTTTTATATTTCATGGTAACTATGCTTTTACGCTTTCTGGATTCCTGTTTACCCCTGTTCAAGCCAGAGGCAGGCTGTGGAATGACATATTTGGAAAACGGCCATTACTGTCATTCCCATGAAAGTGGGAATCCATAATCTTGAAACCATAAACAATTTACCATGCTTTTTAAAGAGGATACCTCTATCTTGTCAAACAGTTCTGAAACATGCTAATCTTAAAACATATAGGGAGGAGATTATAGCAATGTACGCATCAGAAGAAAGAGTAGACAGACTAGAGGGGCTGATTGCAGAGGCAGTTGAGCTTCATAAGGCGTTGGTTATTCGATTTGAGGAGAGGGATCGGCAATTCGCTGAACAAGCACGGCAAATCGCAGAACAAGCTCGGCAATTCGCTGAACAGGCTCAACTGGACAGGGCGGCAATGAGACAATCATCTGAGAAAGTAGATGCACAACTTGCGAAGACTGATGAACAGCTTGCGAAGACTGATGAACAGCTTGCGAGAGTTGATGAACAACTTGTGAAGACTGATGAACAGCTTGCGAGAGTTGATGAACAACTCGCAAGGAGTGAGGCAAGATCAGAGAAGGCGCTCAATAGATTAGAAAAGATGGTTGCACAAACCACTAATGCTGTCGATAAGCTCACTGGTAAGTGGAGTAACTTTGTGGTGGGATTAGTATTGCCAGCAACAAAGAAGATGTTCCAGGAGAGAGGATTTGACATAAAGAACATCTTTAAAGGCGCTCAGAGCAGCGTAGAGGGCGCTGAAATGGAGATTGACATTATGGCAGTTAGTAACCAATATATAGTCGCAATAGAGATTAAGAGCACATTAGGGATAGATGATGTAAATCAGCACATAGAGAGATTAACAAAGTTTAAACTGGCGTTTACGATATACGCTGACCAGATTGTTATAGGTGCAGTAGCGGGCATTGTCATAAATGAAGGGGTTGACAAGTATGCTTATCGTAACGGTCTCTTTGTTGTAGGGCAGAGTGGGGATACGGTCAAGATACTTAATGACAATAAATTTGTACCACGGTATTTTTAAACTTATGCTGCCGCTGGATGTAACGCTACCCTTACAGGCGTTTTGCAAATAACAGCAGCCTTCCTATAACCATTAAAGTCACCCTTTGCCTTAACCCTATTAAAATATATCTTTGTTCACATTAACTTCTTATCACACCTCTACTCCCTCACGGCTAATTTGTTCTCCAACATACAATGGCGTCCAAAACTATAGTTGTTCATCTTCTGGATTCCTGCCTGCGCAGGAATGACATAATTTCCCACGACTTTCTTATGCACCCGTCAACTCCCTACACTTGCTAAAATAGAACGAAAGGTTTAATATATAGTGGAAAAATTATTTTGGAGGTTTAGAGTTATGTTTCAGACAATGGCGTGGGCAATGGGGCAACCACCAGGCGGAGGGCAACAAGCTGGCGGGGGCGACATCTTCATGAGTTTGCTTCCCATTTTTGTCATATTCATTATATTCTACTTTCTCTTGATCAGACCCCAACAGAAAAAGGCCAAAGAACATAGTGATATGCTGCAATCAATTAAGAAGGGCGATAAGGTGATTACCTCAAGTGGCATCTTCGGTCTGGTGGAGGCTGTTGGAGAAAAAACGTTTACATTAAAGATAGCCGAAAACGTTAAAGTAAAATTCAGCAAAAGCCACATTGCCGGCATCAGAACCCAGACCGAGGAAGAATAATGCATAAAGCAAACAAGGTTGAATCTATTATTATCAGGAGGCAAAGTGAAAAAAACTGTTAAATGGCGTTTTGCCCTTATAGGTCTGGCGGCTGTACTATCCGTGGTATTCTTACTACCCAATACGCCGATCTTTAAGCTGATGCCAGAGGGTTACAGAACAAACATGCCAGACAAGGGTATCATCCTGGGCCTTGACCTGCAAGGCGGCATATACCTTGTCTTTGAGGTCGAGGGGCAAAAGGCCGTAGAGCAAACCATTGTAAGAAGCTCTCTAAACATCAAAAAACTACTAGACAAAAAGAACCTTAAGGCAGACGTTAAGACTGAAGCCGCTAATATCATTGTAACGCCAGCCTCTGCCGATGTGAGAAAGGTCATCGAGGGTACCTACACAACAATGATTGCAAGGGAATCTGGCGGCAGCGTAAGTTATACGCTGTCAGACAAAGAGGCAAAAGCTATAAAGGATAATGCCACTGAGCAGGCCCTTGAGACCATACGAAACAGGATTGACCAGTTTGGCGTCACCGAGCCTGTTATCCAGCGACAGGGTGTAAACGAACTGATCGTACAACTGCCCGGCGTCAAGGACCCAAAGCGGGCGATAGAACTCATCGGAAAGACGGCACAGCTTGAGTTTCGACTCGTCGACGACGACGCCCCCATAGCCGCAGAGATACCTCTGTCTATAAAACCGGCAGAAGAGGAAGAACTCATCAAAAAGTACGCTGATAAGATACCGCAAGATGCCGAACTACGCTTTGAACGCCACATCAACAAGGAAACCAACGAGATCACCAAAAAGCCAATGCTCCTCAAAAAAGAGATTGCGATGACGGGTGATTCTCTTTCAGAGGCGAGGGTAGCCATAGATTCCCGTTTTAATACGCCTTACGTCTCCATAACGTTTAACACAGAGGGGGCAAAGCTCTTTGAAGAGGTAACTGGCCGGTACGTAAAAAAGAGACTTGCCATTATCCTGGATGACAACATATACTCCGCCCCTGTGATTCAGGAAAAGATAGCCGGCGGCAACGCCCAGATAACCGGCTCGTATACGATGGAGGAGGCCAAGGACCTTTCCATTGTGCTAAGGGCTGGGTCGCTGCCAGCACCTGTCAAGATGCACCAGAACGTTACGGTAGGACCTTCGCTGGGGCGCGACTCCATAGAGGCCGGTAAGATCGCCTCGTTAGCAGCCTTCGTGCTTGTTGCATCATTTATGCTCGTTTACTACAAACTCTCTGGTCTCATAGCTGACCTGGCCCTGACTCTAAATATCTTTTTTCTCCTTGGTGTAATGGCCGCCATGAATGCAACACTAACTATGCCGGGTATTGCGGGTATCGTACTGGCCATCGGTATGGCCGTGGACACCAACGTGCTTTTGTTTGAACGTATGAGGGATGAGTTAAAACTCGGCAAGACACCCCGTTCTGCTGTGGATTCCGGCTACGACAAGGCGTTTTTGACCATCGTGGACTCGCACGTTACAACGCTCATAACAGCAGCGGTGCTCTTTCAGTTTGGCACTGGTCCGATCAAGGGGTTTGCCGTAACCCTCAGCATCGGTATAATAATCAACCTTTTTACGTCGCTTATAGGCACAAAGGCAGTGTTTGATTTCATCCACACAAAGAAGGAGGTCAAAAGTCTTAGTATATGATTGAGTTGATAAAGAAGTCCAACTATGATTTTATGGGTAAACGCCATATTGCCTTTGCTGTATCCGGGATACTGTCTCTGTTGGGGATACTGGCGATTGTGGCAATTGGCCGCGGTACGGCCAACCTGGGTATAGACTTTGCCGGAGGTACGGCTGTACAACTCAAATTTGAAAAACCGGTAAACCTGCATCAGGTCAGAGAGGCCGTGGGCGCTAGCGGTATAAAAGACGCCGAGCTGCAGGACATGCCTACGGAGAGAAAGGTGCTCATCATTATAAAAAAGCAGGACGAACAGGCCGTGGGTCTCTCCGATAAGGTCATAGCTGCCGTTGAAAAGGGCGTTGCCGCAAACAAGATAACCGTAGACTCCGTCTCCGAGATAGGACCGAAGGTAGGTAAGAAGCTCAGGGTCGACGCCATGTGGGCAATAATAGCCTCGATTGTTGGGATACTTATTTACGTTGGGTGGCGCTTCCAGTTCAGCTTTAGCGTGGGCGCCACGGCGGCCACCTTTCACGACGTCCTAGCAGTCTTAGGGGTGTTTTACGTCTTTGGATTGGAGATAAACCTGATCCTGTTGACTGCACTCTTGACGATTGCTGGTTACTCGCTCACTGACACGGTCGTCGTCTTTGACAGGATAAGGGAAAACCTCAGAGTCATGTTTAAAGACCCCGTAGAGAGGACTATAAACAAGAGCATAAACGAGGTGCTCTCACGGACAATCGTAACGTCAATAACCGTGCTCCTGGCCTCGATATCCCTCTACCTCTTCGGAGGAGAGGTCATACACGAATTCGCCCTGGCCATGATCCTCGGCGTTGTCGTTGGCACCTACTCATCTGTATTTGTGGCCAGCCCCGTCGTACTGGTATGGTCAGGCAACAAACCACTCGTTAAAAAATCCTGAATGAAGAAGGGGGAGCTCTGCTCCCCCTCAGACCCCTACGCAAGGGGACTCGTCCCCTTGACCCCATTATATAATCTTAGTCCCTATGTTTCTCTTATACACCCAATGAACCTAAGACATCGCAATATTCAGAAAAGATAGTATAAACTATACTACTAAAAATGATGATTCAAAGCGGTTGAAGATATAATTGGCCGCAAGTTATCGTCTAAAGAATGGAGTTCTTTTTAATCTTGTCAGTCATCTTTTCTTAACACTCGTAATACTAAGTTGCATTCAAAGAGGTATATTATGTTTCAGAATGTAAGATGTTGTATTGTAATGGGGTCAAGGAGATTGGTCCCCTTGCAGAGGGATCTGAGGGGTAATGCTGTTGACTTAAGGATGTAAAGATGCAAAAAAATAGAGAGGGCTTTGCCCTCCCTAGACCCTCCCACAAGGGGACTCGTCCCCTTGACCCCGTAAATGTCAGGCGTGGCTGCTAAAGATGTTACTTGCTATACATCAATAATGCTTAAGTCAACAGCATTAGGTCTGAGGGGAGACAGAGTCTCCCCTTCTATACCAATACTGGTATGAACGCAACTTGGTATAACAGGTTGTAAAAGGGTGTCTTTTTGTGGCATCCTTTAAAGATTATTTTCGTAAGGGAGGATAGAAAGCAATGAAAGTTGAAAGTGCTTATACAAAGATCCTTATAGTTTCCTTGACCTTGTTTCTCACAATACTAAAGCCATTATTTTATGCTCAAGCTGCGGAAGAAGTTAAGTTGCCAACCAGCGCTCAGGGACAAGATCTGCAAGAGGAAGAGAGGCTTATCAAGATACTGGATAAGGAGACAGAGATAGCCACAAAGACCAGGTTGAACTCAGACTACGTCCCTGGTCTCGTTACGGTTTTATATGGAGAAGAGTTAAAAGCTCAAGGGATGCTCATTGTTTGGGAGGCGTTATCAACGGTGCCGGGGATAGAGCTGTCGATAGATCAGACCGGAGGTAAGGAACTGATTATCCGGGGGATTGGAAGGACGCCTCTTTCCGGGAAGGTGAAGGTGTTGTTAAACGGTGTTTCGATGAACTCTGCCATGGTAGGCAGAGCCGACCCTGTTATGAACATGCCTATCGAACAGGTGGATCGCATTGAGATAATAAGAGGGCCAGGCTCTGTACTGTATGGGGAATACGCCTTCAGCGGGTTGGTTAATGTCATTACCAAAAAAGAGGGGCAGATGCTTTTTACAGAGGTAACAAGTCGCAATGTCATTGAAGGTGGGGGGTTGTTTTCATATAAAAATGCCAATAGTGGGTTTAATATAAGCCTTAATGCAGCAGGTTCCGGGAGTGCTGATGCTCACGTTACTGCTGCAAAGGACAGGCTCTATGGTATGGGAATGGGAGATATCTCTTATGCACCGGGGCCTACCAATGAAGATAACAACTTCGGCTCCGTGCTATTGAACATGAGCTGGAAAGATCTAACAGCAAAACTTCAACTGCTTAGCGACGGGCGCGGTGATCATTTTGGACTCAGCTCGTTTCTCCCTCCCCCTGAGCACCGGATTGTAATGAGAAACAAATATTTAACATCTTTCGTTAATTATACATTTAAAATTGAATCTACGTTGAATGCTGACGTTAGCTTTGGGATCATGGATTATACACAAGACATAAATAACGCTCAAAGTGCCCCACCCGGTTTCTTAGGCTCTGTAGATGGCTATAAGATTACTTCTCACTACGAAGAGCTACAGATCAAGGGAGGTGTAGACCTTAAATACACAGGTGTTGATTCTCACACCTTCATATTAAGCACATCAGTGGTAAATACAAACATCGTAGATGCCTGGTGGGATCTAAACTGGGACCCCGATACAGCTAGACCCCTGCCCAACACCCAGCGCTTTACAGGTGATAAGAACTTTATCGACAAGGGGCGTAATCGATTTCTTAACAGTTATTCAGCACAGGATGAGATCCGTATAAACAAGGATGTAAACGTTACTCTAAATCTCAGATACGATAACTACAGTGATTTTAGATCCAGTATAATGCCAAGACTCGCCTCCGTTTACCGGCTAACAGACAATCATATTTTAAAGGCTCAGTATGCACGCGCCTTTAGACCGCCATCATTTTACGAAATGAAAAGAAGCTATGAGCTGAAACCAGAAACCATAGATACCTACGAAGTATCATATATATATAAGGGCGATAAAACAAAAGGTATCTTGACCCTGTTCTACTCCAACCTCGATGACATGATCATATTTGTAGTCAATAAGTATAAGAATATAGAGCCTCTTGCAAAAAGAAAATAGAAGAACTTTAAAAACATCTACTTTACTACTTTCAAAAGGTCTATTGTGTATTTATTAACGCAAAAAATACTCAACTTTCTCTTT
>PEAB01000124.1 GCA_002753395.1 Nitrospirae bacterium MYbinv3 | reverse complement strand
TGGTAGTAATCAGTACACAAATAGCAATGGCGTCAAAGTGTCGCCATTGCTTTCCGATATCGATCAACCTGAGCAAACGGTTATAGACAAGAAAGGTAGAACAAGAGAGAAACTAGCAGTTGCGGCTAAAGTATCACCAAAAACGGTAGAAAGAGCACAGATATATGCGAATGCGATAGACACGGTAGCAGAGGTGGTAAATGATCCGACAATAAAGGACAAGATAATATCAGGTGTGATAGCCAGGAATCGGAAAGATGTAATAGAGTTGTCTGACATGCCTAAAGAGAAGATTCAATAGGTGATAGAACTTGTTGAGCGTGACGGCAAGAAGATTGGTACTGCACTAAATGAGATAAAGATGGAGCAGATACATGATGACATAGAGAGTGGTAAGACGATATTTCCGAAGGGTAAATACAAAACTATAGTAGTTGATCCACCTTGGCCGATGAAGAGAACGGAAATGGATACGAGGTTAAACGGGAATGAGGTTGACTATCCGACTATGAGTATTGAGGAGATAAAGACATTTAAAAAGGAAGGGGTATATATAAATGATAGATGACAGTAAAGTTTTAGATAACGAGTTTATTCAGATGATTAAGAAGGTAAACCGATATCTGTGGGATTTTTACAATCTTCACAGCATCATCATATCCATTGCGGGTTTTATGCCCTATGTAGGAGAAATATTGTATGCCAACAGGTGGGCGCACAGACTGCTAAAGTATCCTCCTGGTAGTCTGATAGGGAAAAACGTTACAATCCTTATGTCCAATAAAGATGACATTGTAAACCATGACTCTTATCTAAAGGAATACCTAAATAAGGATCGTTTAGGTATGGTACTTAACGAGGGGCGAGTAGTTGATGCCCAAGATGCCGAGGGTGGTATATTGCCGACATATTTATCTGTCATAGAGAAAAATATAGACGGTTTGATGGTATTTATTGGTTTTATGACCGACCTCTCTATCCAAACAAAGGCAATGGAGAAGGCGCAAGCAGCGGCAGTTACAAGGGCCAACTTTCTTGCGAGCATGAGTCACGAGATACGTACTCCGTTGAACTCGATTCTAGGAAGGGCTGATCTTATGAAGCATATGCCACTCACACCGGAAATGACTGAGCACGTTAACTCAATTACTTACGCAGGAGAGGGGTTGTTACGGATTATAAATGACATCCTTGATTTTTCAAAGATCGATGCAGGTAAGTTAATGATAGAAAAGATGTGTTTTGACCTGCACAAAATTATAGACAAGGTTATAGACATTATGAAGACAGCTGCGGAGAAGAAAAGTTTGCTGCTGAGTGTTAAAAAAGTCGCAGATCTCCCACAGATTGTCATAGGGGACCCTACAAAACTGCACCAAGTATTAATTAATCTCCTAGGTAATGCTATTAAATTCACGGAAAAGGGGGAGATTGCATGTTCTGTTGCCATGGAGGGTATGACAAACAATGAGGTGATCGTGAAATTCTCCATTATGGACACGGGAGTAGGTATCCCTGCAAACAAGAGGGATAACATATTTATCCCATTTTCACAGGCTGATACATCAACCACTCGTAAGTTTGGTGGAACTGGTTTAGGACTTTCAATCTCTAAAGAATTAGTAGAAATGCATAATGGTAATATATGGGTTGAGAGTGTTGTGGGTAAAGGGAGTACATTTCACTTTACGATGATGTTTGACCTTAGTTACGAGTGCAAGTTGGATGAAAAAATAGTAGTAGCAGAAAACGATGTCAAGTATATAACACCCTTGAATATACTCCTTGCTGAGGATAATGAGGAAAACATTAAGATTGATCTATTGTTTATGAAGGATACTCCGCACAAAATAGATGTGGCAAGAAATGGGAGTATTGCGATTGATATGTTTAAGGCAAATTCATACGATCTTGTCTTTATGGATGTGGAAATGCCTGTCATGGATGGGTGGACGGCTGTTGAGTTAATTAGAAAGTGGGAGAAAGAGAACTCTAAGAAAGAAACACATATCGCAATGCTTACAGCTCATACCCTTGAAGAACACAGAAAAAAAGCATTTGAAATTGGGGCTAACGATTTTATCACAAAACCAACAAAAAGAATCCACTTAATAAATGCAATCAATAGACTTACTTTGGATAATATAGGGCAAACGAGAGAAATACAAACAACTAATGATATTGTTGTCGAGATAGACAATACATTAGAAGACCTAATTCCTGATTTCCTTAAATCTATAGAAGGGTACATTGAGACACTCGACGGATCGATACCTGTAGATGATTATGAACAGATGAGGCAAACAGGGCACTCACTCAGGGGTTCTGGAAGCGGTTATGGGTTTAATTTCATAAGCGAGGTTGGGAAGAACATCGAGCAGTTTGCTATTGATAAGAACATTGAAGGTATTAGCAAATGGACAGAGAAACTTAGAAAATATATGGGAAGCATAAAGATAAAATATGTAAATAAGGAATAAAGGAGAAGATATATATGGAAGAAAGAAAACCGTTAAGAGTACTTCTGGTAGATGATGAAACACACATAAGGATGTTGATGAAGAGGCTAATGAAATCTCTTAACCTGGATGTAGTTGCCGAGGCCGTTAATGGTGCCGATGCCGTTGATATGTTTAGGAGGCATAGACCTGATATCACCTTTTTGGATGTAAACATGCCACTTAAAAATGGTAAGGAGGCACTCAGAGAGATTATGTCAGAGTTCAAAGACGCTGTGGTTGTAATGCTGACATCGGTCTCAGATAGAAGTGATGTTGAGGAGATACTTACACTCGGTGCAACCAACTATATTCTGAAAGACACGCCTACAGAGGGCATTAAGGATCGAATAAGAGATACCGTCAAGTTTTATATGAGCATAAAGAGGTAATAATGAACGAAAAATATGACCTTGCAGCCATGCTCAGAGAAATAGCAGACGACCCTTCTCTCTCTGGCACTAAGAATAAAAAACTGTCTCAGAATGACATAGAAGAGATGATAAAAGGAAAAATAAAAACAGCACAAGCACGGGTAGAGCAGACTGAAAGAGAGGACGGATAGTTGACTAATAGCCGATTTATCGAAATAATTAAAGGAAAGGGGTTAATCACCAAAGAGGATGCAGTAGCGCTTCTGCAGAGATACAAAGGGGATGCCTATGCCGTACTGAAACACATAATCAAGTCTGGTACTGTTACCAGACAACAGATTGGGGAAGCGTGGGGGGATTCTTTATCGGTGGCATACGTAGACCTGAGTAAGACCCTGTTTCAATCTAATTTATCCAAAATGCTTCCTGAACATTTTGCAAGGGAGCATAAGATGGTCCTGCTATACAAACTTGGAGACGCTGTAACGGTGGCTTGTGCCAATCCAACCCAAACCCTCGTAATAAAGAAGGCCGAGGCCATGATCGGTCTACCCATAAGCACAGTATATTCCTTCCCAGAAGACATAGATGATGCCATCGAGATCGAGTACAAGTCCAGCGGTGCCCTGGGTGATGTTATATCCAATCTGTCGATTAATTCCCTCCTTACCACAGAAGGCAAGATAACAGACGCACAGTTAAAACAGTTAGCTGGAGATCAGGCTATAGTAGAGTTTGTCAGGGGTCTCTTACTTTTGGCAGTCAAGGACAAGGCAAGTGATATACATATAGAACCAGGTATCTCTACTATTCGTATAAGGTTCAGGATAGATGGGATGTTACATGAGAGGATAAAACTCGACCCCATACTGCATCCCCCATTGATTTCACGTCTGAAGATACTGGCAAATCTCGACATCGCAGAAAGACGTAGACCCCAGGATGGCAGGATCAGCCTACAACTCTCTAATAAGAGCATCGACTTCAGGTTTTCTTGTACTCCTATGATCTATGGTGAAAAAGCAGTTTTGCGTATTCTTGGTCAGAGTGAAAAAGAAAACGTCCCGGATATAGCCGACATAAATATCTCAACACCTATCCTGAAAAAACTAAAAAAGGTAGTTGCATCACCCAATGGCATATTTTTTATAACTGGCCCTACAGGTTCGGGCAAGACGACGACTTTATATTCTATCCTCAAGTACATCAACAAGCCCGACATAAACATCATGACCATAGAGGATCCTGTAGAGTATCGCCTTGAGGGTTTAAATCAGATGCAGGTCAACCATAAGATAGATTTAACCTTTGCTGCCGCCTTGAGATCATTTCTCAGGCAGGACCCTGATGTAATACTCATTGGTGAGATTAGAGACATGGAAACGGCTAGGATTGCCGCTCAAGCAGCACTCACGGGGCACTTGGTACTTGCAAGTATGCACACCAATAATGCACTTCAGGCCATAACCAGGTTAATTGAAATAGGCGTTGAACCCTTTCTTGTAGCCCCTGCAATAATCGGTGTCATGGCCCAGCGCCTTGTGCGCAGACTTTGTGACAACTGCAAAGAACGTTATCAGCTATCCAAGGATGAGATCGAGGAGTATTTCATATGGGATGGTGTGAGTGAGGTCTTCTTTTACAAGAAGAAAGGATGCTCACAGTGTAACAATGTAGGTTACTCTGGTCGTATAGCAATCCATGAACTGTTTGTTATAAATAACGATATACGTAACCTCGCCATCAAAGAAGCCTCTGTTCTGGAGATAAAGGATGCTGCTTTTAGAAGCGGCTTTCACCCCCTCAGATACGATGGTTTAAAGAAGGTACTAACCGGACTGACAACTATTGAAGAGATTGTAAGGGTAACAACAACCGAAGAGGAGTAGATTTATTATTGTCTGCTGTGGTAAGATACTTATGTAGAGTTGTTAAACGGCCTTATAGGCTAATCTAAAAATAAAAGAAAGATGGTAAATATGCTTAACATAGCGAATAAAAACCTGAACTATGATCGGCCAATAATGGTCGATGAAGGTATCTATTGGATTGGTTTTTATGATAAGCAATCTGGCCTTCACTGTAATCCTTACCTAATAATAGAGGGTGATGAGGCAGTCGTCATAGACGGGGGCAGCAGACCTGACTTCCCTACTGTACTGATGAAGATACTACAGACAGGCGTTAATCCTTCATCTATAAAAGCCCTCATCTACCAGCATTATGACCCTGACCTTTGTGGTAGTGTACCGAACTTCGAGAAGATCATAAAGCGTAGCGACCTGATGATCATATCGGATAGAACAAACAATGCCTTTATCAGACACTACTACGTTACTTCCCCTTTGACCGCCCTCGATGAGATATCGCATCGCTTTGTTTTCTCCACCGGACGAGAGTTAAAGTTTATCCCCACACCCTACGCACACGCAGCAGGCAGTTTTGTAACCTTTGATGCCAAAAGCGGTGTAGTATTTACAAGTGACATTTTTGGCAGTTATGCCGTTGAGTGGGACTTGTTTCTGACGTTTGGTAGCAATTGTTACGATTGTACCCAATACTCTGCCTGTCCTGGCAATAAGAAGTACTGCCCAATACCAGACATCCTTAACTTCCATAGGTTATTGATGCCATCGGAGAGGATATTGAGACTGACAATTGAGACTATTTCTCGTTTACCATTAAAACTAATTGTCCCCCAACATGGTAGCATCATATATGAACCAAATGATATAATACACATTTGTAAACTTTTGGTTGATCTAAAAGGTGTTGGCATAGATGGTATATCAGACGACAGACCGTTTTGCCAGTTGGGTGATCTTTCTTGTTTAATGGAGACATTTAAAAAGCAATGACAGCAGAGGAGTTTATACAACAATACTACAAGGGAGAGAGACTCCAACAACACAACGCAAACGAATTGATCAGGGAACTGATCGCACATAAGGCCACAGAAGATGACAACGAAATCACTATCCAGCTCATGACCAACCTTATACTTCAGTATTCAGAGGCAGAGAAAAATCTCATACAACTCAACAATCTAAAAAATAAGTTCCTTGGTATGGCCAGCCATGACCTGCGGAATCCTATTGTTTCCATACGTGGGTTTAGCGAAATGTTTCTTAACGAGGAACTCGGTCCGCTCAACGACGAACAAAAAGAGTTCATGGGGGTCATCAACAAGGTAAGTAACGAGATGCTGGGGCTTCTTAACGACCTGCTTGACATCTCTGCTATAGAAAGCGGTAAGTTTGAGTTGGTTTTAAAAATGGCACAAATAAAACTACTATTACAGGAGAGGATACGGTTGATGGAATCCATTGCCAAGGCAAAAGGTATATCTATACAGACTGAACTGTCTGAGACCGCCGACACTCTCTTTGATTATGGACGCATTGCCCAAGTTGTAGATAACCTCGTTAGTAACGCCATAAAGTTCTCTCCTTATGGTAAGATAGTATACGTCTATCTGTCACAGATTGCAAATGAGGTTGTTATTAAGGTAAGAGATGAAGGGCATGGTATCCCAATAGAGGAGCAACCAAGACTTTTTGGTGAATTTCAAAAACTCAGCACCCGTCCTACTGGTGGAGAGAAGAGCACAGGACTTGGTCTGTCAATCGCCAAAAAAATAGTCGAGGCTCACAACGGTAAGATATGGGTTGAGAGTTCAACTATCTCTGGTACTACATTCGCTTTCAATCTCCCACTGACATCTCATTGACACTTATGGATATTTCGTAAATTGAGTGTGTAAGACTAACAACCCCGATTATGGGCGGTATAGAATGAGAAGTGGTAAGCCTTGTCATGTTACCCCTCAATCTCTATTGCTTTCGAGGGTAGGCATATATAAGGATAAGGCTTTAGATTGTACTACGTTGGTTGCTAACCTTAAGTTGAGCAACCAAATTGAAATAAGAAGGAACCAGACAAATCAATTCGAGTTTTCCTTGTAGATGGTATCGAAGTCAGCGGAGATTTTAATGAAAGCCGCAAGAACATTCGGGTCAAAGTGTGTGGGTAATGTCCTGCCATCGCCTTTTGTTATTATCTCAACTGCCTTCTCGTGCGGAAATGGTGGTTTATATGATCTCTTCATAACCAGGGCATCATACTGGTCGCAGATTATGACAATCCTTGCTTCAAGCGGTGTAGCCTCGCCCTTCAACCCTGCAGGGTATCCTGAGCCGTCCCATCTCTCGTGGTGATAGAGGGCTATTGTTTCGACCATCTGTATACCGCTGTGTGAAGACCCCGATAGTATACTGGCACCTATCATGGAGTGCGTCTTTATAATCTCAAACTCCTCCTCCGTAAGTCGTCCCTGCTTTAACAACACACTATCAGAGATGCCGATCTTGCCTATGTCGTGCAGTGGACTTGCAAAACCTATTGCGTCTATAAACTCCTCTGACACCCACAGTTCCTGTGCCAACCTCTTTGAGTAGACACCCATCCTTGATATATGTTCACCCGTATCGGTATCCTTGCGCTCGGAAGCTAATATAAGACGTTGAACTGTGGTTTTTTCCAAATAGGCACACACGGAGAGAGGCACATAGTATTCATGCTGGTTTACAGTCAAAAAAACAGCCTAAAAATTCAAATCTCGTAGATACACGCTATCCAAAATAAGCCTTGACGTAACAATGTAGTATATGCTATATTTGTAGGTATGTACTTGAGAACAACAACTCGTAAAAATACGGATGGTTCAGTAACCACATACTACCAGCTTGCACATAACACACGAAACCCTAAAACCAAAGTCCCAGAGGTCAAAGTGATATA
>PEAB01000123.1 GCA_002753395.1 Nitrospirae bacterium MYbinv3 | reverse complement strand
TATCCTTTACTAAGTTCAATAGCATCTCTATTACTTCTGATAAAACTTCACCTCTTGTATTATCTCATATCATTGTTATACTATTCATACTGCCCTCCATTGTTTTAAATGTTTTTTCTTTAATAATATATTCTAAAACATTTGTGAGGGCTTACTCTACATGCTCCGAAAGTCCCCCATGAATTTCTTATGCACCCAAGTCAACTGCTTACTTGACACACCGTTGTATATAAATGTTATGATCGTGCCGTGAGTAATCAACCGTTAGGACGTTATAACGTCGATACTTCTCAGATATCATTGTCGGGGTTTTCCTCGGGGGGACATATGGCGGTACAGGTTCATGTCACATATGCTTCTTTATTTAATGGCGCTGCAATCTTTTCAGGTGCACCTTATTACCATTTCTCAAAGGACAAGCTCTTTGGTGCAGTGATAAAATGTCTCAATAAGGAGATCCGCCCATCGGATTTGATGAACGACATGTATAATATGGCTATTGCCAAAGACTTTGAGATAGACAAGCTGATAACCAATTTAACCGACTCATTAAATGAACAGATAGATCTGCCAGCCTCCCTGAACGAGACGCAAAAGATGGCCAGTGTAGGAAAGATTGATAACCCCTCACACATGGCAAGCCAAAAAGTATTTATGTATGCCGCTGGTAGAGACACCATCGTGGCCCCAGGCTTTATGGACATGGTATACAAGTACTATTTGAACTTTGTATCCGATAATAACATCAAGTATATAAAACTCCATAACGCTCAACACGGAATGCCAACAGATAACTTTGGTAAGGACTGCGACAGCCAGGAATTGCCCTTCATTAATAACTGTAAATACAGTGGGGCTGCTGATGCACTTAGACATATCTACGGTAAACTCAACCCTCCAACCACAGCAACTGGCAGTTTTGTCCCATTTAATCAGACGGAGTTCTACAGTGGAAACTACCTATGCGACACCGGCTATATCTACCTCCCAACTGCCTGTGCCAAGACAACACACCCACCATGTAGACTCCACCTCGTGTTTCATGGCTGTATGCAGAATCCCGAATGGGTTGGAGATATCTTTTACAAGCGAGCCGGCTACAACGAATGGGCTGAATCAAACAACATAATCGTACTTTATCCGCAGACCAAAAACGGGAATCTCATCAACCCCGCAGGGTGTTGGGATTTCTTTGGCTACGAAAGTCCCGATTTTTATAACAACCAAGGACCGCAGATAAAAGCAATCAAGGCGATGATAGACCGTATTACTAAGGGGTAGTGATGAATATCATCTTTCCTCAAATACTGTCCAGCGTTTGGGAATAAATATCTTTTCATAGGTCATCAGGGCAAACCTGTCTGTCATACCGGCGATAAAATCGCACACCATCTGACTAATGTCTGAGTCGGCTTCCTTAGGCATTTGGTTTGTGATCAACTCTGGATGATTGATGTAGAAATCGTACAGGTTCTTTAAGATGAACTTAGCCTTATTAAATTCAGTCTTTAAAAACTCGCTTTCATACACGCGTTCATTGAGAAACGCCCTCAGCATCTCTA
Organism: Nitrospirae bacterium MYbinv3; assembly: GCA_002753395.1. Classification (GTDB taxonomy): domain Bacteria; phylum Nitrospirota; class Thermodesulfovibrionia; order Thermodesulfovibrionales; family Magnetobacteriaceae; genus Magnetobacterium. Next base: position 6,393 of record PEAB01000123.1, on the reverse strand, counting down.
TGGCATGAAGCACATCGTCTGACATCTTCAGGCTTTCGAGGTCTACAGACAGTGTATTGTATATAACGTCTTTGACCATCGCGTCGATCCTTTTAGAGTGCCTGTTGCCTAGGATTGTAACTACATCGTGAGGGATATCTGCCTCTTTAATGGCCTCTGCCCTCAGTGCGTCATCCAGGTCGTGGTTTACGTAGGCTATGACGTCAGAGACACGGACGACCTGTCCCTCTAACGTTTCAGCCCCTTCTTTTTTGTTACGCGGCAGGATGTTGCCCATCCCCTTTGAGTGTTTGATGATACCGTTTCGCACCTCATGGGTGAGATTTAGACCACGACCGTTTTTTTCGAGAAAGTCTACGACCCTTAGACTCTGTACATAGTGATTAAAGCCCCCCTTGCATAGCTCTCTTAAGACCGACTCGCCGGCGTGTCCAAAGGGGGTGTGTCCCAGATCGTGTCCCAGTGCCACGGCCTCCGTTAGGTCTTCGTTGAGGCGTAGGGCACGTGCAATGGTGCGCGAAATCTGTGCGACCTCCAGGACGTGAGTCAGCCTGGTACGGTAGTGGTCGCCACGTGGGGCCAAAAAGACCTGCGTCTTGTGCTTGAGCCTGCGAAAAGACTTTGAGTGGATTATCCTGTCTCTGTCTCGCTGAAAACACGTACGTATCTCTCCCTCCTCTTCCTGCAGACGCCTGCCTTTGCTGTTTACACTGAGGCAGGCTCGCCTATGCAGATAGCCCTTTTCTCTCTCCTCAATTTCTTGCCGTATCGTCATATAGGGTTTCCCATCTCAGAATGAATCTCCTGTGCCCCCTTATCTATATCTTCTTTATATTTCATGGTAGTTATGCTTTTATATCTTCTGGATTCCTGCTTACGCATGAATGACACATTTGGAAAACGGTGATTGCTGTCATTCCCGCGAAAGCGGGAATCCGTGTCTTGAAACCCCAAAAAGAAATTTACCATGCTTTTTTAAGAGGATACCCTTATCTCTTTACTGCTGCCTAAATAGCTTGAGATTTAGTATGTTACGCAGGACGAATTTTACTATAAATTCAAAACTATCGTAGGTTACGATGAGCATGTTATGTACTAAAACCTTAAAGATAACCCCTTTGTACTTCGACTTAATAAGGTAAATTAAGTACCACTTTTTCATAGGAAAATCGACAAGGAATTTCTTGAACCAGAATCTAAGTCTAAGCCTTAAGAGATACTTTTCTACGGGAAGATTGTGGGCTGAGAGTTTGAATCTCTTGTCTATAATGGTACCAAACAGATATGGGTTTTCGTAGAGTTTGTACTCATCGATGGAGAGGTCTCCTACGTATTTATCAAATATATCCGAGCCGATAAAGGGCACGGTAAGACCCATAAGGTATGTAGTTGCATCAATACGGCGCATAAAGCCGCCAAGTTCTTCCACATCCTCCTGTGTCTCCCCGGGGGTGTTTAACATGAAGTTAGCACCGGTTCTTATACCATGCCGTTTACACAGATCAAAGGCGTCCTCTACTTGTTTTATGGTTGTGCCTTTTTTCATGCGTTTGAGGGCTGTGTCGGTTGCAGCTTCGACGCCAAAGTCGAGTTGGACACATCCTGACTTTTTCATCTTTTCGATAAGCTCATCATCTATACAGTTGACTCTGGTTTCTGCACCCCAGGTGATATGGAGCTTTTCATCGATAAGCCTGCTACATATATCATGTGCCCTTTTTTGGTTTATAGTAAACGTGTCGTCCTGAAAATAACATGACTCTATATCGTATTTATTTTTGCAGAATTTGATCTCCTCGATGACCTGATCCACGCTCTTGTATCTGACTAATCTTTGACCGCCCTGAGCCTTATAAATGCTCGCTGTTGCACAGAATGTACAGTTAAACGGGCATCCAAAGGCCGTGAAAAAGTGTATGCAAGACGTTACGGCAAACCTCAACCCCCACTTTGTCGGATAGAGATAATATTCCATGTCTATCTTATCATAAGCTGGTATGGGCAAATAAGAAAGGTCATTTGATAGTGACCTGCGGTCGGTTTGTATTATCTCACCGTCTTCCTTAAAGCATATTCCCTTTATCTCTCTTAATGGGTTTTTCTGGAGGATCTCTAAAAGCGGATATTCACCTTCCCCTCGCACCACTATATCTACCGGCGCTTTTGAGATGAAACAATCCGCAGGTTTTAACGTTGGATGAACCCCGCCTAAAATAATCTTTACTAAAGGGAAGGTTTCCTTTATCTTTTTTATGAGATTCATTGTATAGTGATATTCATTTGTGAACATACTTATACCGATATACTCATAGTCATCTTGTTTTATTTTTTTTAATAGCTGATTGTCGTAATAATCTATGGGCCTTACCTTGTTTGAATATTCTTTTATCTCGATGATATCGTTATCTATACCGTTAGATGATAAAAAAGCAGACATATTAAGATAGTATATTGGTACTACAGTCGTTTGAATCCTCTTATTGCCGTTTACAAGCGCAATTGCTTTCATGCTGATCCTCCATAGCTTTCTATTGACATCTATTATACAACCACCACGATAATATCACAACTACGCCGTACACATGGGGTGCATAAGAAAGCCGTGGGAAATTATGTCATTCCCCTGTTCAAGCCAGGGGCAGGCTCTGCGAAAGCAGGAATCTATTAGCTTGTGGATTGCCGTGTCTAGCACGGCAATGACAAGACGACCTCTATTTTTCTTATGCGACCGTACACATGATGCACGCATCAGGAAATGAGTATATGGTGTACAGCGCATGTGTTATTTCATGTATCTCCTTGTGTGGTGCTCTATTGTCATCAATAGTAAACCTATTTTTGGTTTCGTTTAATGCTCCAATTATTTCGTCAGATAGGGCTTCAAGTTCCCTGTAGAGTTCTTTGGCACGAAGTACGTTTCCAGTGTTATAGATAGAGACAATTTCCTTGCCTAATGCGTGCAGCCTTTTATGGGGCTGCTCCATTTTTTGGAAACTGTGCATATGGCCGCAGAAATCTCTACCCTCAGCATAGTACCATTTACCAAGACGACAGGTTGTATGATCTGCCAGCGTATTGGGATCGATACGCTCATGCCCTTTTATGCAAAAAGATATGCGGTTAACCCAGAGCCGATGGTCAGTCTTTGCCAAGTCCAAGATAAGAAGTTCGCCTCCCCTGGTAATAAAACCGGTTATGGCCTTGCGCAGGACCTCGGCAGATGTGATCATCTTAGTTATCTCTTTCATGATTTCAACGGTGCCGCTCTCCATTGTCTGTGAGATGTTTGACATCGTTTCGACGCTTTTGACTACATCCTCAGCCGTCGCAGATTGTTCATCCACTGCCGTAGCTATCCTGGATATCTGATCACGCACATCATGGTTGGCATTTACTATTTCATGCAGGACATTACCTACCTGATTCATAAGCTCTGTAGTCTTGTTTACCTCAACGAAGGTCATCTCCATGGACGATGTAGTTCGTTCGGATTGAGATTGCACCGCTGTGATCTTTGCAGAAATCTCAGTTGTTGCTGTCTTAGTTCGCTCAGCCAGCTTTCGTACCTCATCAGCCACAACGGCGAACCCTCTACCCTGCTCTCCTGCCCTTGCAGCCTCGATCGCGGCGTTTAAAGCCAAAAGGTTTGTCTGATCGGCTATATCGTTTATGACAAGCAAGATGTTGCCAATCTCATTTACACGGCCGTTGAGGTTCGCTATGAGTGAAGACAATTCACTAGTGGTCAGGTTAACCGAATTCATTGTGGTAACGGCGCCTAAAGCGATGTCTTTACCCTTTTCCGCTATGGTCATGGCATTTGTAGATGTCTCCTTTGCCTGAGCAGCATTTTTGGCTATATCGCTTATGGTCTGGCTCATTTCCTCGGCAGCTGTAGCTATCTGAATAGATTGTGAGAGCTGTTCTTTGGCCCCATCTGCTGTAACATCAGTTCCTGTCCTGACCACATCCATTATAGTCACAACGTTATTTATGGATACAATCGTGCTATTTATAACTTCGTTGAAAAAATCTATCAATTCGTTTATTTCGTTAACCAAATGGCCTACTTCGTCCTTGCTATTATAGGTTACGGATATTCTCAGATTTTTACCAACCATGTTTTCCACTTGTTCTCTGAGGAATTTCAGGGGATGAAGGATCTTCTTTCTTGCCATAAGACTAATTGCAACTAAAATTATGATATTCAGAGCGCTAAAAGCCATCTGGCTAGTACTTATCCCTGTGATGTGGTGTCTTGAGATAGTTTCATATGTCTTGGTGGCTTCGTTTGTAAGTTCGAAAAACTCCTCACTTTCTCGCAACACCTGGTCAAGAATCAACGGATCCTTTCTTGAATCTAAAGCGTGTTGTCTTAGCTGCTTCCATACAGACTCCACCTTATTCATCTGCGATAAAAACACCTCGTTATCGGCCTTTTTCATACCCAAAGTATCGTCTCCGTTTATTAATCCATTTATTAGCTTATCGATATTACCCGCAATCTTATCGGCATCCTTATAATTCTTTGAGAGTTCCAATTTTACAAATCTTTGTGAGCTGCCTCTTACCTTACCGGTATTGTTAATCACCTTCCCATCATCCATCATTCCAGATAACTCGTTATGTATTAAAAAGCCGCTGAGCAGTGCAAACGCGACCACCGCTGCTACCACCAAGTTTATGGATGTGCCGATTTTCATCTATTCTCCAAGATTAGTTGTAAATTAGATGCCTATGGCATCTGACTAAAATTCTATCCTTAATGGGAACGATCCCGAAAGATTTGTATAAAGGTATCTTCGTATCTTCTTTATATTTACCGTGAAAACACATTATCATGTGCTGGGGTGAATGTACCCTATTCATGTCTGTTTCATGGTAATTATGTTTTTAAGCTTTCTGGATTCCTGCTTACACAGGAATGACATACAATGACGCTGGGGGTCGCACCCCCTTGGAAAACGGCTATTACTGTCATTCCCACGAAAGTGGGAATCCATGTCTTGAAACCATAAAAATAAACTTACCATGTTTTTTAAGAGGATACGCATAAAGAATAATATCAATAGACCACATTCTTGTATTCATAATACAATCTCTTTATCCTGTTGAACCTTTTATTGGCTACAAGATATATTAGTTTAGCCAACTCTACAGGTCCATCCTCCAGCAGGACTGAATAAAGCTGATAGAGCTTGCCCCCTGGTGCGCAATTGATCAAACAGGTATCGCAAATCTTTAAGATATTATTAGATGCGTTTTCGACTAAACCTTGTTTTCCTAAATCATCTATTGAACCTATAAGGCCAGCTTTCGTTCTACCACAGATATAAACATTGGCGTCATAGTTGACAAATAAAGCCTTACGTCCTTTAAATAAACAAGGAACAAGCCTTTTATTCAATTGGATCTGCTTAACAAGTTGATCGTAGTACATGCCAATTTCATATGCCATCCTTCCTTCTTGGGATCTTCTATTTGCCTCTGAGAAGAACTTTATGTATTCTTCTCTGTTTTGAGTGTCATAACCAACCTGTGAAAATTCTAAGTTTTTAGTCATGAAATCGTTTTCTATAACAAGCGAAAAACGAATAGGCAGGAGGGTTTTCTCAGCCATGTCAAGCACAAAATAGGCATCTCCATTTTCAACATTGTATTTTTGTACTGTGTAGTTAAATGCTACACCAAAATTGTATTTACTCTGTAATGCCTTAAGCGTAAAATAGTTTTCCATTACTTTGTCAAAAGCCCCTTTTATGCCTCTGATCTCGTCATGTGTTTTTTTAAAGCCGTCTAAAGATAGAACTATTGAAATATTAACATCCTCTCTTTTTACTATTTTTCTCTGAATAAGGATCTGTTCTACTAAAGAAGCTGCAGGTATAATCGAGTTAGTCGCAAAGCTGATATGTTTTAGATGTTTTACCTCCCTAAAGGCAACTGAAAAGATCTCTGGAAAGTGCTTCACTAATGTTGGCTCACCTCCCCCTACGATTATTTCCTCGAGAGAGTTCCTTATATACGGTGAATTAATTATTTCGCTGATCTTATCTAACGACATGTCAATGGCAGCGTCATCCTTCCAAATCTCACACATCCTGCATCTAGAATTACATCGTGACGTGGTTACTAAGACTAACAGCTTCACATCATGCTTTAAAGGACTCTTATTATTAAAAATATCTTTTAACATGAACCCATCCCACCATTTGTCGATAACATATCGTACATTTTATCACGCCTCCTCAGAACCTGTCAAACTATCCTCCAACCTGGCAGCGATTCTCAGTGAAAACATTGTTCGGCTTTATATGAGGTTATTCAAAGAGCGTAAAAGAAATTTTTCGCGATGTTCCTCCTGAGTACAGCCAATGTTTGTTGTTGCAAAAA
>PEAB01000122.1 GCA_002753395.1 Nitrospirae bacterium MYbinv3 | reverse complement strand
TGCAAGAGGCTCTCTTTATATAATATTCTAGCATCTGCTTATTACCTCCCTTTATTTATTTGTATCTACTTATATTTTACTCCACTCCTCATTTTTTTGATTACACTTCAGCCACTTTTATGTGGAATTTATTTATAGGAATCGTTATAATATACTGTTATGACATGTAAGGTTTGTAAAGGTAAGGTAATGTTAGTGGCAGGTTGTACGACGGCATTTTTGAGTTGTACGAAGTGTCGTAAGAGGTTTAAGATTTCTGACTACATAAACGAAATAGATGAAAGGACATGGGAGTTACTGGCCAGCAGGGCTAGTGACCGAGTATAAAAGGCTAACAAATAATGAAAGGAGTTTAGAATATGGCAGCTAAGGCACGACCCAAACGTAGCCTATCGGTGTTAAAGAGGACAAGGCAGGCCAAGAAAAGGCAGGCACGTAACAGGATGGTAAAAAGCAAACTAAGGACGCTCACAAGGCGGTTAGTGGAGGCACTTGAGGCTAAGGATAGGGACAAGGCGCAGGAATATCTGATTGAGGTTACAAGGGCTTATGATAAGGCCGCATCAAAGGGTGTCCTACACGACAATACGTCCTCCCGGATGATATCTCGACTGTCTTCAAGGTTACATGACTTAAAAAAGAGTGAGGCTGCCTAGGGCATCTCAAACAGCAAATAAATAGTGTAGCCTGAAAGCTACACTATTTATTTCACTGATAAACAATTAGATTAAATGCCTATGAAGTTTACTCCGCTCTTTACTGCACATGTCTGTCATTGCGTGTCATTCCCTGTTCAAGCCAGACGCAGGCTCTGCGAAAGCAGGAATATATCCACCCTTTGTTGTTCGTAAAAGTGGATTCCCGCCTGCGCGGGAATGACAAGTTGGGTTTGTATAACAGGCAGTGGGGTTAACTACATAGGCAATTTAGGTTCTTATTCTAACGACAGTATGTGCAGGCCATCAGGCTTGTTGCAGGCGGTTAAGACGTTTTTGTTAGAGGCCATGTAGGTGGACATTTTACCCTGGCATGGGAGTTCAAAGGTGTTTGAGTTGGTAACCGTAAAGTCGCTTGTGTTGATAGAGACAAGTGATATTGCGCCCATCAGACTGACGTCCTTAAACTGGTAAGTCACTATGAAGTCTCTACTTGTATTTGATGACACAGGCAGTTCTTCCAAGTGTACAGGGAATGGAAACCCGAGTGGTTCTGTCTTAACGAGCGTTGTCTGTTGGTCTTTGTTATTGAAGGCGAGTATTGATATCTCTGATTTCTTTGCGCCTCTAATGTAAGCAATGTAGGAGATATCTTTGGCCTTGTCATAAAACACTAGAGAGGCATACTGTATCTTGTTGTTGAATTCAGTAGGATCGTTACTGGGAAACGATTTAAGCAGGATAGGTTGAAACGTCTTACCATCTATATTTTTAATCAACCACAAGGCATTGTTCCTAAATTCAGGCACCAGTATGTCAACAAAGCCATCCTCGTTTACATCAGCGACGCTTAAGAACTTTGCTCCAAACACCTCTGTTAATTGTGGACTTGTGATATTTAGTTTTATGAGTTCGTAGTCTAGTGGCCCCTTGGATAGATACAGGTAGAATTGTTTGTCATATATACCTACTGCGGCTATATCCGATATCCCGTCGTTATTGAAGTCCGGAGTCTTTAGGTCAAATCCATACTTAGGGGCGGTTAAGGTGTGAGACATATCGTAGTTGGTCCCTGTTGAGTCATTTATCAGCAGGGTTATCTTGTCCTCGTATGTGTAGGCAAGGTCGGTGACCTTATCTCCGTTGAAGTCTCCGCTGCTTAAACTGGTACCCATGGTAGAGTTGATATGGGTAGGTTCGTTTAGTTTAAGCTCATTGCCCTGGGCTAAGTATATGTTTAACCCGCTGTACTTTGTAAAAAAAGCTGCATCCTGCTGGCCGTCTCCATTAAGATCGGCTGCTATGACGCTGTAAGGGGTACCCCCGATAGGGATAAACTTGGAGTTTACCTTCTTTTCCTGTACCTCTTCCCTACATCCCGTTGTAAACACGGTCATTAACAGCGAGATGACGAAAATCAGCTTTATTGCTTTTGTCCATGATGAGTTTCTTAGACTATTCACTTGGTTTACCCTCTGATTTGCTTGTCTGAACGCCAACTGCTTGTTTGACATACATGTTATATATCTGAAGTTTGTACTTTTCTGCCAATTCTTTTACGGTATCATTGTAGATTTGCTGTTGTTTAAACCTTTCTATGTCGGCGATCACACGGTTTTTAACCTCTTCAAACTTATATACAGCAGGTTCATAAATGGATAAGAGGTTTATCACGACTATGGCGTCCTTCTCCTGGACGATCTTTGCTTGATCTTTCACTAGTTGTGTAAACTCGCTTAAGGTTTTGTCATAGGGTGTACCTTCTTTAAACTTACCATCCCAGTGAGATAAGGGAACAAAGGCAACGCTGATATCAGGGTACTTTTTTGTGACTTCTTCATTGAGTTTTGCAAAGGTCTCATAGTCTTTATTGCTTAGACGTGTGTATATCTCTTGCGCTGCCTCTTTGCACTTATCCGTACAGTCGTCACCATGTATGTTCTTATTACTGATGCTAACCATAAGACCACCATAAACCTTTGGTACATTGTACTTATTTAAATTACTTTGGTAGTACTCGGCGGCCTCTTGGTCGGATATCTTTGGTGGACCTAAATATTTAGTCTTATAGACCTTAGAAAGGAATTCAACCTGTTGTGCATCTGGATTGTTTTTTATGACAGTAACAGCTAGTTCCTTATCCAGTCCCTTCTCGATAGCCTCTTTGCTAAACAATATGTCTGTTACCATCCGATCAAGGACATCATAACGACGCTGTATGACAAGGCGATCCTTGACGTTTTCTAAATGCTTAATCTGATTTTTAAACTGAGACATTGTGATAACCGTATCCCCTATCCTCGCAATAACAGGATCGTCGTCAGGTGAAGCGATCTGTGCGCTGACCAGTTTAGTAAAGAGCATAAACAGTACAATCATTACGACTCTAACCTGTTTCAACTTCCTTGACATTATCTCGTCCTCCGTTTAAGTTCTTTTTTATCCGCTTTTTTTACGAATATCTTCGGCATCAGCCTATTATTCACAAGATTATCTTAACAGCTAAAAAATGTTTTGTCAAACCCACTCACTCCGTGGGTGCATAAGAAAGTTATGGGGCGTTTTGTCATTGCCGTGCTTGACACGGCAATCCATAAGCTAATAGATTCCTGCTTTCGCAGGAATGACATATTTCCCCACGACTTTCTTATGCACCCGTTTTCTATTGCCACTTGACACCGATGGATTTATTGTATAATCTAAATAGCGTATGCAGTGGCAATTTACACCTTACCAGGTACTAAGCGGCGAGGTCCTTTATAGTATAGAGGATTATAAGAATGACTTACGGACAGAGGTCAAGAATACACTGGCCAATTTTAACATGGACGAAGATACTATGAACTTCTATTGTGACTTTGTGTATCTCCTTTTCTGCTGGCGTGCTACAAATCAGCCGATACACACCTATAAGGCGTTCCTTCAAGAACAGATACCCGAAAGCTCACCGGTTAAGGAAAACTTGACAAACGATGAGTTTCTGTATAACCTTGAACTCGATAACGCTGAGTTCATAGAAATGCTGCGTGTGATTATCACCAATATCAGCCTTAAGTATATACAAACTGGCCAAACCATAGAGGAAGCCAGCAGGGCTGTCCATCACGAAATTGGTTTCTTTCGGCAGTCGTAATAGTTCAGGCTGCGATTGAAACACTGTGTATAAACATGCGATATAACGGGGTCAAGGGGACTGGTCCCCTTGTAGGAGGGTCTAGGGAGGGCAAAGCCCTCCTTATTCATCTTCACAGCCTTAAGCCGATGGCATTAGGTCTGAAGGAGGGGGTTGTGAACCCCTGCGTCAGTAGGCAAGGCCCTCCATTCTTAATACATACTGGTGAATTATTACCGGCAGCCTTAGCTACAATTAAAATCATTGAGCGAACATAAAAAGATAGCCGCATCTGCCTTTGTCATGTCCGCTGCCACATTTATAAGCCGGGTGCTTGGCTTTATTAGGGACATGATAGTGGCACGGTTTTTGGGCGCATCTGGAGTCTCCGATTCCTTCTTTGTTGCCTTCAGGGTGCCCAACCTCTTGAGAGAACTCTTTGCCGAGGGGTCTATGTCAAGCGGCTTCATACCGGTGCTCACCGAGTACAAAACCAACAAGGGCGAAAAGGAAACGGTCGACCTTGTCAGGGTTACCTTCACCTTTATAGTTGTAATCATTGGACTTATCTGCATCCTTGGTATTGTCTTTGCGACTCCTATCGTGAAGCTAATAGCTCCGGGGTTTGTCAACGACGTAGCAAAGTTCAACAGCACCGTCGACCTCACTCAGGTCATGTTTCCATTCTTGCTGTTTGTCAGCCTTTCTGCCCTGACTATGGGTGCCCTCAACACCAAGAAGAAGTTTTTTGTACCTGCTATGGCCTCGGCATGTTTTAACGTGACCATAATTATTACGATTACCTTGTTTTATAGCTACTTTAAAGAGCCGGTGATGTCAGTTGCCGTTGGGGTAACAGTGGGGGGGCTGTCTCAGTTTCTCTGGCAACTTCCCATGTTTTTCAAGAACAACTATTCACTTAGACCGTATTTTAACTTCTCACATCCCGGATTAAAAAAGGTAGGCGCCCTAGTTTTTCCGGCAGCTGCGGGCACTGCCGTAGCGCAGTTTAATATCTTTATGAGCACCATATTGGCTTCTTATCTGCCCACAGGTAGCATTACCTATCTGTACTACGCTATGCGTCTGATACAGTTTCCAGTTGGTATCTTTGGTGTGGCCATGGGCATGGCCGTACTGCCGACACTGTCAGAACATGCGGCAAGAGGCGAATTTGAGACCCTTACGAAAGACTTTGCCTTTTCGCTTAAACTCCTTTTTGCCATAACGGTGCCGTCGATGGCAGGCCTGATAGTGCTGTCTGAACCCATAGTAAGCACGCTGTTGCAGCGTGGACAGTTTGACCACACAGCAGTAAAGGCAACGGCCTCTGCCCTGGTGTGCTACAGCATGGGGATTTGGGCAATGGTAGGTGTCAGGGTAGTGGCCTCTACATTTTACGCTATGCAGAATACAAAAACTCCAGTAAAAACGGCGATGATTTCGGTTTTAGTAAACATGTTTTTAAGTATTGTACTAATGCAGTATCTTTCTCATGCAGGGCTTGCCCTGGCAAATGCCTTGGCCTCTGCTGTTAACTTCTTGCTCCTTTTTTATCTTCTCAGAAGCAGACTCCTGACGTTAGACGCCAGCGATATCGGTGTGTCATTTATGAAAACACTGACTTCCTCAGTGATTATGGGCTTGGTAGGATGGTACATGATCCGCCTTACTCACTGGGATTTAACTGACAGTAGTATCAGCAAGACTGTATTTTTGACTTGCACAATTGCATTGTGTGTGTTAGCATATACAATATCTGCCTTGAGCTTAAAAAGTGAAGAGGTTCATTACATATACCAGATAATAATGGCAAAGACAAGTGGTAGAAAAAAATAAGGCATCAGGAGGCAACAAATGGATAAAATAAGAGAAATCGTATCTGATGAGCTATTTGCATGGATAAGACAGATACGACGGGCAATCCACGAGGAGCCGGAGGTGGGCTTTAAAGAGTATAGGACTGGGGAGCTTATAACGAAGCGACTTGAGGAACTTGGCATAGAGTATATCAACGGTGTTGCAAGGACCGGTGTTGTTGGCCGGTTGATTATTGATAAAAACAGACCAACCGTAGCGCTACGAGCCGATATGGATGCCCTTGCGCTGACAGAAGAGACTGGCTTGCCTTTTTCTTCAAAGGTTAACGGGGTTATGCACGCCTGTGGTCACGACGGGCACGTGGCAATGCTGTTAGGGGCTGCAAAGATACTTAAGGATAACCCGCCACCTGGAAACGTCGTGTTCATCTTTCAGCCAAACGAGGAAGGCTCAGGCGGGGCAAAGCCAATGATCGAGGAAGGTGTAGTTAAAGGCATTGACGCCGTTTATGCCGTACATCTGGATACCCACTACGCTACCGGAGAGATTGCCATAAAGCCTGGCGTGAACTCTGCTTACACAGATACCTTTGAGGTGCAGATTGTAGGTAGGGGTGGTCATGGGGCCAGACCTCATGAGGCGGTGGATGCCCTGGTGATTGCCTGTCAGATTGCCATACAGCTACAATTGATAGTCTCCAGGGAGCTTGATCCGTTACAGCCTGCCGTATTAACCATAGGACAGCTCCACGCCGGTACTGTCTCAAACGCAATAGCAGAAAAGGCGCTTCTAAGAGGTACTATTAGGACAACCAGCGACACCGTCAGGAACAGGATCGTTGAGAGGATGAACGTAATTGCCTCTGCCTTCTCAACCCTCCATGAAGCCACGGTTGAGGTTAGGCACTTTGATGGTTATCCCCCTGTGGTAAATCACCAGAGAGAGTATGATGTTGTACGTGAAGTTGCAGAGAACCTGCTTGGCAAAGAACAAGTTGTGGACATACCACTACCTAGTATGGGTGGAGAGGATTTTAGTTATTTCCTGCAAGAAGCGCCGGGTTGTTTTTTTAGGATTGGAGCCAGCATTGGCACTCCACCTGGGGTTCCTATGCACTCACCACGCTTTGACTTCAACGAGGATGCCCTACGTATCGGGGCAGCATTCCTGGCTGAAGTTGCAAACTCTACGCTTAAGATAAAGAGGTAGGATTGGGACCTCCCCCTTCACCTATCTTTTATTGAGATTGAGGAAAGGCTTTTTTCATGGTTTCCTTAATTTTCTGTATCCTATTTTCTTCTCTGAGCTTCCATTCCTGGTCGTCTTTTTTTGCCTTTTCTTCAAATTCGCTATAAACCTGTTCTATGTTGCTTAGCGATATTATGACAAGCGTTCTTTTGGGATAAGGCTCTTCCCTAAAATTAGCGCTAAATAGATAGTATCTATTTTCGTATATGATCTTGTAAACAAATAAATATTGTTCCCATCGTTCCATCCCTTGCTCACCAGAGTACACCTCGCTTTCATCTGGAGTGCCGTATATTTTAGAGAACTCCTGTGATAGCTCTTTTGCATAATGCTCGTTTTCATCATTAACTATTACATCCTTGACTCCAAAGACCTTACCGTCAACGGCCTCTATTGCATAAAAATACGGAGGCATGAGACCTTTTGTATTAGTAGATGCTTTTTGTTCTTTTGGGAGTGCAGTGTATGTGGTGATTGTCTTTTTAAAATGGCTCTGGTGATAGTACTGAGGGATCTTGCTGCTTATTGCTGGTAATACACCAAAATCCTTTTCTACCTCGTCCCACAGAGCCAGCTTTTCAGACGTTATAATATCGTTGAGAGACATTTTTTGCTTCGCTTGCAATTCAGCATCAATCTTATATCTCTTGATTAATGAGCTTATCTTTGGCTGCACTTTATGCGTCGTTCTCAATGAGTGCTTTGTCTCTGCCAACGCCTCTGATGAAAAAGCACCGTAGAGGCAGCTCATGCTAATAGAGACAATCAGCAGCAATAACCTTGCCTTAAATCTATACAGCTTCATATGTTTCCTCCAAATGACATATTAGTTTCCTTCAACCTCTGTAAAACCTCCGTATCTCATTAGATATGTCCAATAATCATACTCTCTATCACAAGTAGTATTGCAACATTACCTATAAATTGTCAATACAAAAAACATGGCGGGTCAGGGCAATCGCATTTAAAAACTTGACGCATTGTTCGTTGACCTTAGGGATTGTCTGAACAAGGATTAAACGGATGGAAGGATTTGCAGGATATATATTCATAGCCTTGATACATTTTATTCGTTTTGTTACCTAAATCCTGTCAATCCCTTAATCCGTTAAATCATGGTTCA
>PEAB01000121.1 GCA_002753395.1 Nitrospirae bacterium MYbinv3 | reverse complement strand
TTCATGGGGGACAATAAAAATTAATGGGGTCAAGGGGACTGGTCCCCTTGTGGGTGGGTCTGAGGGAGGGCAAAGCCCTCCATTCTATTCAAAAAACCCCACGACTTTCTTATGCACCCCTTAAAATACGCATGTTTTAATTAATCAAATCGAAATCTGTTATAATACACAAAATGACGAAGAGATCTCTTAACTACAGAAAGGCGTTGTTTCAGGCGTTTTCAATAGTCCTGGTATTGAGTGTGTTTTATATTTTGAGTGTTAGCAATTACCTGTTGTTTCATAGTTTTGTTGAGTTGTTTAGCATTGTAATAGCCTTTGGAATATTTACGTTAGCCTGGAATTCACGGGAGTTTACTAAGAACAACTATCTTCTCTTCTTGGGGGTTGCCTATTTGTTTGTGGCCTTTGTGGACACCCTCCATACGCTTGCCTACAGGGGGATGGGTGTGATTAAGGGGTATGACGACAGCAATCTGCCTCCTCAGTTGTGGATCGTTGCACGGTACGTAGAGAGCATTTCACTTTTACTGGCCCCGGTGTTTCTCAGGAGGAAGCCTAATTTTTACGTCGTATTTGCTGGATTTACAGTAATTGTGACACTCTCCCTTTTGTCTATCTTTTACTGGCGGGTTTTTCCTGATTGTTTCGTTAGGGATGTGGGATTAACGATGTTTAAGATCGTAAGTGAGTATGTGATATGTCTAATCTTAGTGGGGGCGATGGTCTTACTTCTGCGTAGCAGGGGGGAGTTTGAAACCTCTGTCCTGCGTATGCTGATGTTTTCATTAGTGTTTACGATCTTCACGGAGTTGAGTTTTACGTTTTACGTCCATCTCTATGGGATATCTAATATAGTCGGGCACTTTTTTAAGATATTATCCTTTTATTTTATATATATGGCAATAATTAAAACGGGTCTTGAAAGACCATACAGCCTTTTGTTCAGAGATCTGACAAAGCGGGAGGAGACCCTCAGAGAGAGCGAGGAACGTTACCGCAGCCTTTTTACCAAGAATCCAGCAAAGATGCTCTTGCTAGAAGCAGATACAGGCAGGATTATGGATGCAAATCCGGCGGCCTGTTCTTTTTACGGGTATACCTTAGATGAGATAAAATCTATGAAAATATCTGATATCAACGTAGATGAACAGATAAGTGATTTTCATACAAGCGGCAGTAAAGACCCAGTTGAAGGTAAGATATTCGATCTGCTTCACAGGTTAGCTAATGGAGAGGTTCGCAACGTAAGGATAAAGACTAGTCCAATACATATCAATGGCAAGATGGTATTGTTTTTGATTGTTACCAATATAACACAGCAGGTGCTGGCCGAACAAGAGGTTAAGAGAAAACAAGAAGAGCTTGAGATACTTAATCAGACCTTAGAGGAGAGGGTCAGAGAGGAGACCGCTAAAAGACTTGAAAGAGAACAAATGCTTATACAGCAGTCGAAGCTTGCGGCGATGGGTGAGATGCTCAGTATGATAGCCCACCAGTGGAGGCAGCCCCTGTCTTCAATCACAACTATCGGCGGCGACTTACAGGTAGCCCTTATGCTGGACAAGTTTGACAAGGAAGGTTTTTACGAGTCTCTTAAGAAGATAAACGATCAGGCCCAGTACCTTTCACAGACTATCAACGACTTCAGAAACTTCTTCAATCCAAAAAGGAGGAGAGAAAACGTCTGGCTCAAGGACGTGATCAATCAGGCTTTAGGGATTATGAAAAACTCTCTGGAACACAGGTCAATAACAGTGGAGATTGACTGCTCCTTGGCCAGGGCCATAAACACCTACACCAACGAGGTCACACAGGTTTTGTTAAACTTAATCAAGAATGCCAAGGACGTCGCCGTTGAGCGACAGACAAAATCCCCTAAGCTCACTATTAAATGCAGGGACAACAAGGACTTTCAAACAATGGAGATAGAAGATAATTCAGGAGGTATTGCTGAAGATATTATCGGCAAGATATTTGAACCCTATTTCACTACGAAAGACGACTCTGCGGGGACCGGTCTGGGCCTTTATATGTCGAAAATGATTATAGAAAAGCACTGTAGAGGGGAACTCTATGTTAGAAACACAGCAGATGGCGCCTGTTTTACCGTCAGACTGCCTTATAAGACTGAGGAAGGAGAAAACATATGATGAATGCACAAAGACTCAAAGACTTCGTAAAACGCTCAAGGGGTGTTAAAATCCTTTACGTAGAGGATGACAAACGGATAAGAGAGGATACGTCCAAGTTCCTGCTGAGGTTTTTTGACAAGGTTGAGTGCGCGGCTAACGGCCGAGAAGGGCTTGACAAGTATAGACCTGGCTTGTACGACATCGTTATAAGCGACATACGAATGCCGCATCTCAACGG
Organism: Nitrospirae bacterium MYbinv3; assembly: GCA_002753395.1. GTDB lineage: Bacteria > Nitrospirota > Thermodesulfovibrionia > Thermodesulfovibrionales > Magnetobacteriaceae > Magnetobacterium. The sequence goes on along the minus strand of PEAB01000121.1, from coordinate 5,598 downwards.
CATAGAGATGGTCGGCGAGATCAAGAAGCTTCATAAACAGCAAAAGATAATTATCATCTCCGCCCATGATGAGTCTCAATATCTGATGGAATTAATAAACCTTGGGGTAAGCAGTTTCATCCTCAAGCCCCTTGATGTCCACCAGTTGTTGGATATATTAACGGAGATGGTTGAGTATCTCTGGTTTTCAAGATTGGAACAGGCCTACAAAAAGCGTCTGGAAGATGCTGTCGATAAGAAAGACCTCGAATTAAAAGAGACAAGGAAGGTGATAAAAAACTTAACCGACGAACTGATGGAGCGTCTGATATCAGCGGCTGAACACAAGGACTCCGATACGGGGGAGCATATAGTAAGGATAGGTCTCTATGCAAAGCATCTTGCACAGGAGCTAAAAACACAGCCGGAGTTCATAGAGTCAATAGCCTTTGCAAGCCCCTTACACGACATCGGCAAGATTGGTATCCCCGACAGTATATTGTTAAAGCAGGGGAGACTCACTGATGATGAGTTTGAGGTAATGAAGACCCATTCTTTAATTGGGGCCAGCATACTGTCAGGCTCCTCGCACAGGATGATACAGATGGCTGAGTCAATAGCCCTCTACCACCACGAAAGATGGGATGGTTCAGGATATCCGGCAGGCCTAATGGGGGAATCGATACCGCTTGAGGCAAGGATTGTTATTATATGCGACCAATATGACGCACTGGTTATGAAGAGGCCCTATAAGCCCCCCTTTGAACATAATAAGGCTGTCGAAATAATCACAAAAGGCGATGGCAGGACATTACCTGGGCACTTTGACCCCGACGTATTAGAGACCTTCATTAAAGTTGCCGCTGACTTTGCGGCTATCTATAATGAAAACAGTGATTGAATTGAAACAGCTTCGTGATATAGCGTCCAACTTTATTGAACTTATAAACGTTGGGGTGAGCTGTCTTGTCTTAATCAAATCGAAACCTGCGACAGTTGTCATTCCTGCGAAAGCAGGAATCTATACTCAGAATCACTATGAATAAGCGCCTGTTGGTTTTAAGTCCGATTAAAACGACTTCACTACTTATACTGTTAGGGATCATGGGCAACCACTTTAAGCTGCCATTGTTTCTTAATGTCGACTTTATCTTTGGGAGTATATTCACGATACTGATAATCTGTTTGTATGGCGCTTTTTGGGGGGCAGTGTCATCGCTTGTGATTAGTAGTTACACGTTTTTCTTATGGAATCATCCTTATGCCGCTATCATATTTACACTTGAGGCAATCTTTCTTGGACTGTATTTAAGTAAAAAGTTTGAAAGCAGGATAGAAAATATTGTTATCATGGATGCGGTTTATTGGCTAGTCATAGGGATGCCTTTAGTGTTTCTTTTTTATCATAACGTTATGAATATTAATTACACGAGTGTTGTTATGATAATATTTAAACAGAGTATTAACGGGATATTTAATACCCTGATAGCGCTGACAATCTACATCCATTCTGGCCGCTTATTAAAATGGTTCGCCATTAAAGGTTCCATGAGTACCGTATCAATTAGAATTGTAATATTTAACGTCATAACGTTTTTTGTGATCACCGTATCGCTTTTGATATTGATCCTTCACAGTAAGGAGGAGATACAAGACGATGAGAATGAGATTGCTGTCAACCTTCACTCTATCTCAAACTATACGGATGAATTACTAAACTCATGGGCAAAAGAGCACCTGCAGACACTTCAGGCGTTAGCCCTGATCACAGACGATCCAAATGTTACTATATCGTCCCAATTACAAAAGAAACTGGAGATATTAGATAACTCACTACCCACTTTTCTGCGTATATCAATCCTTGACAGAAGGGTTGTCATAGCAGCTTCTTCACAGGTAATTGACGAGTCAGGTAAACCAACGGTAGATAGAGATTTCTCAGACAGGGAAATCTACAAGGAGATAAAGAAAACTCAAAAACCTGCAATATCAAACGTTATAACGGAAAGGATCGGTTTGCCAAACCCCATTGTGCTAATGTCTGTTCCTATACTGAGAGACAATGAAATACTTGGATATGTATCAGGGATAGTTGACCTGAATTATATCGCTAATATGTTGAAAAGGATTAGGAGTTTTTGGTCAGCTAATATTACACTTTTAGACAAACATAGAAACGTGATCGTTAGCACCCACAATTCCATAAAGACATTTAAACATTATGAGAGTAAAGAAAGAATAAATAGAATAAGGATTGATAACAATATCGACTTATTAATTCCATATATAAGACCCAATATATCTGTAATGGAGTGCTGGAAGTCTGCCAAATACGTATTGGAAGAACCCCTCAAAGACATTGCCGGGTGGATCATTATAGTAGAGATACCAACGTACATGTTATATGAGAAGTTATTTAAGTCTAACATAAGGAGTCTTTTAATTATCCAGCTGATCATCTACTTAACGTTGGTGATATCCATGTATCTAACAAAAAGGATACTCAGGTCAATAAAAACGCTTGAGGAAAACTCGACTTATCTCGTTCAAAACATAAGTGAACACAAGGACATCACACTTAAGCAGGACTCAATCTCAGAGATAGACTCATTAAGCAGAAACTTCAACACTATATATAGACAATTGAGAGATATGTTTGAAGAATTGCAAAGCACCAATGAGCTGCTTAAAAGAACTAAGGAACTTGCTGAGTCTGCCAGCAAAATAAAAAGCGAATTTATTGCAAACATGAGCCATGAGATCCGCACCCCGTTAAACGCCATTATCGGGTTTTCAGAACTACTTAAGAAGGAGACTCCAGATGATGCTTCACAACATAGCGGTTTTATTATAAACATACAGAACGCCTGTAAAAATCTCACAACTATTATCGATGATATCTTAGACATCTCAAAGATTGAGGCTGGCCGAATGAAGATACAGTATGAACCGGTAAATCTTCAGGCTGTGTTGAGCGAGATCGAACAGATATTCTTATTGAAAACCAGAGAGAGGGGGTTATTGTTTAAGAAATACGTTGATCCGCAGTTGCCCAATAACTTACTACTAGACCATACGCGCATCAGGCAGATACTATTTAACCTATTAGGCAATGCCGTCAAGTTTACAGAAAGCGGATTTATCTCTGTAGGTGTGTTGATAGTAAACAGATATGAACACCACGTTGATCTAGTGATTGAGGTTCGCGATACAGGTATAGGAATCCCAAAGGAAGAACTTGAGATGATCTTTGAACCCTTCATCCAAAAACATGGGCAGAACAATCGAAAGTATGGCGGTACCGGTTTGGGATTGACTATCACAAGGCGTCTTGTTGAAATGTTAAACGGTACCATCAGCGTCTTTAGCTACGTTGGTAAGGGGTCAATATTTATGATTAATTTCCCCAGTGTGCAGATCGCTAAAACTGCCGTAAAACTGAGGACAGATAACTCTAATAATCTCAGCAGTATCGACTTCAACGGCGCAGCCATCATGTTGGTAGAAGACGACGAGGCAAGCCGGCAGATTGTTAGGGGATACTTAGCACGACACAACATAAACATAGTTGAGACATCCAATGGCAAAGATGCCTTAGAATTAATAGAAAAAACACACTTTGACCTGATCCTTATGGATATACAGATGCCGGTTATGGACGGGTGTGAGACAATAACAACGTTAAGAAATGAAAAAAGCGTAAAGACACCGGTCATCATTATAACTGCATCCATAATCACGGAGAGGATGGAGTTTATATATAAGTGGGCAGATGGGTATATATTAAAACCATTTACAAAAAATGACCTTTTAAGCGTAATTGCATTTCACCTGCCACACACAACAAAGACCTCTACTAGTTATAAAAGCCCTGCCATTACAGATTATTCCCTGGTTAATCTAAAAAGACGCCTTGAGACTGATTACAAGATTCCCCAGGACATATTTGTGAGATTCAATAGAGAAGTTGTACCTCTTTATGAAGCGGTTACTAAGAGTATGAATATCAATCAAATTAAGGTCTTTGCCAAAACCATTATCTCATTGGGAGACAATCTAAACATTGATGAGATTAAACGGTATGGAGAACTACTTCAAAACCAGGCGAACCTTTTTGACATCAGCAATATGATCGTAAGCCTTGCAAAATTCAAGGAAATAAAGGACTTATTTCCAATAGTTAATCAAACACCTGACCTTTTAAATAAGGAGATGAGCAGTGATACCATTAGAGAATGAACACACAAGTACAAAGGTCTTGATTGTAGACGATATCTTTGATAACATTCAAGTGTTAGGCAATATCTTAAACAAAAGGGGGCTAGACGTTAGTTTTGCCACAAGCGGACAACAGGCCATTGATATTGTCTCTTACGATAAAATCGACTTAATACTGCTTGATATAGCAATGCCGGTTATGGATGGCTACGAGGTCTGTAGTATATTGAAATCTAACCCCAAGACATCTTCCATTCCGGTCATATTTTTGACTGCCAAGACCCAATCTGAGGAGATCGTCAAGGGATTTACTGTCGGGGGTGTCGACTATATCGTCAAACCAATTAATACGGCTGAGTTACTGGCGCGAGTAAACACCCACCTTGAGATCAAAAAGGCAAGGGAGAGACAGGAAAGACTCCTCATCCAGCAATCAAAGATGGCGGCTATGGGTGAGATGATAAACGTTATAGCCCATCAATTGAAACAGCCTCTAAACAGGCTGTCCCTTACCATTCAAACTGTCAGTTTCGATTACTTAGACGGCAAGATTGATGATAGTTATATAAGCAATCTGGAAAAAGAACTACTCCAGACAGTGTTTTTTATGTCAGCGACGATAAACGACTTCAAAAACTTCTTTAGCCCAAATAAGAAAGAAGAGGTCTTTGATGTCAAAATGGCTATAGGAGCTGCGTTGTCTGTCCTTGCCAGTCAGCTTTCAGATGAGAAGATCTCTTATAAATTAACGTGTCAAGTTCACGGCGACATGTTTGATAACTATGCGGAGATAACCGAATGTCAGGAGATGGCTATAAAATCCTACAAAAACGAGTTTATACACGCTATACTAAATATAATAAACAACGCCAAGGACGCCATTCTCGAAAAGCGGAAAAAACAAGATATGAGCATTCAGGGACATGATGAGATCTCTATAGATCTCTCTAAAGAGGGCGACACAATAAAAATTATGATAAAAGACACCGGCGGTGGGATACCGGATGCCCTGTTAGAAAAGGTATTTGATTACGGCATGACCTCAAAAAATGATAAAGGCTCAGGGATTGGTCTACACATATCGAAAGTCATCATAGAGAAAAACATAGGAGGCCGCTTATCCGTAGAAAACAAGGACAATGGCGCTGTCTTTACAATTGAACTGCACAGGTAAATTAAAACGGGGAGCGGGCATATTAAGATGTTAGGTAGTCCTGTAAAGGTATTGATACTAGTTCATGGGCTAACTAGGGAAGCATTATAATGATGGATAAAATACCGGTTCTTTCTAACTTCAAGTGGGTAGTCCAATCTTAGTATAATCCAGCTTACCTGTGAGCATGTAGATAATAGTCTTGGTTCCTTTTTATTTCGCATGGGTAACTAAACTTAAGGGTAGCG
>PEAB01000120.1 GCA_002753395.1 Nitrospirae bacterium MYbinv3 | reverse complement strand
AATCAATGTACGGTAAACATGACGGCATCAAAGGGCATTACTGCCGAGTTTAACGGTGTATGCAAGAAGACAAAGAAGGACTTTGACGTTGATGGCAAGAGCGACGTCCTCTGGCAGAACTCAAACAATGGCGACGTTGCAATCTGGCTGATGAACGGCGCTGCAAAGAAGTCCGCGGCCTTCGCGGCCAACGGTGTGCCAAAGAACTGGAAGGTCATAGCGTCGGACGACTTTGATGGCGATGGCAAGGCCGATATCATCTGGCAGAACACGGATACCGGCGACGTCTATGTCTGGCTCATGGACGGCACAAAACCAAACAGCGGGGACTACGTCTACCGTAGCATGACCTCTGAGTGGCAGATAAAGGCAATCGGCGACTTTAACGGCGATTGCAGAAACGACGTCCTCTGGCAAAACACAAGCACCAACGACGTAGTTGTCTGGCTCCTCGATGGCATCAAGATAAAGTCCAGGGACTTCATCGTCAAGGGTGTTCCCGCCGACTGGGAGGTCAAGGGCGTTGGCGATTTTAACGGCGACGGCAAGACCGACATCCTCTGGCAGAGCAAGGACATCGGTGACGTCTATGCCTGGCTCATGGACGGTGTCAAGATACAGGGAAGCAGCGGCTTTGTGGCCAAGGGGATACCGCATCAATGGCAGATCAGGTCAATTGCCGACTACGATGGCGATGGCAAGAGCGACGTACACCTGCAAGATATCGATACCGGCAAGATATACGTCTGGCTGATGGACGGGATAAAGATCAAGGGCGGAGATTTCGTTAAGCCCAAAGGCGGTGCCGATCAGTCAGCTGGTGTGTCAGTGCACGGTTCCGGCGCTGATACCTGGGACGTTAAGTCGGTCGGGGACTACAACGGCGACGGCATGAACGACATGCTCTGGCAGGATGGCTCAACCGGCGACGTCTACATCTGGTTCATGGATGGTACGACGATTAACTCCGGAGGCTACGCTGATCAGGGCGTCCCAAGCGACTGGAGCATCTACTAAAAAAGAAAAGAAAGAGAAGAGACAAGAAAGGGGCGGCTCCGCCCCCCTTTAAAACCCCCTGCAAGGGGGCCAGCCCCCTTGACCCCTTTTATCTTGTCTATCCTTTAATCCGTTTAATCATGGTTCAGACAATCCCATAAGCTCAGTGGCTTGGGAATCCCTTGTTTGATTATGGTGCTGCAGGGTTTTTACACACAAAATTACGTAGGGATTTGTTAAAATAAAGTATGAGATTTGTTGACGTAAAAAGTGATATAGCCTTTAAGCGGATATTTGGCAATGAAAACAGGAAAGAGATACTGATATCTTTTTTAAACGCTGTGTTAGGTCTCAGTGGGGATCGAGAGATCGGTGACATAGAGATACTCAATCCCTGGCAGGTGCCAAAGATAGAGGGTCTGAAGGAGACCGTACTGGATATCAGGGCGGTAGACAAGAGGGACGTAACATTTATCGTGGAGATACAGATTCAAAAGAAAAAGGGATTTGAAAAACGGGTATTGTATTATACAAGCAAGGCGTATATTGATCAGTTGGGAAGGGGAGAGGATTATCCCAATCTAAAACCGGTAATATACATAGGAATAGTGGATTTTAAGGTATTTAATGGTGATAATTATTTAACAAGACATCTGATATTGGACACTGATACATTTGAGCAGAAGCTGAAGGATTTTGAGTTTAACTTTATCGAACTGCCCAAGTTCACGAAGGGGGAAGACGAGGTAGAGACCATAATAGAGAAGTGGGTATATTTCATAAAGAATGCGTACTCACTGGAAATGGTGCCTAAGTGTGCCGACTTCGTTGAAATAAAGGAAGCCTATGAGATAGCCAATGAGAGTACCTGGAGCAGGAAAGAATTTGAGGTATATGAATATTGGCAGATTAGATTACAGGACGAGAGGGGCGCTATTGAATATGCAGCGGAGAATGCCCTTATCAGAGGACAGATCGAGGGTGAGCGTAAAGGAATCATAAAAGGCAGGATCGAAGGCAAGCTCGAAGGTTTGATAGAGGGGATAGAAGGGATGCTTGAGATCAAGTACGCAAACGAGGCAGCCGCACTTATGGATAGTGTCAGAACCCTTGAAAGCGTAGAACAATTGCAGGCATTTAAATCGCTGTTAAGGAAGTCTGTCTCTGTGGATGACCTGTGGGTATATCTCAAAGGGGCATAGTCCAAGAGGCTTAACTGACATATGTGTCATTCCTGCTTACGCCCATGTGCGCAAGCAGGAATCCAGAACGTTTAAAAGCATGACTACCATGAAATATAAAGAACGGATAGAGGGTAGAGTGTTGATTTTTTCGTATAACGGGCGATATCTTTAGGATAAGACCATACATGGGGTTTAGCAGATGAAGATTCTCATAGTGGAAGACGAAAGACACCTTGGTAATATCCTCAAGAAAGGATTACAAGACCATTCCTTTAGCGTTGACCTGGCTGTTGACGGCGAGGAGGGTCTGTACATGGCAGAGACATATCCCTACGATGCCATACTCCTTGACCTGATGCTCCCCAAGGTTGACGGTCTGACTATTTTGACCACTATCAGGTCAAAAAAGATCGAGACACCGGTTATCGTGCTGACGGCAAGGGGAGAGGTTGACGATAAGATACAGGGGTTGGACGTTGGCGCTGACGATTATATCTCAAAGCCGTTTAATTTCTCTGAATTATTGGCAAGGCTAAGAGCAGTCCTACGCAGAAGCAAGGGGGTACCCTCACCCTATGTTACAATACATGACATGACAATAGACACAAATTCAAGGACAGTTAAGAGAAGAGACATGGATATCAATCTCACTTCAAGTGAGTACAATCTCCTGCATTACATGGCGCTTAATAAAAACAGGGTAATAGGAAGAGCCGAACTTGTCGATCACCTCTATAACTCTGACAGTGACCGTGATAGTAACGTCATAGACGTCTATATAAACTATCTGAGAACCAAGATAGATAAAGGGTTTGATAAGAAACTGATCCATACCGTCAGGGGGACAGGTTATGTATTAAAGGATGATACATGAATATTCCCAGGTCTATCAAGTGGAGATTGTTCCTTTGGTTATTGTGCTTTACCTCGGGTTTGATAATTGCGATCAGCGCTTTTTTATACCACCAAGCCGGGGATATTATACTTCAGTCCATTGATGAGACCTTACATTCTAAATTGCAAATAATCATTGGCCTCTTGCATGAAGAACACGGTACCATAGAGTTGGAGTTGTCGGAGGTCGTAACAGGAGAATATTCAATACCACGCTCAGGTCATTATTACGAGGTCATAATGGGTGGTAATACATTGGCGGCGTCACCCTCTCTTGCAGGTTATAACTTTGACCTTACCTCCGCCACTATAGAGCACCATGATAAGAGACGCAATAATATAGTCTATATGTCTGCAGGGCCTGGTGGCGAACCAATAAGGGTGTTGCAGCATGACATGGTTTTCTTAAAGAATGACTTTAGAGTATTTATAGCAGAGGACATCTCTTCACAGTTGACAATGATACGGACGTTTAGAAATATCTTATTTATTGTACTCCCCGCCGGCATCGTCCTTATATGTGTCATAGGTATCTTGATAGCGAGAACTTCCCTGATGCCCATAAATGATTTTTCATCCAAACTCAATAAGATAACCCATAAGACCCTGTCACAACGTCTTGATACTGACAAAGAGGTCATGGAATTAGCAGGGCTTGCGGGTTCCTTTAACGCCATGCTTGATCGACTTCAGTGTGTCTTTGAGAGTGAAAAGAGGTTGATTTCCGATGCTTCACATGGACTAAAGACCCCTATCGCAGTGATAAAGACCCACTGTGAGGTCTTGTGTCAGCGACAGAGGTCGGTACGGGAGTACGAGGAGGCATTAGAAACGATCAAGTCCGTCGCCGATGGTATGGAGAGACTTGTAAGAAATCTCCTCAGTCTCGCAAGGCTTGATAGCGGTATATTGAAAATTGCGGATTTTAAGCCCCTATATCTCAATGAATGTATCGAAAGCGCTATACAAATATCAATGCCCGCCGCTAAAGAAAAAAACATAAACATACGTAATTTCATGACAGATGAAGTTAGCATCATGGCAGATAGGGACAGACTGACAGAAGCGCTCTTAAATATTATAACAAACGCCATCTTGTATAATAAAAACAACGGTATTGTAGAGCTGTCCTGCACAGTAGAAGACGGTTTGGCTAAACTATTTATTAAAGATACGGGTATAGGTATTAAAAATTCTGACTTGCAAAACGTCTTCAAACGCTTCTATCGCTGTGACAACCATGCAGAGGCAGACGGTAATGGTCTTGGCCTGAGCATAGCAGAGTTGATAGTCAAGGCACACGGTGGACACATCGACGTTGATAGCGAACTGAACAAAGGAAGTTGCTTTAAGATTGTGTTAAGTACCTGCACATAATTAATTTTATAGCGCGTTTCGATTGCGTGCAATACAAAGAAAGAAAGAAAGGGGCGACTCTGCTCGCACAGCGACGTTACCGCGCCCCCTTCAGAACCCCCTGCAAAGGGAGGGGCGAGCCGCCCCGGGCACGAAGAAGTCCCCTTGACCCCATTAAAGTGCCGTGAATTTTGTAGTTAATCCAATCGAAACGCGCTATATAAAGAGGATACGTTTTAATCTTCCTTTAATGTTCCACTTGTTATGATATATCTAAGGAACATAGAATAGAAGGGTAGTTATCTGGTTCTTAAAAAATGTATCAGGAGGTTTTACAATGATAGTGAAACGGATTTCCATGCTGATAATAACTGTTTTTATGGTAATATTTATATCGATTGAAATTGAAAAATTACTGGACTCATATGAGATAGGAGAGCATAAACTCTATACCGGCATTGCCGGGATGTTAATAATAATCCTGTCTTTTATGTATTCCGCAAGGAGGCGAAAGATATTTATTAAAAACGGTTCCTTAAAAACATGGCTTTATGTCCATGAGTGGTTATCAATATTGGGAACCTTGATAATATTTGTTCATACCGGAACTCATTTTCACGCCGCGGTGCCTATTGTAACTCTTGTCTTAATGTTTATTGCTTTTATCAGTGGTTTAATCGGCAAGTACGTTCACGATACAGTTAAAAAGGAACTTAAACAAAAAAAGAGCGAATTAATAAATGCCGGTCTTTCAGAGATTGAAATCGATGAAAGTCTTTCCAGGCTAACTATGACTTCAACGATGCTATTGCGCTGGAGGGATTTTCATATGCCTTTGATATTGGTTCTCACCGTGATGACGGTGTATCACATTCTATCGGCAATGTATTTCAGGGGGTTTTAAGATGAAAAAAATACATAGAACATTGCTATTTTTGGTAGTACTAACAGGAACCGGGGTGTTGTTTATTTTCGGTATAAATAATCAGGCACATTTTTACTCGCCTGCCGATGTGTTAAAAGGACATAACAAGACAAGATGCAAGGACTGCCATCAGCCCTTTAAAAAGGTGTCGTCTATATCTTGTTCTACTAATAAATGCCATCCTGAAGGTTCAATTGGCAAGAAACAGAAAATTGTAAATCTCCACAACAAGATGAAAGCTAAACAATGTTCGCTTTGTCATAAAGAACACGTTGGGCCTAAAGGAAAATCAGTTAAATCATCAGACCACTATGCGTATACTAAAACAGCAGGCTGTATGGAATGCCACAAAGGCGAGGGAGATAAGGAGCATAAGGATAAATACGTTTTTGACTGTGCCAAATGTCATAACGTTAAGGATTGGAAGAAGATCAGATTTGACCATACGTTGACGTCTATGAAATGTGTGGATTGCCACAAAACACCAAAAGACGAATTACATGTGGATGTGAAATACTCATGCACCGGATGTCACGGTACAAAAGCGTGGAAGCCCTCCACGTATGACCACGATAAGTATTTCTTATTAGATATCGACCATAAGGTATCGTGTAAAAAATGTCATTCTACGCTGGGATACATAAAGTATACATGCTTAAATTGCCACGAACATTCGGGGGCAAAGATAGACAGAGAGCATATCGAGGAGGGAATTATAAACTACGGCGATTGTCTGAGGTGTCACAGTGTTAAACTTGGGGGTAAAACCTATGGTATTCCAAAGGTAAATGAGGGGTTTGGCAGCGAGAGTGAACAACAAGACGATGACTAAATATACATATAGCAGACTTCGCTTTGGTTAAATACAAAATACATGGCATTTTTATGGGGTCAAGGGGACTTCTTTTTGCCCGGGGCGGCTCGCCCCTCCCCTTGCGGGGGGTTCTGAAGGGGGTGCGGTAACGTCGCTATGCGAGCGGAGCCGCCCCTTTTTTTCCCCAAGGCACCCATGAGTTTCTTATGCGCTCTAATCAACTGTTGTTTTTTTCGTACTAACAGATTAAGGTAAACCCTGAATCTCCAATTTAACGAGCTTATGGATTGCGCTAACGACGGTTAGCATGTGTTCAACCTTGTGTAGATGCAGCATATTTGGGCCGTCACAGGGGGCCTTATCTGGTTGTGGATGCACCTCCATAAACAGGCCGTCTGCTCCGACAGCGGCTGCCGCCCTTGCCATCACCGGCACGAATTCGCGTTGTCCGCTTGAGGCGGTTCCAAGTCCGCCCGGTAACTGGACGCTGTGCGTGATGTCCATGAGTACCGGATAACCAAATGCACGCATGATCGGGATTGCCCTGAAGTCCACAACCAGGTTGTTGTAACCAAACGTCGTTCCACGCTCCGTGATAAACAGTCTTGTGTTGCCTGTGGAGGTGAATTTATCGATGATATTTTTTACGTCCCAGGGGGCCAAAAACTGACCCTTCTTTATGTTGACGACCTTGCCGGTGTTAGCGGCGGCCAGGATAAGGTCGGTCTGTCGGCAGAGGAAGGCCGGCAGTTGCAACACGTCAACCACCTCGGAGGCCAGTATTGCCTCCTGGGGAGAGTGTACGTCGGTCACCACGGGTAGGTTAAAGGTTGAGCGTACCTCCGACAGTATCGCCAGACCCTGCTCAATGCCCATGCCCCTATAGCCGTCTATCGAGGTACGATTAGCCTTGTCGTATGAGCTTTTAAAGATAACTGGGATATTCAACCTCCGGGAGATATCCCTGAGGACTCTTGCAGTTTCCAAAACTATCTCTCTGCTTTCAATGACACAAGGGCCGGCGACGACAAACAGAGACTTCTTGTCAAAAAAACGCTCCATGATTACACCCCTTCACCCCATCCTTAGAGATTGGGGATTACGATGAGCTACCATAGACACCGCCTGTGACCTTCTTTATAAACCTCTCCGTGGCCTTCATTGCCTCTTTAACTAAATGCACTTCATATAGCAAACCTTGATAGTAGCCTGCTATATGCAATGCGTCATAGAGGCTATTGAACTCTTTTAAGAGCTTACCGTTTTTTTACCGACAGGTTGTCTTGCAAGGCTATTCTGTAGGTCTCTACCTTTTTAGGTAGTTGTTTTGGGGTCAGGCCCTTTCTTATTAATGCCTCGTTGATGACCTCTAATACGGCAAGGTAGGCAGTTCCAAATGCCTCCCTTATCGGCTTTCTGTCCATGTAGTTATTGCCCTCAATCCTGGTATTTTTTAGTATCTCCCTGGCATTTTCGAGATACCTAAGGGCTTCGCCTTCTCTTATTATCTGTCTTTTAGCTTGCCTTTTTTGCATAAAACAATCTCACATCATTATTGTAGCTGTTTCAGGCCTTGTTACGCAAGGGGTGAAACACCCCCATAGAAAAAAAGTGAAGGGCTGCCTTAAGCAGCCCCCCACCATATATTTTTTAGATAAACGTTTTGTTGTTTATCTTAGAAGTTGAACTGGATTCCGTTTCTGATAGCGTATGCGTCACTGCGCTCTGTTGAGAATTCGGCAATGGGAAGTACGCGATTCTGTACGACATTGTCATATGCCTTACCTACAAACATATAACCGCCCTCTATGTAGTACTTGAGGTTCTTTGCTATCTTGTATGTGATTGTGGTGTC
>PEAB01000119.1 GCA_002753395.1 Nitrospirae bacterium MYbinv3 | reverse complement strand
ACCTAGGGCGAGCCTTCCTTATATTTGTAACCAATCTTTTGCCAGCCTCTATCTCACAATCTTGTTTATTCGCACCATCCGTATTTCTTATCTCCTCTGGCATAAGAGGTATAACCTGTTTCATATCAGGGTGCATTATCTGATGTGTGTAGGTTGTTTCACCATTTTTATGTTCTCTCCTTAGACAAATTTTGTCACTCGTGTGTCTTTTTTGCAACAACAAACATTGGCTGTACTCAGGAGGAACATCGCGAAAAATTTCTTTTACGCTCTTTGAATAACCTCATATAAAGCCGAACAATGTTTTCACTGAGAATCGCTGTTTGAATACGCTGCCTCTTACAAAATCAATATGAATATCGATCACCTTTTCCACTTTCTTGTAATCTATAGATGTTACCTTCCACGGTAACTGTATATTTAGTGCTTACTCAAATAAATTCTCCAACATCTCCATAGCTCTATTCTCCTTAATGTCTCATCTGTTGGGTGACAATCACCGCTTGCTAGGTCTTATCCTCTATCGCTGTTTGAAGGTAGTCGTTGTAAGAATTAGAGCCTAGTACCTTGACATACTCCTCTTTCAGCCAGTTAAAGGCAAATTCGACCTTATTCATATCCTTCTTCCTTGATGCAAGTTCTATCCTAAATGCCTCGCTTTTAAGTCTTGTTACCCCTACCTGGGCAAACATATCTTTTAGGATGTGCGCATGTCTCTCAACTGAAATAACGTCTTTCTTATCAATAGCATACTTGAGTCTTTCCAGTTCCTTGGCATAACTTCCTACAAACGACTGCCAATCATCAGGCGCTGTCTGTTGGATGTTATCCTCAGTAGAGGGAGTTTCTTTGATATCTATTTGAGGTATATATGAGACATAAGGCGTGATGTTTATAGAGTGCGGCTGTACCCTGCTATTGAGTTTAAACCATCCTGTAAATTGAAAATTACTGCCTTTACCCAAGGTGCTCTCCACCCATATATCACCGCCCATCATATTAACAAACCGTTTTGCTATAGCCAACCCTAGACCCAGTCCGCCATATTTCCTCGTCATAGAGCCATCAACCTGGGTAAAGCTGTCAAAGATAACACGCAGATTATCCTCTGCTATACCAATACCCGTGTCCAGCACTGAAAAATACAGCATCACGTATCTATCTGTTGTGTAAGGATCCTCCTGTTGCCAATAACTCCAGCCTCTGTCTCTAAGATCCCTGAGCTGAGCAGGGTCTGAAAAGATGATGGGGGTATGATTGGTAAGATCGCATAACGCCGACATTATATTTATACTGATCTGTCCCCTTCCGGTAAACTTTAAGGCATTATTAACAATGTACGTAAGTGTCAACATGAGCCGCTCAGGGTCGCCCACAAGGTCGTCCGGTACACCTGCAGCAATGGTTGAGACCATTTTGATGCCAGCTTGCTCTGCCTGCACTGTAAACAGGTCAAGCGCTGTCTCTATGGTATGGGAAAGTTTAAACACTGTCTCGTTTAACTGCAGAGTCTCTGCCTCTAAGCTCGAAAAATCTATGATGCTGTTTAATAGGCTAAGGAGACTTAAAGAGGATGTCTTTACATGTTCAAGGTACTGTCGTTGTTGAGCTGATAGCTGGGTGTTGAGGGTAAGTTCGGTCATGCCAATGATCCCGTTGAGGGGAGTGCGCAACTCATGGCTCATATTTGTCAAAAATATGGTTTTTGCTCTATTGGCCTCCTCGGCTACCTCTTTTGCACTCTTTGCCTCCTCTTCAGCCTGTTTACGATCAGCTACTTCTGCCATCAGCATGTCGTTTGCCGCGGTAAGCTCTTGTGTTCGTTGATTTACAAGATCCTCAAGGTGGCTGCGGTATTTAAGCAGTTCACTATCATTTCTGGCACGTTGTAGGGCGTTTACAAAGATCTCTCCCCCCACCCGCACTAGGGCAATGACGTCATCAGCCCACGACTTCTGCCCTACTATCGAGTCAAAACCCAAAAAACCAACTAAATGGTTACCATAAACCAGCGGTACGGCCACAAAAGAACGGATCGATTTACTGGCAAAGAACTCACCTTCAACACTTGCCTCATCAGGCATATCTTCTATGTTTTCTACATATACGTTTTCAAACACCCCTAGCCTTCTCATCAACCATGAGAACCTCTGAATCGCCGACATATCTACGTCCTTCATTACCACCTCTTTCGTGGTAATGTGCTGCCACTCAAAGACGTCTGCAACCTCATCTCTGTCCTGAGTAAATATAACGATATAACCTCTGTCTGCCCCCAGCACCTCGCCAATTGCCTGTAGTGCATGGAAGAGCCAGTTCTTCACCTCTGTCGAGGAGATCATAATAAAGGTGGATGACAGGTCTGTTATTATCTTAATAAACTCAACCAAGTAGTGCAGTCTCTTCTCAGTCCTCTTGCGTTGGACAATTTCGCTTAACATCTGGCGATTAACGTCGGATAGCTCAGAGGAGCTCTTCTCCATATCGTTTCTATACTGTTGGAAGCTCCTTATCAAGTTGCTAAACACGTAGTTGAGACTCTCTAGGTCATCCTCTCTGTTTTTACCAATGGGTCGTTGAAACTCCTGTTCCGATATCTGTCTGGCGTCGTTGACTAACACGCTGAAAGGTCTCATTACCCTCTTTGTTATAAAGATGGATATCACTGAGCTTAATAACACCAATGCAAAGAGAAACAGCAGCAACACGTGAGATATGTGTACATCAACCATGGCAAGCATAACAACAACGACAGCCAATATATGTGGCACAGCAATGAGGACAGTTAGCTTGCTTTTTAGACCTACTTTTACATTAAACGGTAGTATCATGGAGATTTACCAAGTATTTTAATGAATTCTTTGAATATATCCAGATCATATTCCTGACTGCTGTTGCGTATGTAGGAAAGGGCTTCAAAAGGTGATAGGCCCTTAAAATATGCGTGTGATGTGGTAAGTCTGTCGTAGAAGTTTGTTATTGAGAGGATCTTACCAGTAAGATGCATCTTGTCTCCGGTTAAACCGTTTGGATAACCAGTGCCAGAGAGTTTTTCGTGGTGTTCCAAGATGGGATAGATGGTTCCTTCGGGTATACATTTATATAGATTAAGGATGTTTACACCCTCAATTACGTGTTCTTTTAGGAGCTTACTCTCAAAATCCGTTAGACGATCCTCAGGTTTATTTAGTATCTCAGGCGGGATGGTAGTCTTGCCGATATCGTGCAGCAGACTGCCAAGGCCAAGGCCAAAGAGATCACCCTCCGAGAATAGGCCGATAGATATAGCAGTGGCTACAGAAAACACACTAGAATTGACCGAATGGGTATATGTATAGTAGTCGTTTTTATTTATAGTTAAAAGGTTTGTTATAAACCCCTTGCTGTCCATTATGGTTGCCATGATATCTTCTACGGCCACCTTACACTCCTGAACCTTTTCGCTTCTGCTAGGATTTGACAGGAGCTCCTGGACTATAATCTTAGCATTTTCCTTTACGGTGATATTCTTGGCCTGCTGGGTGCTAAGACCTCCAGCCCCACCCCTTATAACTTCCTTCAAATAACTTTTAAATTTTGGGCTATCTTTCTTCTCTATCAATAACTCATGTGAGGAACTTAACATCTTGCCTGTTAACAGGATGTCATTCCCTTTGTACTCAACAAGCGGCTTTATAGTAATCCCGTTTTTGACATACAGACTAAAGTCAATCATGCTGCCACTCAGAAGGCTAGTGGAATCAATGCTTAAGAGTCCTTCCTTGATTTTAACGTACTCATTAAACCGTTCTTCCTGCTTGGTTGTTTGCTTTTCCTCGACAGCGACACTGCCCCTCTCGACAGGAGAGGAGATAGGGAGGGTTGATGGTTCTATCTGCGGTTTTAAATCACTGTCCGTGGGGTCATCAACAACATCCAGCCCCTTTTTGGTATCTATGAAAACAGCATCTACACCAGATTCTCTTATCTTATCTAGCTGATCTTGTGTCTTTATTATGAAACGGTGTTTCAAGAAAGGAGTTTTAAACCATGAAGCATCCATTCCATCAATAAACATACCTAAGCGTAACTTATCAATTAAAATCCTCTTTCTCATAATCACCTCAACAACCCTTCTATAGCATCATCATTATAACAAAAAACAAAAAGATTATGCAAAAACCTTTAAAATGCCCAAATCACGGGCAACCTGGAAGAGGTGGAGACGCAATTTATCTACTGCCTGTATCCTCTTTAAAAAGCATAGTAAAAATCTTTATGGTTTCAAGACTATGGATTCCCACTTTCGTGGGAATGACAGTAATGGCCGTTTTCCAAATATGTCATTCCATAGCTTGCCCCTGGCTTGAACAGGGGTAAACAGGAGTCCAGAAAGCGTAAAAGCATAGTTACCATGAAATATAGAGAAGATAATACTACTGCCTCTTGCCGTCGCTTAGAAAAAGCTAAGGGGACAGCTTTATATGCTGCCCCCCCGTTTAAACCTCTACACTGTAGGGTTACCTTTGCCCACTTACCTGCTTGCAGTTATGAAGATAGAGCTGCTATCTTAGCATATTGTTTATCCGGTTAGTGTACGTGTGTCAGCTTTTATCTTAACGACACTGTTCCTTTTGCATTATGTTGATCTCGGCACGTCTGTTTTTCATCCTGCCGTCTCTAGTCTTGTTGGTAAACGCCGGACGAGATTCACCATAACCGTGGATCGTAATCCTTGAGGCATCTATGTGCCCCTTCTTGACAAGAAAATCCTTAGCGGCAGTGGCTCTTCTAATGGATAGTCCCATGTTATACTTATCAGTGCCGATACTGCAAGTATGACCGTCAATGTTTATTACAGCCTGCGGGTATTTTTTGATTATCTCGACTGCCATATCAAGCTCTTTCTTATAGGCCTTCTTGATGTTGTACTTATCAAAATCAAAGTTAACGATCTTAATAACCGCAATCGGCTTTGTACATTCAACTTTAGGGGCTTCCTTAGGAGCTGGCGTTGGTGTAGCCTTTGCCTGAGGTGTCGGCGCCGGTGTTGGCGATGGTGGTGGCGGCGGTGGCGGAGCAGGACAGAGGGCCTTTGCCATCTCTGTTGCCTTTTTCGCCATATCTATGCCTTCGGCCGTTCTACACGCCCAATAGACATCATAGGCATCATCACGCATCTTTTCAGCTGCGCTAAACTCTTTTGGACATTGCTTGTCTTTCCCGGCTGCCCGTGCTGCCTCTACAGCCTTGTCTGCCTCTGGCAGCTCCTTGTGGTAGTACCACATAGCCCTCTTGGGAGCGTATTCCATTCCTGCGCAGCCATAAAGCGCAGTAATCGAAATGAGCACCATTAAAAAGAGAAGCTGCCTTACCCTAATCTTGTGTTTCATAAATGCACCTCCATATATTCATATATCGTCTATAATAAAGCAAAACTGTATCATCTTGTCAACAAGAGAATTATTATTTATGATTTGGGTGCATAAAAAAAACACGGGGAGTTAAGATTATTTGGGGGGTCAAGGGGGCTGGTCCCCTTGTGGGAGGGGCCAGGGAGGGCAAAGCCCTCCCTTCTTCAATAAACCCATGAAACATACATGATTAGGGTATCTAATCACCCCTGCGCATGAAAATCGCAATGCCTTTACACATGGTACTCTTGTGCAACCGACTGTGTTAAAACAGCGCATTCCTTCATTTAGGAGCAGTAATTTAGAAGATAAGCTATTGACGCAGCAATTCTCAATGAATTTGCCGAATGGCTTTTTACAGCAGTTTTGCTGTGGGTATAAAATGTTTGTTTCGTAATGATCTTACAGCAGATTGCTTAGATATCAATAGGTTATATGTATTTTAAGTGAGAACCTCTGCAGCTAACACAAAAGTTTTGACATAACGATAGTATTTTCTCATAATATATAGGGGGCTGTTGAGCTGCCTAATGTAAGGTGAAAAATGACGGATGATGAGAAGACAAAGGAACAGCTAATTGAAGAGTTAAGCATGTGCCGCAGAGAGATAGCGCAATTGAGCGTGGCTATAAATATGCGGGTGGAGGACAGACAGAGTCAGACCAATCAGTTATTGGAGATCATAAGCCATCTACAGGCTCAGTTTATCCTATACACTGATCCAAATATATTATTTACGGAGATACTTGAGAGTCTCCTTACGTTGACAGACAGTGAGTATGGGTTTATAGGTGAAATTCTTTATGATAGAGAGGGGCAGCCCTACTTAAAGACCTTTGCCATTACGAGCGCTTCGTGGTCAGATGAGATTAGAAAGTATTATAAGGAGAAGGCTCCAAAGAACATAGAGTTTTCTAACCTCAACAGTCTCTATGGCTGGGTTCTTACTAAGGGGGAGGCAAGTATATGCAATGATCCATTAACCGACCACAGGAGCGGTGGTCTGCCAGAGGGGCATCCGCCTATCAAGACTTTTCTTGGAATGCCCTTCTACAGCGGCAACATGCTTGTAGGTATGGTGGGGGTTGCAAACAAACGGGAAGGATACAGCGCTGAGGAGGTAGAGTTCCTTAAGCCGTTTCTCTCAACCTGTGGCAATATAATAATGGCATACAAGAACGAGCAGCTTCGCCGCATTACGCAGACTTCCCTGATGATAAAAACACAGCAGCTAGAAGAACTCAATGCACATTTAGAGGAGAGGGTCAAAGAAGAGATAGAAAAACGAAGGCAGCAGGAAATAATGTTGATACACCAATCAAAGTTAGCAGCAATGGGGGACATGATAGGGGCCATTGCACATCAGTGGAGACAACCCCTCAATGCCATAGGTATGATAGTACAGGACTTTGAAGACGCCTTCACCTTTGGAGAATTGAACAAGCAGTATCTTGATGTCAATATCAAACGGGGAATGGAGATAATCTACGATATGTCAAAGACTATCGACGACTTCAGAAACTTCTTCAGATTGGACAAGGAAAGGATAGACTTTGATATAATAGGGTCTGTAGAGAAGGTGATCTCGTTAGTCGACGCCCAGATTAAACACCATTATATCAACCTCAAAGTAGACTACAATGGTATGTCCCGTTTAATGGTCAACGGTTACCCTAACGAATTCAAGCAGGTAATGCTCAACATCATAGTCAATGCAAGGGATGCTATCATAGAACGACGAGATAAGGGGCGAATGGGGAAGGAAAAAGGCCTGATCTTTATTGAAGTAACCAGTGATTACGATAAAGCACAAATCCACATCAGAGACAACGGCGGAGGCATAGACAATAGCGTGATAAAGAGGATATTCGACCCCTACTTTACGACAAAAATTCCAGAAAAGGGTACAGGCATCGGCCTTCACATGTCGAAGGTTATAATTGAAGAGCACATGGTCGGTCGGTTAGGCGTAGAGAACATAGAAAACGGCGCTATGTTTACAATTGAACTAAAAACCAGGGACCCTTAGGTGGTTTGTCTACTTAGTGTTCCGTTCAATATCAAGCAGCTGCCTCTTAACGTCCAAACCGAGTGAATAGCCGCCCAAAGAACCATCTGAGGCAATCACCCTGTGACAGGGGATTATGATTGGCAATGGGTTTTTCTTAAGCGCCTGACCCACCGCCCGCGCCACTGAGGCCGTACCAACCCGCCTGGCCAACCACCCATACGTGCATACCTCACCGTAAAGCACTTCCTCTAACGCTTTGTACACAGATGCGCAAAACTTGGATACCTTCTCAAGGGACACCTTGATGTCAAAAACAACCCTCTTGCCAGCAAAATACCCCTCAAACTGTCCCCTTATATCAGAGCTTAACGGATGAGCAGCCACCGCTTGTGGTCTTACCAGCGTCACAGCCTTAACCACCTCACCCACAAAGACTACATAGATGACCCCTATAGGACTATTGATACAATCGTATCGCTCTATGATATCAGCCACCCACACCTGACATATACGGGGTCAAGGGAACAAGTTCCCTTGTGGGAGGGTCTAAGGGAGGGCAAAGCCCTCCTTTTTTTCATCTTCACAACCTTAAGTCAACAGCATTAGGTCTGAGGGGAGGGGTTGCG
>PEAB01000118.1 GCA_002753395.1 Nitrospirae bacterium MYbinv3 | reverse complement strand
GGAGCTAATTTGACTGGCCGGATACTTACCGCAACAATGACCTGCCGACTACAAAATCGTAACCCACTTGAGTTTCTTGTTCAAGCTATTATTGCTTTGAGGTCAGGTACAATTGCTCCTTCTATATATCGCATAGATTTAACACATTGACTGTAGTCGGTGAACTATTACGAGAAAGGTTTACGAAAGATTTAGAGTGCCTGAATATTGGATAGTACTACCTGAACTTGACACAATAGAAGTGCTTACTATGAAGGAGACAGCTACGAGGTGTTTTCTTTAGCAGAAGGTGAGGGTTTGGTTAAGTCTAAAGTCATTGAAGGGCTGGAGATTAACGTTAAGGACGTGTTTGAGGATTTCTGCTTCGAGTGACAGACTTAAAAACACAGTGTTATCAGAGACACAATCTATTGTTGCAAATCCATTTAGTTATACATTGTCACCAGCTGAGGCAACCTATATTAAAAAGCGCATTGTCCACATCATAATCATTATGTATATAAAGAAAAGCATGGAGGCCATAAACCACGTCAGATGCCTTGGTTTAGCAATGCCGGCAAAACCATCCATCCTGATTGCCCCAGAGGAGGGATACTCTACACGTTCAAGTTTGTCAGGGCTTTCTATGTATCTGACTGAAGGGTTAAAGTAGGAAGACTCATCGGTAAAAAATGTCTCGCCATGTACGTTTTGTTTGCGCTCTAAAAATCTAGCCTGAAAATACCTGAGCCTTAACTTCATTTGAATCTTCATTGACGAGATTATCCAGTAAACACATATAAATTCGCCTATTACAATAAGAAATAACACAAATACATATATGGTGCGAGCATCTCTCCTTCCTGTTGCATAAGACAACAACCCTATAGAAAAAAACATTACGAGGATACTCAAAAACAGATAGGCCAGCTCACTCCACAACAGACGGTTTTCCATTGCTTGTATAACCTGTATCAATGACAGGTACTTATTGCTTGTTATATAAACTGACTCACTTGACCCTCTGTCTGCCATTACATTGCCTGCTTCCACTTTATCCACACTGCCTCCTAATACTAATACTTTGCTTCATCTTCGTACAGCACTGTACCATCAAGTCCAATGGCGTATATGTGTACAGACGAAGCCCAGGTACTATTACTTGTATTATATTTGTGCACCAAGACTATCTGCCCTGTATACGATGAAATGCCTGTAACGTCATTCTTTACTATCCACAATGGGATGTCCCCAGTCCACGGTGATTGCTCATGCAATACGATATTTCTACAATAAGCATATTTTGTAGCAACACCAACGCTTAACAATTCACCGGCAGTAACGCTGCCACAATCAACACTAACTAAGGGTGATAGATTCCTGCCAGAAGGGTTATAAGCATCGTCAAGCCAATGTTGCAGATCAGCTTTTGATTCCTTTGCAGCACGCAGAAACACCGCCATCCTTGACTTGTCTCTAAACCCTAACAATAATGGGATTGCTATAGCCATTAAAAGACTCAACACAGCGATGACAACTAAAAGCTCTAAGAGAGAAAAACCTTTGTTTTCCTTAATTTTCATCTAACACTCCCAAAAAACACCTCTAAACATCTACAACTGTCTTTTGAAAACTGTACTGTGGGCCCTTAACAACAGAGCCCTGTACATACCCATGTTCGCTTATGCAGTTTCAGCCTGTTTTTCGTAGATCAAAATAGGCTTCTCATTGTGCAATATTGTTTCCTCGTTTACAATACACTCTTTGATGCCTTCTTGTGATGGTATCTCATACATTACATCGAGCATAACATCTTCAAGGATAGCCCTAAGCCCTCTGGCACCAGTCTTCAGCTTAAGCGCCTTCTTAGCAATGGCACGTAACGCATCTTCTTTAAAATAGAGTCTTACGTTGTCAAACAGTAGAAGCCTTTCATACTGTTTTGTCAGGGCATTTTTGGGCTCAACCAAAATCCGGACAAGAGCATCTTCATCGAGCGCTGCAAGCGAGGCAATGACAGGCAGTCTACCCACAAGCTCCGGGATGAGACCATATTTAGTCAAATCCACAGGGGTTACCTGAGACATTATATTCTCTCTAAGGGCCTTGGTATATATCTCAGCGCCAAAGCCAACCGTACGCTTGCCCACACGCTGCTCTATGATCTCATCAAGCCCATTAAAAGCCCCGCCGCAGATAAACAATATGTTTGTCGTATCCACCTGCAGGTAGTCCTGATGCGGATGCTTCCTTCCACCCTGTGGTGGGACGTTTGCTATCGTGCCCTCAATAATCTTTAAAAGGGCCTGTTGTACACCCTCACCTGAGACGTCACGCGTGATAGAAGGATTATCGGATTTTCGGCTGATCTTGTCGATTTCGTCGATATATACAATCCCCTTCTGTGTACGCTCAATATCGTAGTTAGAGGCCTGCAAGAGCTTAAGGATGATGTTTTCAACGTCCTCGCCAACATAACCAGCCTCAGTTAGAGTCGTGGCATCGGCAATGGTAAATGGGACATCCAGGTATCTGGCCAGAGTTTGAGCTAATAGTGTCTTGCCGGTACCAGTTGGCCCTATTAACATAATATTACTCTTCTGCAGCTCTATGTCAGTCTCCGTCTGTCTGTAGATCCTCTTGTAATGATTATGAACGGCTACGGATATTATCTTTTTAGCCCTCTCTTGACCAATGACATAATCGTTCAGAAAACTATGTATTTTAACCGGAGTTTGTATCCCTTTCAACTCCTTGTGAGTGAAATTGATTTTCATGTCCTCTGCTATGATATCGTTACACAGGTCTACACATTCATCGCATATGTATACGGACGGGCCGGCAATCAGTTTCTTTACCTCAACCTGATTTTTCCCGCAAAAGGAACATTTCATTTGTTCATCCTTCTTCTTTGCCATTGACTCCCTTTCCATTAGGATTTGTCGTTCATTTATAATAACACATGTTGAGGCAAAACGCCCTATATCATTTTGCCGTAGTCTTAATAGCCGAGATAACCTCATCCACAATACCGTATTCTTTACCCTCTACAGCCGACATAAAGTAATCTCTATCTGTGTCTACCTGTATCTTGCTCAGAGGCTGTCCCGTGTGACTGGCAAGGATGTTGTTTAGGATGTCCTTCATCTTAAGTATCTCCCTCGCATGTATCTCAATATCCGTTGCCTGCCCCTGAAAACCTCCCATAGGTTGATGAATCAGTATCCTCGAATGAGGTAAAGCGAAACGTTTACCCTTAGCGCCTGCCCCCAATAAAAGGGCTCCCATACTGGCAGCCTGACCGGTACAGTAGGTTGCTATGTCTGGCTTTACGTACTGCATGGTATCGTAGATGGCCATACCTGAGGTCACTACACCCCCTGGAGAATTTATATACAGATGGATATCTTTCTCCGGATCCTCGGTTTGAAGAAAGAGCATCTGGGCAATCACACTGTTGGCAACATTGTCATCTATCGCTGAACCAAGAAAGATTATCCTGTCCTTCAACAGCCTCGAGTATATATCATAGGCCCTCTCTGTCCTGCCCGTCTGCTCTATAACCATAGGAATAAAAACCATGTGCTACTGTCCTCCCTCAACTATTTTGGCCTTTGAAAAAATAATATCCACTATCTTCTCTCTATACATAGTGTATCTGAGCACTTCGAGAGAATCCTGCATAGACTCATACAACTGCTTTAACACCTCAGGTGTCATGGACGACGCATATGCAATATCTTTCAGTCTCATCTGCAACTCCTCATCACTGACTGTTACCTCTTCTTTCTCACCTATCGTGTCTAAGATCACCTTAGCCTTTAAACTTCTAACCGCATCATCTTTGAATCTCTGACGCAGCTCATCATCAGATAATTCCTTGTATGAATTTTGAGTCTTTGCCTGTTGTACAATGGAGTCCAACTCTGCTTGCAACGCTATCTCTGGAAGCTCAAAATCATATTTATCAACCATTGCTTTCACTATCTCAGCCTTTTGTGTCTTTACCGCTCTATCCTTGTTAAACTTCTCTAAGGTCTCCTTCACTTTAGTTCTTAGTTCTTCAAGGTTTTCAACCCCAACGTCCTTTGCCAATTCGTCATCAACAACTGGGACACTTAGCTCCTTGATATCCTTTATCGTAACCTTCAACTGAACCGTCTTGCCAGCTATCTCACGCGTTGGGAAGTAATCCGGCAATGCAGTGTTAGCCTCAACAACATCGCTCTTGTTCTTTCCGATCAAAGCGTTAGAGAAATCCTCACTTAATGACTCTGATCCAACCTTAAAATACTGATCAGTATATACTTTACCGTCTTGAACATCCTTTATGTCTGCAATTATAAGGTCATCAACCTGTATAGCTCTGTCAACAGGTATGTAGGTTGTTTTATTAGCGGCAAGTGCCTTTATTTGCCTTTCAACCTCCTCATCGTTGACCTCTGTAGAGATAGATGTTATAGGCAGGTCTTCATAGACAAGCCCCTCAACCTCTGGACGCACCTCAACGTAGCATACAATCTTTAAGTCCCCTTTACTCTGATAGTCCTTGCTCTCAAGTATAGGCGCCGTCAATGGATTTAAACCTTTTGTCTTTATCGTGTCTGCATAATAATCAGGTATAAGCCTGTCTAACACCTCGGTCTCCACGTCCTTTCTATATCTCTTTTCTATCAAGGACATAGGGGCCTTTCCAGGTCTAAACCCAGGCAGTCTTGATCTACTCCTAACCTGATTAAGCGATTTTTGTATCTCTCCTTCCACCTCTGCTGCCGTAGCCTCTATCGTTATCCTCTTTCTTGCTGCCGATATGTCTTCAACAAGGCTGTTCATCCATCCTCCTTAAAAATAGTTTGTGACTATACTTATCAGACTAGTGTAAAATATTGACCAGTTATTTTTCAATCAACTATTAATACTTGGTACATAAGAAATTTCATCGGACAAGGAATATATAATGGGGTCAAGGGGACTGATCCCCTTGTGGGGGGCAACACCACCCCCTTTTTCACCTTCTCTTCTTTCTCGTCTTAGGAGGTTAAACAATTGACATGTCGTTGTACTTAATAGATGGCACAGCCAACATATACAGGTCGTTTTTTGCGGTACAGGGTCTGAGAAATTCAAAGGGATTTCCTACCAATGCCATCTACGGCTTTTTGACTAGCCTGTATAAGATAATCAAAGATGACAAAGCCCAGGCCATAGCCGTGGCATTTGACAGAGCAGAACCAACGCAGAGGCACAAGCTCTACCCGTTATATAAGGCACATCGCCCACATCCCCCCGATGATCTGATACAGCAGATAAAACCCATTAGGGATTTGATTGAGGCTTTAGGCATCAAGATATTTTCACTGTCTGGCGTAGAGGCTGACGATATCTTGGCAACTATCGCTAAAAGGGTTGCTTCTGAAGGTTTCTCTGTGCACATCGTCTCCAACGACAAGGACCTGCTTCAGGTGGTAGGCCACAATATAAGCATCTATGACCCGGTCAAGAATGTGGTGTTAGACGAACAACATGTAATACAGCGCTTTGGCCTGCCTCCACACAGGGTGCCTGAGGTTATGGCGCTGACCGGTGATGCCTCAGACAACATACCTGGGGTCAAGGGCATAGGTGAGAAGACAGCTGTAGAGCTTCTCAGGCAGTTCAGCTCCATCGATGAGCTTATTAACAATCCGGCAAGAATAAGGAACAACCGCATCAGGAGACTCATTCAAGATAACATCGATAACATCAAACTTAGCAAGCAGCTAGTTACAATTGACACTGAAGTGCCGATGACAATAGATGTAGAAGACCTGTTTTCAATGAGGAGGCCTAACCACAACAGACTAAGGGAACTGTTTACAGAATATGAGTTTTATTCTCTATTAAAACTCATCCCAGAGGATGAAGTCCTTAATGATGTGTCTAGCTCTATCGAGTTAATCACGGATACTGACGCCATACGTTTGTTTGCCGCATCACCTCATGTCTCCCTAATGGTCTCCATGGATGGCGGGAGCCCATTGTTAGATCCCCCTAAAGCTATAGCCATTGCTTTTAATGAGAAAACAGGTTGCTACGTCAAACTTAAATCTGATGATGAACTAGCACGTAATAAGGATATATTGCTTGCGTTGTTGGGTAACACGGAGACGCCAAAGATAGGGCACGACGTCAAAAGCGCCTTACATGCACTCAGCCGTATAGATATAAACGTCGAGGGCTACATCTACGATACGATGATAGCCTCCTATCTGCTTAATCCCAATAGGCAAGAGCACCAGTTATCAAATATGTTTACTGAGTACCTCTCTTATAACCAGACCCCATCTGACGATCCAGCCTACGTATTAGGTGAGGAGGCAGTTCTAAACGTAAGGGCAAAAGAGGCCATCTTTGACAGGCTTGCAAAAGCCGGTTTGATGGGTTTGTACAATGAGCTTGAGATGCCGCTTATCTACGTCCTCAGGGAGGTAGAAGAAAACGGCATTAATATCGACATGGGATTGATAAGGGATCTGTCCGGCCAGATTGAGACGGAGATGTCAAGCACTGAAAAACGAATATATCTCTTGGCTGGGGATACCTTTAACATCAATTCCCCTAAGCAGTTGAGTGAAGTGCTATTCACCAGGCTTAAGCTGCAGCCGCTTAGGAAGATCAAGACAGGTTACTCCACGGACAACGCCGTCTTGGAGGCGCTGGCTGCCAAACACGTCCTGCCTGCCGAGATAATACACTACAGGGGCCTTGCCAAGTTAAAAAACACCTATCTGGATACACTCGGCTCCTACATAAACCCCAGGACTGGAAGACTGCACACGACCTTTAATCAGACCTCTACTGCAACTGGCAGGTTGAGCAGTGTTGAACCAAACCTGCAGAACATCCCAATTAAGGGCTACTGGGGTGAGCGGATTAGGGGCGCCTTTGTGGCAGCCCCTGGAAGCTGTCTTTTGAGCGCCGATTATTCGCAGATAGAGTTGCGTGTTCTTGCGCATCTGAGTGCCGATGCGAGTCTCATAGAGGCATTCAACCGTGGCGAGGATATACACGACAGAACAGCGCGGGAGGTCTTTAACGTACAAAATGGTGTTGTAACGTCCGACATGCGCAGGATAGCAAAGACCATCAGCTTTGGGATAATCTATGGCATGTCCCCTCATGGGCTTTCCGAGGCGGTAAAGATCACCCAGCAGGAGGCAAAGAGGTACATAGATGCTTTCTTCAAAAAACATGACGGTGTGAGCAGCTTTATTGCAAAAACTATTGAAGAGACCAGAGACAGGGGTTATTCGACAACCATCAAGGGGAGGATCAGACCCATCACTGACCTCAATAACAGCAATCGCAATCCTCGGATGCAGGCTGAGAGGCTTGCTATAAACACCCCCGTCCAGGGCTCTGCTGCTGATATTATAAAGATCGCCATGATAAACGTTCACAACGAGCTTCATCTACGTGGGCTTAAGTCAAAGATGATTCTTCAGATACACGACGAGCTTCTTCTTGAGGTGCCTGAAATGGAGTTAGAGGAGGCCAAAGAACTCGTAACCACCCAAATGGAAAAGGCCATAAAGCTCTCAGTCCCCCTAAGAGTAGACGTAGGAGTTGGTCAAAACTGGGCTCAGGCCAAGGTATAAGATGGAGGGGGGTGAAGAGAGAGAGGAAGAAAGGAAAGGGGAAGGGAAGGAATAGAAGGGGGAGCTCTGCTCCCCCTAAGACCCCCTCGCAAGGGGACCAGTCCCCTTGACCCCGTGAGTGTTATGCTTGGGTGGCTTAGATGTTGGTTGTGTGCTACTTGTGTGTATGGATGAAGGGGTGTTCCACCCCTTCATCCGACGACCGCCTCCGGCAGGTTGTTATATTCTGGGATGAAACCTCAATTGCGTGAGGGGATGTACTCTATAAGATCATGTCTGGTTCGTATCCTCTTAAAAAAGAAGGTTCTTTCTAACTTCAAGTGGGTAACCCAACCTTAGTGTAATCCAGCTTACCAGTGAGCATGTAGATAATAACCTTTAGGTTTTTAAATGTTCTATAGCTCCTTGCTTTTGCTTTAGCTGCTTGCACTAAACTATTAAGTCCCTCGAGCCTCTTGCAAAAAGAAAATAGAAGAACTTTAAAAACATCTACTTTACTACTTTCAAAAGGTCTATTGTGTATTTATTAACGCAAAAAATACTCAACTTTCTCTTTTATCGAAAATAC
>PEAB01000014.1 GCA_002753395.1 Nitrospirae bacterium MYbinv3 | reverse complement strand
AGTATTTTCGATAAAAGAGAAAGTTGAGTATTTTTTGCGTTAATAAATACACAATAGACCTTTTGAAAGTAGTAAAGTAGATGTTTTTAAAGTTCTTCTATTTTCTTTTTGCAAGAGGCTCTAATGATATATAAAAAGTCTAGTGACAAAATTTGTCACTCGTGTGTCTTTTTTGCAACAACAAACATTGGCTGTACTCAGGAGGAACATCGCGAAAAATTTCTTTTACGCTCTTTGAATAACCTGATATAAAGCCGAACAATGTTTTCACTGAGAATCGCAGGTCAGGCCTGGTTGGCTTAAGGTGTCACCAGCGTGTATACATACCAAGATAAGTCAGGTTTGCAAGAATCTTGTCATTCCCGCGTAAGCGGGAATCCACTCCGTAATCCCGTCAAGACGCATAGATACCTGCTTTCGCAGGAATGACATTTTCATGTTATTGGATGTCAAGGTCAAAATCTTTTTGCAAACTCCATTTAGTTTAGTATACATAATGCTTAAATCAACAGCATTACCCCATCCATCTGTTATCCTTTATCCTTGCCCTAGATATGTGTCGATGACCTTGGGGTTGTGGAGGAGGTTTTCCGCCTTATCGTGCAGGGCTATGCGGCCAAGGTCGAGTACCCAGCCGTAGCCGGACAGCTTTAGGGCAGCTCGGGCGTTCTGCTCCACCAGGAGAACCGTTATGTTATCAGCGGCAATACTCTTTATTATGCTGAAGATTGTCTGTACCATTAAGGGGGCCAAACCGAGTCCTGGCTCATCCAAGAGCAGGAGCTTTGGACGGGACATGAGCGCTCGACCCACTGCCAACATCTGCTGCTGACCGCCAGAGAGCGTCCCGCCCTCCTGATTGAGGCGGTTTGCGAGGATCGGGAAGTATTGAAACACCCGCTCCATGTCTTGCTTGATACCCGCCTTGTCATTCCTTATGTAGGCGCCCAAAAGCAGATTCTCTCGGACGGTCAACTGTGAGAAGATACGGCGGCCCTCAGGGACCTGACATATGCCCATACGTACTATCTGCTCGGAGGATGCCTTGTGTATGGGCACGCCCTCAAACTCAATAGACCCCTCGGATGGCCGCTCAAGACCGGAAATGTTGAGGAGCGTTGTAGATTTACCTGCTCCGTTGGCGCCGATGAAACAGCCAATCTCCCCCTGCTTGAGTTCAAAACTGATGCCCTTTAGGGTGTGGATGCTGCCGTAGTAGTGATGGACGTTTGTGAGCTTAAGCATGACTTACCTCTACGCCAAGGTATGCCTCTATGACCTCGCTATTGGTTCTTATTTCGAGGGGTGTGCCCTCTGCTATCTTCTTGCCGTGGTCAAGGACGATTATCCGATCGCAGGCTTTCATTATTAACTTCATATCGTGATCTATAATAACAATTGTTATGCCTCTTTGTCTGATCTCTTGCATGAGTTCAACGAGGGCGGCGGTCTCACGGGGGTTCATACCGGCGGCTGGCTCATCAAGAAACAGGAGGGATGGATCGGTTGCCAGCGCCCTTGCAATCTCAAGGCGTCTCTGGTCACCGTAGGAGAGATTGGAGGCCTTGAGGTCGCCCATGTCCTGTAGACCTACAAAACTAAGGGTCTCTGATGCTGACAGTGCGACGTCCTTCTCTTCGACCTGCTGCCTCGATGTCCTAAGTATAGAGGCCAAAAGGCCGCAGCGACCATGCCTGTGGCGAGCCGCCTTGACGTTTTCGTACACGGTCATGTTCTTAAAGAGTCTTATGTTTTGAAAGGTGCGCGCTATCCCCAGTGCGTTTATCCTGCTTGGTTTGATAAATATGTCAAATGCGGCTAGCGCCCCGCTGCGCAGCAGGATAATAACAACAAACGGGCTGTATATAATTAAGATCAAGGACGTTAAGATAATGACCTGCTTTAATGGCAGTATCTGTATAGCCGCCGGTCCCAGTGAAAAAAAACGGTACTTACCGTAAATATCAGCGTTGAAAAACCATCTGATCGCCGTGAAGAGGTCAAACGCCGCAAAGGCGATAGTCAGCCCCCTGCTCCACCTGACAAACGATGCAAGCCTCCTTGCCGTATATAGTCTCATTATCGTTGAGGCCAAGACCGCCAAGAACGTCTCAAGTGGAAACATCGCCTCAGCCAACACCGCAGAGGCATAGACCGGCCCCCACAACAAGGCAATAAAGAGCATTACATGGCTTAATCGGACAACCGGTTCAGTAGCTGCCTTGTCCACGTCCGGAACTATGTAGTCCCCCCTAAACCTTATATAGCCGCTTGAGGGGCTGACAGCGCCGGTAAGGCAGTTGACAAGGGTGGTCTTGCCAGCCCCATTAGGACCGATGAGACCGACTATCTCCCCCTCGTTGACAACAATGTCTACGTTGCTTATGGCCGTTAGACCGCCAAAAGTCTTACTTAAGCCCCTGACTTCAAGAAGCATAGGACTGACTCTCTGTTCAAACCTCCGTTAGGCAGGGTTATTGAGTCTGTACCCTGCGGTTGTTGAGTTTCTTCTTGTATATAGCATGGCTTGACCTATTTAGCTCCTTGTTTAGTTTACGTCTTTCCGCACGAGTCAGCTTGCCGTCCGACTTCATCCTTTGCTCGTCCTGTTTGATCTTAGCCTCTCTACCCTCAAGCCTTGCCGCTTCTTGCGGGGTGAGTTCACCACTCCTTATTCCCTGATTGATCCGTCGCTGCTGGTTTCTCTCTCTTGCCTTAATCACTGGGTCATCAATGGGGTCGCCAAAAGAGACGCCTGCGGTTATAAGAGTTATGCTGATGACGATCAGTGCCGCTTTCAAAAGGTTGTTCATAAATTACTCCTCCTTATTTCTATGATTCAAGTATTATAACTTATAGTGAGAATTTGAACAAATACTATCCTGAGTGGTGGTGCATAAGAAAGACGTGTATGTTGTCAAGGAATGGGAGGCTCTGCTCCCCTCAGACCCCTATGCAAGGGGACAACCCCCTTGACCCCACCATTATATTCTTGACCCCATAACTTTATATGAAAGTCTAAAAGTATCCTACATAATCAATGACTTTCATTGCTTATTGTGTCCGTAAGGTCATGGTGGTTCTTATGTACCCTCGGAGTTGAGGAGGGCGGAAAAGAATGATTTACAGTAGTAAGGTCACCTATTAAAAATACATTGTAAACTTAGTATTATGGTTTCAAGACATAGATACCCACTTTCATGGGAATGATAGTAATAGCCGTTTTCCAAGTGTACCAAGAAGCAAAATATTTGCAAAAAACTAAAAACTATTGACAAAGAGGATATAGTTATTATATAGATAGTAAGAGAGGTTTTTTAGATAAAGAAGAGCGTGCGATATTAATGCGGTATTAATAGAGGCACACAGAGCTGAACGTGAAAAGAAATTAGCATATAGGATAAATGGTAATAGTTCAGTATACTATCGAAACATTGTGTATAAAGATGCGATATAATGGGGTCAAGGGGACTGGTCCCCTTGTGGGTGGGTCTGAGGGAGGGTAAAGCCCTCCCTTCTTAATACATACGGGTGAACTATTACTAGTCAGCGAGATATGAGAAGGATATCTATTGAGCAAGAGTGATAACCTTGAAGGACGCCAATTCGATGCCATTGCATTGAATCTTGTAGCTGCTTATGACAAAGTACTTGGGATAATTCGCGGAGAAATTCCTCTTCCAGAAGTCGTTGAATTGTTTCTCACGAATTATTGCAACTTCGCGTGTCCATACTGTCGTTGTGGCAAGTACCACGGAGATAGGTCTCAGTATATGGACTTTGCCGCATTGTCAAACCTGCTTGATGAACTTTCACAGAGGGGAATAAAAACACTCGAAATGGGTGGAGGTGGTGAACCACTGGAACACCCAAGGATAGAAGAGATATTAACACGACTAGCCAAAGATGGGTTTCGTCTTGGCCTGATTACAAACGGATATGTGTTGACGGAAAAGCTGGCACTTATTGATTTGCTTTTACAATGTGCGGACTGGGTACGTTTTTCAGTCGATGCAACCACTAACGATGTATACCGCTCTGTTCATGGCAGACCCAGTTTGTCATATTTAACCTTGAAAGAAATCATGGTCAAGATGGTGCAAAGCGTTAATGCGAAGCCACAAATGGATCAAAGGCCGAAGATCGGAATGAAACTTATTGTGCAACAACCAAACGAAAATCAAATACATCAGGCAATTGATGAAGCCCTTGAAATAGGTGTTCACTACCTGCAATTTAAGTGGCTTGATGACCATCCTTGGAGCATCCCTCTGGAACGGAGGCCCCAACTGGTTGATGACTTGAAAAGTAAAGTGGCCGAAATTCCTCAAGAACGTTTGACGGTAGACCTGCTTCCTGGCTACGGGGGACCCAGGATGCAAGGTCGATGTATTATGAGCGTTCTTCATCCCCTGATAGACTGGGATTGCAGTATATATATATGTGCCTTTTTTCACAATAGAAAGAAGTCTCATTCTATTGGTAATATCAAGCAGAGTCAGTTTTTCCAATGCTGGGGTTCAGAAGACCATAGGGAACACATTAAAGGGGTCGACCCCAACCAATGCGTTCCAAATTGTCCGTTGCTTCGTTACAATCCGGTTATCGAGTTTATTAAAAAAGAGGCGTATCGATTCCGGTACATATGAGGTTCCGAATTATCCCTACAACGACAGTTTAGAAATAGAACATGGCAAAATAAACGGTTTACATGCTTTGGTGTTATTTGAAGTTACCGCAGAAATCAACCGTTTAGACAGGAAGTGACGTTGTAGGGTTATTTAAGTAAGAGTGGGAAACCCCTCATATAAACATGTCTATGTGTTTTTTCAGTTGAATCACCCCCCACAGTTAGAACTCCACCATTGTAACTCTTGTTAAAAGTGCACATTTAGGGGAAAACCGTAGAGACCTTTATACAGCATTAGACAAAAGGAGTCATTTTGTCTAATCTCTGAAACCCCACCCCAGCATTGACGCCGCTTTCTGGCCTTCCCAAGAGGGGGGCGCTTAAGAAAGTCGTGGGTTTTTTCAAAGAAGGGGAGGCTCTGCCTGTTGCCGCAGGGGTTCGCAACCCCTCCCCTCATACTCCTCCACCACAAGGGGACCAGTCCCCTTGACCCCCATTAAACTCCCCATGAATTTCTTATGCACCCCCAATAAAGAGTTCCAGGACAATTATGATACAAGTATGTTAAAATAATGCTGTTTTTGCAACATTTAAAATTAGAAATGCGCAAGGAGGTATGCCGCTATGGACTTACCAAGGTTTCTTATGTCGGTCAAACAGTTAGCTGACTTAAGCAAGGAAGAGATTGATACGCTGGCGTCATCTGCCACAGCGGGAGAGTACAGTGATGGACAGGAGCTGAAAAAGAGAGGCGAGATAGACAGATTCCTCTGGGTCGTTTACGACGGCAAGGTGGATGTGATTATAGCGGATGCGGACGGTGAAAGAAAGGTTGTCGCAACGTTGATAAGGGGTGAGATATTCGGTGAGATGTCTCTGATGACCGGTGAACCTTCTAATGTATACATAGTTGCCTCTGGCGGCTGTGTAGTTATAAAGCTAAGAAGAGACGTCTGCTCTGAAATAATAATGAAAAACCCTAAGACCTTGGCCAGCATAGCTCAGACTATTACTAAGCGGCTGATCCAGCGTGAAAAGTATGGGATGGAAAGCCCAGACATTACTACCGCATTGAAAAGCAATAGCGATCCCTACGACCTGGAGTTTTCTTCTGCTATAGATCCCGTAAAGGTGTTGGTCTTAAACAGCCGGCGGGCATCACTTAAATATGCACTGTTTGATACCAGGTACAGTATTCCTATGATTGAGGGCCTTGTTGACAAGATTGGGATGCTAGATGCCAGCCACACGGTTTATATAGCCGGCAGCAAGTATGAGATTACAGAAGACGTTAAGGATACGGCAGGGGCCATTAAGTTGATGTTAGCGGCTCTTACAGATCCCCAAAGGGGTGTGATTAAACAGATTGACGAATTAAAGGCGGTAGGGCATCGAGTTGTGCACGGCGGGGCGAAGTTCTTTAACTCCGTGCTCATTGACAACGAGGTGATAGATGCTATTAAACTGTACTCTAATCTTGCGCCTCTGCATAATCCATACAATTTAGCTGGTATCCGTGAGATGATGGCAATCCTGCCACAGGTTTCGCACGTAGCAGTCTTTGATACAGCCTTTCATAGAAACATGCCCGAACATGCGTATAAGTATGCCCTTTCCACTAGCCTCAATGAGGATGAGACTATACGACGTTACGGGTTTCACGGTATAAATCACCGTTATGTTGCCCTCAAGGCGGCAACATTCCTAAAGCGGTCTATTAAGGAGCTTAAGATAATTTCCTGTCACCTTGGTCATGGCTCCTCCGTGTGTGCTATAGACCACGGGCGAAGCATAGACACCTCTATGGGGATGACCCCGCTTGAAGGACTTATGATGGGTTCTATGTGTGGAGACCTGGATCCGGGTATAATCATATATTTAATAAAGCTCGGTTATACACCAGACGAGCTATCAAGGATACTTAACATTGAGAGCGGTCTGAAGGGTGTTAGCGGTGTCAGCGACTATATGAAGGACGTCCTTTATGCTGCTGAGCATGGCGACAAGCGGGCCGAGAACGCCGTCGGGATGTACTGTTATCGGGTGAAGAAGTATATTGGCTCCTACATAGCTGCTCTTGGTGGACTGGACGTCCTTATCTTTACCGCTGGGGCCGGTGAGAACTCTACGGAGATACGGGCCAGGGTCTGCCAGGGGTTGCAGCCCTTTGGTATTAGTCTGTATGAGGATGCTAATCGGCAGGACAGGCCTTTTCTCAGGCAGGTGGAGGAGATAACCGCACCGGGTTCAAGAATAAGGGTTCTCGTCATTAAGTCTAATGAGAAGATGATGATAGCCAGAGAGACACTCCATGCCATAGGCAGGTTCAGGTCGGCCAACGTAGATGAGTATAGGCGCAGGCCTATACCCATCAACGTATCTGCTCACCACGTGCACGTCAACAAGGCTGCTTTTGAGGTCTTATTTGGCCCAGGCAAGTCGTTGACGCCAAAGA
The DNA here is from genome assembly GCA_002753395.1 of Nitrospirae bacterium MYbinv3. Classification (GTDB taxonomy): domain Bacteria; phylum Nitrospirota; class Thermodesulfovibrionia; order Thermodesulfovibrionales; family Magnetobacteriaceae; genus Magnetobacterium. The sequence goes on along the minus strand of PEAB01000014.1, from coordinate 50,734 downwards.
TACTGCTGAGTCAGCCTGAGCAGTATGCCAGCGATGAGACGGTCAATCTCATTGGCCCCAAGGGCAGGGTAGACAGGGTCAGGATCTTAGGCCCCTACAGAAGTGAGTGCCAGGTGGAGATCTCCCGCACGGAGGAGTTTAAGCTCGGCATCGATGCCCCTGTCCGTGACTCTGGCGATATCGAGGGCACCCCAGGGATGATACTTGAGGGGCCGGTGGGTCAACTAAAGATAGACAAGGGGGTTATATGCGCCAGAAGGCATATCCACATGTCCACGGAGGAGGCCCTCGGCTACGGTCTAAGGGACAAGGACGTTGTACTCGTAAAGGTCAAAAGCAAGAGGGAGCTAACCTTTGGCGATGTACTAGTCAGGGTCAATCCAAAGTACAAACTCGACATGCACATAGATACTGATGAGGGAAATGCAGTCGAACACGTCCCTGGAACAGTGGGCTACATAGAAGGCATACAGTCCAGGGCATATATGTAAGGGTGCAGAAGACTGCTCGCAAAGTTCAAAAATATAGGAGGATTTGTGGAACAAAGAGTTTTTACAAAAGCAGCTGTGATGTTAATTGTCTTTCTTTTCATGTTTGTGACTTCACAGTGGGCCTGGAGTCATGATAATCATGGTGGTAAGGACGAGCATACTGGTAGTGCACTTGTGGAGGAGATGTTAAAGCTGGATGGTGTATTTCACGAGGTTGTATCAGGTGTTGCCTTAGGAGATGGTGAAAGGGTTCACAAGGCCCTGGAGAACATGCACGGAACGTTGGAAAAGACCCATGAAGGCGTTCGCTCCGGTACAGTGAGTATCCCTAAAAATAAGCAAAATTTAAAGGAATTCGTAAAGTTGGATAAGGCGTTTCATAAAGAATTAGAGGCACTGGCCCACGCAGCCCATGAGAACAACCAGAAGGTTATGCTCGTACTGACAAAGAAGCTCCTTGATGGCTGCGTAAACTGCCATAGTAAATTCAGGAATTGATAACAAAGGGATTGGGTAACGTGGAAAAGGAAGTAGTCAAGCCTAAAAGTGTCTCATACACAGAGCAGGCGGCATGAACGATACCAATAATGCCTTGGTATGGAGAGAAAACGTTGTCCTTTCTCCACCCACTGAGGTCGATAAACAGGCCGACAAGGAAAGATTCCTCAGTGTGCTAAACAGGTCTCCTGTGCACGTTCCCTTAAAGACACTCAGAGAGCTGCCAGCTTTCATAAGGCAGGCGGACTATTCTCTAAGCGCTGCCATTGGCTGGGATGGCTGCCACTATAAGGTAATATCACTCAATCCGTCAGCCCTCTACGGGGTGGCTATAGACCTTGGTTCTACAAACATAGTGGCTCGACTGATAGACTTGGAGCAGGGTACAATGACGACAACCTGTCATGTTCCAAATCCACAGCTGGCCTTTGGCTCGGACATCCTCACCCGTATGTTTTACGCTATATCGACAGGAGACAACGTCCTGCACGTTGTGTTGACAGAGGCTATTAACCAGCTCATCGAAGACCTCGTTAAGGCGCAAGGAGTGACAATGTATGACGTTGTGGCAGTAACCGTTGCCGGAAACACGGTGATGACCCACTTCCTGTTAGACCTGCCTGTAGGCAACATCCCCGTTAGTCCCTACGTGCCTGCAATCCACGCACCAGGGTTTGTTAGCCCTCAAGATCTGGATCTGAAGATAAACCCAGAGGCCATCGTGTACGTATTTCCGGGTACAGGCAGCTACGTTGGCGGCGATCTGGTGTCAGGGGTGCTTGCCACGGGATTGCACCTTGGTCAGTCGCCGCGTGTGCTCGTAGACGTTGGCACTAATGCCGAGATAGCCGTTGGCTGCAAGGACTGGATACTGGTAGGGGCAGGAGCGGCAGGCCCCGCATTCGACGAGGGTGTTGCAAAGATCGGCAAAAGGGCAGGCCCCGGCGTCATCTATGACGTTGCAATTGACCCGTCTACGTACAGGGTGGAGTTAAAAACCTTTGACAACCTGCCCCCAGAGGGGATATGTGGCTCAGGTATGGTAAGCCTTGTGGCAAGCCTCTATAAGACTGGACTTATCGACAACCACGGGACTTTCATATCAGGCAGGACCGGACTGCCTGACGTTGATGGGAAGCTCGGTTTTGTCATCCACGACGACGGTATGAGGGTTATCGCTATAAACCAGACGGACATAGAGACGTTTATGTTCACAAAGGCCGCCATGTTTACGCTTTTTTACGTCCTTATTGGCTCGGTGGGACTGACCTTTAGCGACATTGAGCGGTTATATCTGACGGGGGCGCTTGGAACCGGCATAGACCCTGATGCCGCAAAGACGTTGGGACTTATCGCCGACTTCCCAAAAGTCAGGGTTGTTGCTATCACCAACTCCTCTGTGGAAGGGGCGCAGGCACTCCTGTTGAACCGCCGCCTCCTTGAGGACATAAATACCATTACAGGTCTGATTACCTATAAAGAAATGAACGAGGATGGTGATTTCATGCGGGAATTCCTCTCAGCACGCTTCATCCCCCACACAGAGCCTGAGAGATTGAGAGTACACTGCTAACCCCCCCTGCTGTGAGGGTACTAAGTCAGACTATGGGGTTTTGACGCTGCCCAAGACCTTCTTGATAAAGAGCTCGGCATCCATCAATTCGTCTTTTACAGTATTAACCTTGTACAGCAGACCTCTGTAATAACCCGCTATATGCAGGCTGTCATAAAGACTGTTAAATTCCCTTATGAGCTTACCGTAATTAACAGCCAGGTGTTTTGTAAAGCGTCTCTGTAGGCATCAACCGATTGATGTATCCGTTTTGCTGTGAGACCTTTCTTGAGTAATACCTCGTTTATGGCCTCGAGTATGGCAAGATATGCGGTACCGAATGCCTCCCGTACCGGTTTTCTATCTGTATATATGTGACCTTCTATGGGTACGCCTTTAAGTATCTGTCTAGCGTTTTCCAGATACCTAAAAGCATCACCATCTTGTGTAACGTGCCTCTTTGCCATTCACTATTATAACATGAACGGAACTTTTTGCCACTTCCCAGTCAACATTTCAACTGCAAAATTTTTGTGCAATCTGCAAGAACCTACCCGTCATCGTCCTTACCTGTCCTCAACTAGCACTTTTTAACAGGTTATCTAATAGGACAAGCCTATCCAGCAAAAGGCCTTGGACTGCTTGCACATAGCGTTTTGCCTCGTTAGAAATACCTTTTTAGCAGCCCCTCAAACGCCTGTCCGTGACGCGCCTCGTCTTTACACATCTCGTGAACAGTGTCGTGGATTGCATCGAGGTTCAGTTGCTTTGCCTTGGTAGCAAGGTCCTTTTTACCTTTGCAGGCGCCATTTTCAGCCTCAACTCGGGCCTTGAGATTATCCTTAGTGTTTGCAACAAGCACCTCTCCAAGGAGCTCTGCAAATTTAGCAGCGTGTTCTGCCTCCTCAAAGGCAATCCGCTTATACGCCTCCGCTACCTCTGGAAGGCCCTCTCTGTCTGCCTGGCGGCTCATGGCCAGATACATGCCTACCTCCGTACACTCGCCCATAAAGTTAGCCCTAAGCCCCTCAAGGATTTCTTTATCGACCCCCTTGGCTACCCCAATCCTATGCTCGTCAGCCCAGGTCAAACCCGCTGTGCTCTGCTCCACGAACTTCTCAGCAGGGGCACCACATTGAGGACAACTATCAGGAGGAGCGTCCCCCTGGTGGACATAACCGCAAATCGTACATACATATCTCTTCATATAGTAATCTCCTTCTTTTTGTTCTATTGTTGTGACGTAAATCACAATATATTTTAGCATATCCCAAAAAAAGTTGCATCTTTAGGTGCATAAGAAAAACGGGAGTTCTGCACAAGTAGTGGTGACAGTAAATTTAACACCCTCCCCTAACCCCTAATGCTGTTGACTTAAGCATTAATATGTATGCATATGGGCGACATCTTAAGCTGCCACGCCTGACATTTACAGGGTCAAGGGAACAAGTTCCCTTGTGGGAGGGTCTAAGGGAGGGCAAAGCCCTCCTTTTTTTCATCTTCACAACCTTAAGTCAACAGCATTAGGTCTGAGGGGAGGCAGAGACTCCCCATCTATTCCTAAAACCCGTGGAACCCATATGCGCACCATTAGAATTGGCTCTTGACAAAGGGGTGTGAAACATTTACACTTATGGAAGCGGGTATTAAAGAAGACATTGTTTTAAGCCGATAAAGACTTATTTGATGGTGATAGACACGATGATAGGGCTAACTTTATGAAAGAGCTGATGATAGTGCTTGACACTACTGACATGAATCATCCCAGGGCAAGAAAATGTATTGAATACCTAAAGAAAACCGACCTTTCCCTTGCAGAGCTTGTTATCGTGGATAACGTCTACAGCGACGGCTTTAACCGCGGTGCCTGCCTTGAGGGTTTTAGAAGATTGGCTGGAGAACGGCCAATAATCTTACTCCAGGACGACGTGTTTATTGAGGACGCCAGGTGGCTTACGAAACTCAGAGATGTTACCCTTAAGCCGGACGTTCTCGTTGCAGGTTGTCTGCACTCCTATGAAAGATCCAGTGATGTGTTTGCCGGGGCGCTTGTAGGCTATGACTTAAGGGTTGAGCCGGTTACTCACATAGCAGAAGCCACTGCGGAGCCGCTGAGATATCTCCCCTGCATCTTAAGCGGGGTTGTTTTTATTGCAGAGCCTGAGAAGTTAGGTCTTGAGGCTGCCAATATAACCGATAATGGTAAGACCGATCTCTATCAAGATGGTCTGTACGAGGCCGATATCTGTATGCAGGCCTGGGCGATGAATAAAAGGGTTGCTGCGTGTTTAGACCTCACCGTAAAGCGGATGCTCCCTCATCCCTCGGTTTTATCCAAGATGGTCAAAGATCAGCCCGTTGATGGTGATCGTTTCCGTCTTAAGTGGCAGGTGTTTATTAAAGATTCTTTATACGCAGTGCAAGAGCTCAAGGGGCTTGAAAAACGATTAAAAGAACCAAGTCAACCCTCCCCTACCCCCTCCCATAAAGAGAGAGGGACAATCTAACGAGGTGATAATGAGACAATTCGTTGACATTAAAATAGCCATTGCAATCGTACTTGATAGGGAGGCTGCTGATGACACACTCCTGAGATTAAGCAAGTTCTATCAAGAGGTATCCAGTTGTTTCCATCCTGAGAGTTTTTGTTTTTACTATTATGACAATGACGCCCTCAGATGTAGAAATACGCTTCTTAAGGCGTCAGCCCTTGAAGATTATTATCAATCCTTTACATATATGCTGTGGGTGAGGGGGGGTGAAAACGTTAGCCTTTCCTCCTTGAGGCAGATGGTGGTCTCCGCAGAGACACAAGAGGCAGGAAAGGTGGTCGTCTCTCCGCATAAGGCTATACTTGTGGAAGGGGCCGCCTTAAAGGACTACATCTGCAATCACAAAGAAGATTCCTGGTTTAAAGCCCCAGACGATCAGCTCCAGCCAGAGGAGGCATTTTGTCTAAATCTAAAAAACATGGGTTATCAAGCAAGATATCTATCATTAGAAGATGATGGGTACGGCTACGTAAAGCCCTTTAAGGTCTCATCAGGCGTACAGTACCTGCCGGATCTTCATAAAAAGGCGGTCAATACCATGACGGTACACAATGAGATGGCGTTGATCGCTAAGACCTCTGCAATAATATCCGCTTGTCTGGATAACAAGGCTATTGCCATCTATGGGGCCGGGACGGTTGCAACATCTCTTATGCCCTTGATCAGAGAGCGTGTAAGCTTTGTTGTGGATAAGAATCTGGCAGCCAAGGACTTTCTTGGTTTTACCGTAGGGCATCCGGAGTCTCTAAAGAACCGCTCCGGTGATATTGATTCGATCCTGATCACCCCAATTGGCAGAGAGGGGGAGATCAGAAAATATCTGCAAACATTGTTGGGCGATGACTATAATGGCAAGACAATAATCGGTTTTGACGGCCATGTTGATCTCTCCGGTGCTAACGTTAAAAGGATTAGCTCTAATATAAGCACAGACAGCACAGCAGTCTCCGATGGTTTCTCCTTGGCGCAATATAAATACCCAGCCTCTGATGTTAAAAAGACAAGGCAGCGCAGTATTACCAAGAGGGGCGTCCTGTACGTGGGTTATCTGTGCAACATCAGGTGCGTCTTCTGCTACTATGCCTATACGCCTGCCAAGGACTGGTATACCATAGAGGAGTGTAAGAAAGACGCCCGTCTATACAGGGAGGTCTTTGGCAACGATCGTGTGGATATCACAGGCGGTGAACCAACCGTATATCCCCACATCTTTGAACTCCTCAACTACTGTGCAGAGATCAGGTTGATCCCTACACTGATCACCAACATGCAGGCGCTTGCAAAGAGGGAAAAGGCATTGAAGTTCAAGGAACACGGAGTGTACGATTTTCTGTGTTCTATCCATGCCCTTGGGCAGACCTATGATGATCTGACTAAGGTCAAAGGGAGTTGGAGGAATGTCCTGACCGCCTTGGAAAACCTCCACGCCATCGGTATGAAGTGGCGTGCCAACTGCACAATGACGGCGGTCAACCGTCATCAGCTTAAGACGATCGCAGAGCTTGTCTACAATGCCGGAGGCCGGGTGATTAATTATATAAACTACAATCCGTTCTACGAATGGTCAACGAAGATGGATATCGATTTTCAATCAAGACACTCTGAGATGGCCCCTTATCTCAAAGATGCCTTAGATTATTGTGATTCGGTAGGGTTAGAGGCCAACGTTCGTTATCTGCCGTTTTGCATGATGAAGGGCCATGAAGATAAGTGTTACAATTACCCTCAGCTCAGTTACGACTCCCATGAATGGGATTACTGCAGCTGGTTTTGCCAAGATACCCGCAACTTGGCTTACCACGTGTCTGACAACATACGCAGCTACATCCCGTCCGAGGGCGAGTTTCACCTCTACATGGCCAACAAGGTCAAGAGGGATGGTTTTTGTCAAAGCGAAAGGTGCATGTTCTGTGCTGCCGGCTCCATATGCGACGGATTTGCAAGTCAGTACGCAAACCGCTTTGGTACAGACGAGATGCAGCCCTACTCAGGTGAGATAATAACGGATCCCGCCTGGTATATCAGAAATCAAGATAAAGTCGTTGACGAATAACATAGTAGACTTATATTTGATTCAATATAAAATAACAACGATGTACCCTAATGGGGTCAAGGGGACTGGTTCCCTTGCAGATGGGTCTGAAGGGGAGCAGAGCTCTCCCTTTTATACTTGGTATTGTACACTATTGGAATCAGCTATACTCAGATGAAAGACACGCTTATAGTTCTGTGCTGTCCAACGCTCAACAGGCTTTTCACTCAAAGGGCGGTTGGCTCGTTAAAAGAAACTGATCTAACCCGTGCCGAGCTTATCGTAATAGACAATAACCACGACGGGGGGTTTTATTATCCAAGCGTGTTAAGCGGTATGCTCAAACTTGCCGTAGACAGCGGTAAGAACTTAATCCTGGTTGAGGATGACACGGAGATAAACGACTACAACTGGATAGACCGCCTCTATGAGGTCTCTGAGAGGTTGAAGGCCGATATCGTAGGTTGTGTCCACACCTACGAGGACGGCGCCGTAAATCACGAGGGTGTCTACATTGACGATGACCTTACCATGTGGCTGCGTGCAGACGTGATGACAGGCCGAGAAGATGTGATAGACGGTGCTATATATGTCCCAGCTCTATATGGCGCTGTAATGCTTATCAAGAATCCCTCGTTATATCACATCGACACCAATTACAAGAAGTACCACCATGACGTAGACATCTGCCTGCAGGCCTGGAGAGATGGCAGCCGTGTGGCCTGCATCCTTGACCTTAAGATCATACATCACCTTAGGTACTATGATCTTAGAAATCCTTCTTTTATTGATATATATAATAGCGATACCCTTTATTTTGCAAAAAAATGGGTGTCATATGCCCCGGAACTCCTTGAGATACCGCAACTGAGACGTTATAAGAAGGGCCACAGTAGTGATGCTGCATGGCCTGGTTTCTTTAATAGGGCTATGAAATTGAGGGCATTTAACAAGGGGCTTGCCGTTGAGATGTTTAACCGTGTTGTGGCTGAGTGTTATAACGAAAGATTTGTGGCAGAGGCCTATTACCAGCTTTTTCTAATTGAGGGAGGCATGGAGCATTTAAAGAATTGTCTTATATATAACCCCTGTCACGGTCCGGCAAAAAGGAGTCTTGAGGATTTGAGTGCAAAGAAATCATCTTTTATCAGCCAATGCAGGCATCCGATAATCTGCCGCCAATGTCATCTGTTGACGCAATGAATGTGAGACTCAGGTGAAAGATACGATTGTGTTGATGTGCTGCCCTGATGTGCGACGCCTGATAACCAAACGGGCTATAAGGTCTGTCAAGGCGTCTAATCTGCAGAGGGCAGAGTTTATTGTTATAGATAACAACTATGACAGCGGTTTCAATCATCCAACCGTAATGAACCGTATGCTGTCTTACTGTGCTGAGAGAGACATGTCTGTTATCTTTCTCGATGACGACGTGGAGATCTTGGATGCTGACTGGATAGACCGTCTTTATGAGGTCTCGGACAACATGAGAGCTGATATCGTAGGGTGCAGACACATCTTTGAAAGCGGTGAGCCTAACCACGACGGCATATGGATTGATCGTGATGGCATATCACACCTATGGGCTGATACAGTGATAGATTGCGATAAGATAATAGATAACTCGATTTACGTTCCAACGCTGTGCAGCGCTGTACTGATGGTGAGAAACTGCAATGTCTATCATTTTGATACAAACTATAAGAAGTATCAGCAAGACCTTGATATCTGTATGCAGGCCTGGCAGCTTACTATGGGAGCAGTCCCCCGCGCTGAAGGACGAGTAGTCAAAGGAAAAGTAGCTTGCGCCCTGGATCTGATGGTTATCCACAACTATAGATACTACATAAAGAAAACCGCCGCTGTTTTTTCCACATTTCTGCACGATCAGGCGTACTTTGCCAGAAAGTGGGCAGCCTTTATCCCTGAATTTCACGAAATAGAGGAGCTGCTTCACTTTAAGAACTTCAACCAAAACATAGGTTGGCACGCCTTTTATAACACTGCCACACAGTTTGAACTAATAGATAAGGAAAAGGCCATCGAGATGTTTAAGAAGGTTACAAGGGGTTGTTATAACGGGCAGTTTGTCTCAGGGGCCTATTATCATCTATATGGTTTGGAGGGTAGGGTTGAGTATCTACAAAAGTGTCTGAGCATTAACCCTTGTCATAAGGCGGCCAGGAGGCTGCTCAGCGAGCTTACCCCTGGGGAGTTGCCGCCTGCGTATGAGTGTAATTATCGCAGGAACTGTAAGCATTGTAATCTTATTGGCGGGAGCGTGCTGCCAAGGAGTTGATAGGTTAGTTGTATGTTTAAATTAAAGCGGAGCAAGATAGCCTTTTTTAATGCCCTTCCACATCACAGCAGGTTCCTCTTTCCAATTGCCAAGGAGCTAAAGAGACAGGGGGCGCAGGTGATGTTTTTTACATCCTTGGTGGACTATCCCTTTGAGAAGGATGTGATCAAGAATAACTTCAAGTGTAAGTTTCTTATAGAGTATGCCAGTGAGGAGACAAGCCAAAAGATAAGGGCGGCCACAAATGAGCTTCTTAGCCAGTGGGGCAAGGTCAACTTCACCTGGCATGGTTTTCGGCACTGGGCCTTGTTTCAGCAGCACAGGTCGCTAATGAGAAACATGGAGGACTACTTCTGTCTGGAGGAGTTGATAAAAAAAGAGTATCCCGATATGTTTATCACCCTTCACGAGATGAACCCGTGGGGTAAACAGATCGGCCATCTGGCAAAGAAACACGACATTGCCTACATTACCCTGCAGGAGGGCGATTACTACAATGCCTTGATAAACCTGACCACACACACGGAGTACTCGATGTTTAACCTCCTGTGGGGTGAAGAGACCAGAAACCGGCTGGTCAATCACTGTTGCAGCTACGGTAAGATGATAATAGTTGGCAACACACACATAGATGAGGCTAGCAAGGAGTACACAACGCAGGCAAGCATACAGGGCATCAAGAAGGAGTTGTCGATCCCGCCAGACAAGAAGGTTGTAGCCTTTTTGCCAAACACGTACTGGGCGGCATTGGCCGAGAAGGCTGTGTGGTATACCCTGCTGTCGGGCCTTAAGAGAGACGATATCGTCTGTGTTTTTAAGTGGCATCCGCAGGTGGCCCACCCCGTTTTTGAAGAAATAAAGAAGATCATATTAGAGATCATGCCCGAAGCCGTTGTGGTCTTTGGATATGATCCTTATAAGGTGCTTGCCGTGGCAGACTACTGTGTGGTCATGGGAAAGACGACCTTGGGGGTTGAGGCCCTGGCATTTAGAAGACCACTGTTTAGTCTGTATAATATAATTGACGGTGATGAGTTTTATAAGGACATAAACGTGTCTCAATCCGTCTCACCGGCGGGCAACTGGGAGACCCTCTTTAAGACGATGCGAGATGGTGTGCCTGAAGATATAACTAAGTCGACAGAGGAGTATCTAGAATCGGTCTTTTATCGGCTCGATGGTAAGTCAGTTCATCGTGCCATCGACGTAATAACATACGTGCTAAAGGTAAAAAACGAGAAGGTCAGACCTGTACCTAAGTTTACATTTAAGAATGCCAAGGTCAATGGCAAGATCAGCTTCATCATACCAACGGGCAACGATCCGTTGTCGTTTATGGCAACACTCAATAGCCTATCTCGCAACACAAGGTATGACGATGCGGAATTTATAATTGTAGCCACCGATGAGTTTATAAAAGAAGGTATGTTGGACAAATCTGAAGGTTTGACGGTTGTTGAGTCTAAGGCAGACAGGATCGCCGCCCTCTTTAACTGTGGTGCTAAGATGGCCTCGGGTGAGTATTTGATCTTTATGCTGCCAGGTGTGCTCTTAGCTAAGGATGACGATTTCCTGGATTCTATAAAGGACGGGATTGCAGGGATGCCTATTTATAACACCGACTTAACGGTGTCCAGACTTGCCGTTGGCACAGATTTTAACTTCAGCCCATGTGCTATCACTGTGCCAGGTAAGAAGGCAGAGTTTGTTACTACATCAATATTTGGCGTTAGTAGAAAGATGCTTGAAAACATAGGCCGGTTTGACGAAAACGCCGCCTACTTTATAATAGATTCGTGTCTGTTTGCCATGAGCAAGGATTATAAGGTCATACACTGTAAGGAGAGCTTTGCTGTCTTATTTAAACCCCAAAGCTATACAGAATACATTGATTCCAGGTATCACACAGGAGACTGGAAGAGATTGGTAAACTTCTACACCCGATGGTATGGCAAATTGCAAAAGGACGACGACTTTCTTTCTTACGCAGTGGATTATCTTAAGGAGTAGAAGAGGTAACGAAAGTTGTTGTGAGTATGCACATAGGTAACATCTAAAGAAACCACGCCCGACATTTACGGGGTTAAGGGGACTCGTCCCCTTGCGAAGGGGTCTGAGGGGGAGCAGAGCTCCCCCTTCTCTCTTTTTCTTTTTACTGTATCTAACCGCCTATTTGGGACATAGCAACGGTGGAGTCTGTTGGGGTTATGTTGTGGCTCTCTGGTTTTAGAGCAGTGGCTGTGCGTATGAGTTCTTTGATTTGTTCTATGGTAGCGCCGGTGCGCAGGTGCTGCCTGAGATCGATATACCTGTCAGAGAACAGACAGGGTTTGAGTTTACCAACGGCCGTTAGTCTCATCCTGTTGCAGTCCTCACAGAATTGGCACGTTATGGCGCTGATGATGCCTATAACGCCGGGGGCGGACTCAAACCTATAGTAGCGGGCGGGGCCGTTAAGTCTTAGTTTGACGGGATGTAGGGGGGCTATCTGCTGTAGGGTTTGGCGTATTTCGCTGCTGCTAACCAGCTTTTCATTATACTCTGTACCGGTTACTGCTGTTGGCATAAGCTCTATAAATCGCACGTGATAGTCTTCAAAGAGTGTAAGGCGTGCAAATTGTTCAATTTCGTTATCGTTTACGTTTCTAATGGGCACCATGTTTAATTTTATAGGCAATAGGCCGGTGTCTCTGGCTGCCTGTATCCCGTTTAAGACCTTTGTGAGGTTTCCCCCTCCGGTTATCTCATAATACTTAGTAGCAACAAGTGAGTCCAGGCTGACGTTTACCCTGTCAAGCCCTGCATCGGCGAGTCTTTGGGCATAGGTCTGAAGGAGTAGACCGTTGGTGGTAAGGCTTAGGTCCTCAATGCCGTTGATGGCCTTGATTTCGCTCACCAGTTCAGGCAGGGCGTGGCGCATCAGAGGTTCGCCCCCGGTTAGGTCCATCTTCTTAACCCCTAGTTCTGCGGCGGCCTGGACAATCCTCAGTATCTCTTCAAACGTAAGCACATGCTCTCTGTCGTATGGTGTCTCAGTGGCCGTGGGGTTACAGTATATACACCTTAAACTGCACTTGTCTGTTATGGATATGCGTATATAATCAATGACTCTGCCGTATTTGTCTCGCAGCTGCATAAGGTTATTTCCCAAAGGGACAAATAGGGTAGTGACACTCCTTACACTGCATACACAGTCCTCCGTGTCCCATTTCTGCAAGCTCTTGTCTGCCAATGTGATCTCCGGCCAGGATGCGGGGAAGCACCAGGTCAAAGATCGTTATCCCGTTATACATACCACAGGCGGGTATACAGAGGATGGGGATACTCCCTCTGCTGCCCTGCGTGTAGGCAATCAAAAACATGGAACCAGGGAGCACTGCCGCCCCATAGTGCATCTCTGTAACGCCTAACATCTTTACCGCAAATCGCGTAACGTCATCGGGGTCTACCGACAATCCACCGGTAATTACTAGGAGGTCTGCGCCCGCCTCTATCAGCTCCCTCAGTTTTTGGACTATGTATGTGGCATCATCGGGGGCTAAGTGTGAGGCGATAATATCACCCTCAAAACGCCTTATCTTGGTCTGCACAACGGGGAGAAACTTGTCTTCTATCTTACCGGTGTAAACCTCGTTTCCCGTGATGACCACACCTGTCTTAGGCTTACGCAAAGGTCTGACGCTGACGCAGCCCTCTGCCTTACGTGCTGCTGTTACAGCCTGGTTAACGATCGACTTTTTAACTACCAGCGGTATCGCCCTAACGCCTCCAACGATCTGCCCCTTGACAACAACAGAGTTCGTATGGAGCGTTGCGCACATCACCTCTCCAACCATGTTAAAGTTAAAGAGGGCGCCCTTGTCTACTCTCAAGAGGCCGTCTCTTGCCGCAAGGAGATTTAGCTTGCCCTCTTTGGGTTCAGGTTCAGTTTCGACACCATCGCCGATCAGCGATTGGGTTAGCGCAAAGGCAGCGTCATTTTCGTGCAGAGAGTCGTCGTCTATCTCAAGGAGGAAGATGTTGTTTTTACCAAGCCGCTGTAGGTGTTCAACGTCCTCAGGCCTGATAACGTGGCCTTTCTTAAATGCCCTGCCCTTAAACTCTCCCTGCCTTATCTCAGTTATGTCGTGTGCCAGAACCTTTCCCACGGCCTCCTGCACCGGCAAGGTTTTATAGCCTTTGCGGTCAATCGCGCTGCAAGTCTCCGTAGGGTGTGTGCTCTGTTCTATCTCATCTTTACACATAAGAGCTCCTTGAAGTCCTAGTTCATATTGGTATGTTATGACAGTTTCTATGACCTTTTGTCAAGCTCTGATTATATTTTGAGCATGTCTTTGACGTCATCAGGCATCAGATTTTTTATCTCTCTGCACTTTGTCATGGTTTCTTGGATGCTTAATTCAATCACCTGCAGCATCTCACAGGAGATAAGTTGAGTCCAGTCTACGAGGTTACTATATTCCTCTGACGTGGACGTTTGCTGCGAAGTAGACGCCTTGACCTGGGCTTGCCGCACAGCCTGTTTGACCTTAGCGACCAGGTTTTCAACATGCTGTAGAGTATCGCCAAGCTCCATTAACGAACCGACAAGTTTTGTATCCACGCTGTCCTCCTATGTTTGTCTATATTGAATTTTACTATATTATCTATATTTTTAGCACTAAGGGAGTTTACCAAGGTAAATTTATTTTGGATTTTTCACGTTTCCTTAAATAGGCGTTTAATGCGATTTTGAAGATGGATTCCCGCTTTCGCGGGAATGATAGCAAATGGTGTATATAGCCTGTATATGTCATTCCTGCGTAGGCAGAAATCCAGAAGATGAATAACCATATCTTTGCACAACATCGTATGATGGAGAACAAATTAACCGGGCGCATAAGAAAGTCGTGGGGATTTTTGAATAGAATGGAGGGCTTTGCCCCTCCCTCAGACCCACCCACAAGGGGACCAGTCCCCTTGAACCCATTAATTTTTATTGGCCCCCATGAAATTCTTATGCACCCAATTAACCGTGACTTGTTTACAAACAAAATAGTTCTATGTTAGGATTTGGTACATGTTACAGGACTCTAAGAGTAAGAAGCCTAAGAAGAAGTTTGGTGAGGTACTGCTAGATGCGGGAGTGATTACACAGCAGGAGTTATCGGCGGCACTTGCTGAACATAGGAGGACACAGCATAAATTAGGCAAGGTTCTTATAGACATGGGGTATACGAGTGAGATGGAAATCGTCCGGTGTCTGGCGCAAAATTTAGGTTACGATTATGTAGAACTTGATGGGAAGAAGATAGAAAAGGGAGTGCTTCAGGTAGTTCCGGTCAAGATGGCTGAAAAGCATCTCATTGTTCCAATAAAATCTGATGGCCGTGAGATAACCATTGCTATGTGTGACCCTTTGGATGTGGGAGCAATAAAGGACATAGCGTTTGTAACTGGTAAGAATGTAACTCCAGTCGTCTCAACGCTAACTGATATAAGAAAGGCCATACAGCTTTATTATCATAACAAGGAGCCATTGAAGCTTGGGGAAATCCTCGCTTCAGCAGGGGTGTTAGACGATCAACAACTATCAATATGTTTGGAGAAGCAAAAGCAGACGAAGAAGAAACTAGGAGATATCATCGTACAGATGAATTTTTCAACAGAGGCTGACATAGCCAGGGCCTTGTCGACACAGTTGAATATGCCTTACGTCGACGTTGCTTTTGTAGGGGCGTCGCCAAAGGCGCTTGAGTTGATTAGCAGAGACTTTGCAGAGAGACACCTCTTGGTCCCGCTGAATGTCAGCAAGAGATCGATAGAGGTTGCTATGGCCAACCCAACAGATAGTGACGCTATACGGGAGATAAAATATCTCGTCAACAAGGATGTAGATGTAGTCTTATCCACCCCTAAGGAGATCAAAGGGGCTATCCAGCTATACTATACTGACTCTATTGGTCACGGTGGAGGTGAGAGCGCACAGTTAGAGGACTTTGATGAACTGCAGGTACTCTTCAACGAGCAAAAAAGCATCGATGATGCAGTGGAAGTCAGATCCGATCGGATTGAGGTTAAGGCTGAACTTACCGGTATACTCAAGGAGAGTGAGTCGCCTCCCATCATCCAGCTTGTCAATAAGATTTTGCTAACAGCCATAAAGAGCGGAGCCAGTGACATACACCTTGAACCCTCTGAAAATGCCTACAACGTACGTCTGAGGGCGGATGGCATCATGGTAAGTCTTACTCAGTTATCTAAGAGCCTGCAGGGGCCTATCGTATCGAGGATAAAGATAATGTCCAAGTTGGATATTGCTGAAAGAAGGATGCCACAGGACGGCGGGATAAAGCTAAAGATTGATAATAAGGGCATTGATCTTAGGGTCTCAACGCTGCCTACGCATTACGGTGAAAAGATAGTGCTGCGGGTGCTGGATCCAACTGCTGCCAATCTTTCGATACACGAAATAGGCCTTAGCGCCAAGGATTACAGTACAGTGCTTGAGATGATTGACAAACCGCAGGGCATCCTGCTGGTTACAGGACCCACAGGAAGCGGTAAGAGTTCAACGTTGTATGCAGGGATAAATCACATAGCAAATGACAAGATAAACATTGTAACGCTTGAGAACCCTGTAGAATATTCAGTAAGAGGGATAACCCAGGTAAACATAAACGAGAAGATTGGTCTTACTTTCTCATCTTCACTGAGGGCGGTGTTGAGACAGGACCCTGATGTAATCATGGTGGGAGAGATGAGAGACCCTGAGACGGCTGAGATAGCCATACAGGCCTCTATCACAGGACACCTTGTTATGAGCACCCTGCACACTACGACGGCTGTTGCGGCTGTTACGAGGCTTAAAGGGATGGGTATCAAAAGCTATTTTTTGGCATCGTCTCTAAATGGGGTTATAGCGCAGCGGCTTGTGAGAAAACTATGTAACAACTGTAAGATACCGTATGAACCCTCCGTGGAAGAACTAATATTCTTAGGGATAAAAAGTATCAAAGGTGCCGGAACGCCTATGTTTTACAAGCCCTCTGGCTGCAGTGCTTGTGGCAACAGAGGCTATCGGGGCAGGGTTGGGATCTTCGAGGTTTTGCCGGTGAACTCATTAATCAGGAAACACATCTATGACGATGCCACAGAAAACATTCTTAACCGAGCGGCTATAGACTCAGGTATGAGCAGACTGAGAGAGGACGGTTTAAAAAAGATTATTATGGGAATAACCTCTGTGCAGGAGGTTCTGAGGGTTACAGCTACTATCTCGGAAGGAGATATCATCATTTGCAACAATTGCAATGAACCCCTTAGCTCTGATTATAGCTTCTGCCCCTTCTGCAGCTTAGGTTTAAAACACAAGTGTCCAAAGTGCGGCATGCAGAGAAACTCCCTGTGGAAGTTCTGCCCTTTCTGTAATGAAACCTTCCAGTAGTGAAGTGCTAATGTGCGCTAAAGTCCTATACTTAACTCAGCATCGATATTAATGTGTCTTACGGTTAACGTACCCTGCATGTCCACATAAATAAATTGCTTTGATATATCCTGATCTATGCCTGAAGGCAGCCCAGGATCTTGTCCGTATCGCTGACAGCCACCACGCTGACGCCGCCAATCTTATTAGGCAGCACGAACCTTAGTTCACCTGATATGGTCTTTTTGTCGTGATACATAAGCTCAAGCAGTCCCTTGCGGCTAATCTTGGTTGGGACTTTTACGGGCAGGCGGTAGAGTTCGAGGATGTTTTTTATACGCGTCAGGTCATCCGGCTCAAGCATTGAAAGCGACCTTGCAAGGGAGGCAGCAGCGTACATACCCATGGCGACGGCCTCTCCATGCAGAAACTTCCGATACCCTGTGATAGATTCGATGGCGTGTCCAACGGTATGACCATAATTGAGTATTGCTCGCAGGCCCGACTCCGTCTCATCCTCAGAGACAACCTCGGCCTTTATCT
Source organism: Nitrospirae bacterium MYbinv3 (assembly GCA_002753395.1). Classification (GTDB taxonomy): domain Bacteria; phylum Nitrospirota; class Thermodesulfovibrionia; order Thermodesulfovibrionales; family Magnetobacteriaceae; genus Magnetobacterium. The sequence goes on along the minus strand of PEAB01000014.1, from coordinate 33,362 downwards.
GACACGACCTCTTGATAATGTATATCAGGTTATCAGGTATAGAGGACAGTATCTCGTCGGTCTTGTCCAACAGGTACTGAAAGAAGCCAGCATCCCAGATGACACCGTACTTTATGACCTCTGCAAGGCCAGAGAGGCGCTGTCTCCAGGGCAGCGTTTTTAACGTGTCTATATCGATCCAAACCAGGCGGGGTTGATAAAAAGTGCCTATCATGTTTTTACCAAGAGTATGATTCACGCCAGTCTTGCCGCCAACGGAACTGTCTACCTGAGATAGGAGTGTTGTTGGTATCTGTACGTAGCCTATGCCGCGCATATAGATTGAGGCTGCAAAGCCGGTGATATCACCTATGACCCCCCCCCCAAGCGCCATAAGCGCCGACTTACGATCAAGACCTTCCTTCAGCAGCTCGGACAGGATGTAGTTGACCCACTGCATGTCCTTGTACTCTTCACCATCGGGGATCAATATGTGGGATAGATCAAAACCCGCCGCCTTTACAGAGTTCATCACGCGCTCACCGTAGAGGTTGAACACTGTTTGATTGCTTACCAAAGCTATCTTCTTACTGAACCCGTATTCTTTGAGCCTTGGTCCAACAGCATCAAGGATGTCTTGACCTATTACGATATCATAGCTTCTCTTCCCAAGAGATACGAGTACAGTCTCCATGACCTCTTTTTTAGTCATACCGCAAAACCTGGTTCTTAGCGATTATCTCCTCAGCTACCATCTCTGGCGTCATGTCATCGGTGTTGATAACGAGATCGGCCTTTTCATAAAACGGTCTTCTATAATCTAACAGTTCATGTATCTTTTGCAGGGGGTTATCAACCTTAAGCAGGGGACGGTCGTCGTTACCGCTTACGCGATTCAGGATAGTCTCAGGCGATGCCATCAGACAGACGATAATGCTGTTACCTCTGAGGTGGGTCATGTTTTCTTCCCTAAGTACAATGCCACCGCCGGTTGATATTATCATACCATTGTTATTTGAGACCTTTATCGTCATTTCGGTCTCCATTTGTCTGAACCTTGCCTCGCCGTAGGCTGCAAATATATCGCTAATCGTCATCTTAGATTCTGCTTCGATCTCCGTATCAAGATCTATCAACTGCCTTCTTAATTTCTCTGAGAGCAGTTGTCCTACCGTGGTTTTACCGGTTCCCATAAAGCCTGTCAATACTATATTTTTCGTTGTTAGAACTCTCCTACATATTTTAGATAATTCTCGTAATTATTTTTAGTCTCTTGGATGCTGTCTCCACCAAATTTAGAGAGCATTGAGTCGGTCAGAACCATAGTGGTCATAGCCTCTGCTATCACGCTGCAAGCGGGGACGGCACACACGTCTGAGCGCTCGTAGGCGGCCTCTTTTACCTCTTTGGTAATAATGTCGGTTGTGTTGAGTGGTTTACGCTGGGTTGGTATGGGTTTCATAACCGCCCTTATGATCAAGGGCATCCCGTTTGTCATACCGCCTTCAATGCCTCCAGCGAAGTTAGAGCGTCTGTAAAAGCCGGTGCCGGGGCTGTAAGATATCTCATCCATCAGCTTTGAACCATAAAGCTCTGACAGATCAAAGCCAACGCCAAACTCCACACCTTTTACGGCCTGAATGCTTGATATAGCTTGAGCCAATTGTCCATTAAGCCGCTTATCCCAATGCACATGACTGCCTAGACCCACAGGCAGACCTACGGCAAACACCTCAAAGATGCCTCCTACCGTATCGCCTCTGTCCTTTGCATCATCAATGACCTTTACCATTTGTGCCGAGTCTTCTTCAAAGGGACACCGTACAACGGAGGTATCGGCTCTCTGGCTAAGCCCTATAAGGGTGTTGTTGATGTCTCTAAGACCAGAGTCGTCTTTCATGCTCAACGGATGAGAGCGTCTGCCTGCCGATCCGATCCTTATAACTAAACTGCCAACGAAGATGTCAAATTCTGCAAGGAAAGCCCTGCACACTGCCCCTAGTGCTACCCTCATGGCCGACTCACGTGCTGAAGAGCGTTCAAGTACGTTTCTTATGTCTTTGAATCCGTACTTGATGCTTCCAGTGAGGTCTGCATGCCCTGGTCTAGCCCTTGTGACGGGAGCTATAGAGCCGTCATCCTGACTGAGGACGGACATACCCTTTTGCCAGTTGGCCCAGTCGCGGTTTTCAATCTTCAGGGCTATAGGGCTTGCCAGTGTCTTGCCCCACCTAACCCCTGATATGATTTCTACCTGATCCTGTTCAATATTCATTCTACCGCCGCGCCCATAGCCCAGTTGTCTTCGCTTGAGTTGCTGGTTTATGTTATCTACCTCTAAGGACATATTTGAGGGTATACCGTCTATGATGCCAATAAGCGCCTTACCGTGTGATTCACCGGCGGTTGATATCTTTAATCTTTCCATATCAATTCAATTTGTCATCCCTGTCCCCACCTGTCATTCCCGCGTAAGCGGGGTCCACTCTTATGAACAATAATGCGGTGGATAGATTCCTGCTTTCGCAGAGCCTGCCCCCGGCTTGAACAGGGGAATGACACACAATGACTGACATCTTCAGTGAAGAGTGGAGTAAACTTCATAGGGTTTCCAACTAATTTATCTTACCATATCTTCTGAGTCTGACAAAGATTGCAACCACTACCGGTAACAGGATTGCCAAAAGATCTACAGAGACGGATTTGTTTACTGAATTAACAAGCGTACAGCCTCCTCCACCGCCTGAACTGGTTGGTGGTGGCGGGTTAGTTGCAACGACGGTTGCCTCGTTTGAATCTGGCGAGTCTCCTATAGCGTTGAATGCCTTTAGCTTGTAGGAGTAGTTTTCACCCACGAACGTGTCTGTGTCTGTAAAGTGCTGTGTATCGGCGGGTAGTGTCTTATACTGCACATATTGGCCGCTGCCGATTTTTCTGAAGAGTAAGAAACCATATTCTGCTGTGGCCCTGTCAATCCATTTTATGGTAACGCTGCCAGCTTGCTGAAGGGCTACTGTGACCTCAGAAGGTGTCCACAGGGCAGATAACGACTTCCAGGCATTTAACCTGCCACCTGTCTTTATCATGGTGTTGTAGGGGGCGCCCATAGGGTCTACGTAGCTCTCAATCATCTGCCTGATCTGAGCGTAACTAAAGTGCGGGTAGTACGACCACAGGAGGGCTGCCACACCACAGACATGCGGGGCTGCCATGGATGTACCGCTGTACGTACAATTATATAAGGTACCAGAGTTATAGCCAGTTATGGTGCTGCAGATATCTACGCCAGGTGCAGAGACGTCTACTGATACAACACCATAGTTGGAGAAGGAGGCAAGCATATCGTTCTGGTCTGAGGCTGCAACCGAAATGATGTTTTCCAGGTCGTAGCTGGCTGGATAGCATGGAGACAGGTCGTTGTTGTTTTGCAGGGAGCCGTTGCAGTAGACGTCATCGGAGCTGCCGCCGTTGCCGGCTGCTGCTACTAGCAGCGCTCCGGAGTCTCTGGCGCTTGCAATAGCGTTGTACACGGCTTGGCTTGTATTTTTCCAGCCTAGGCTTGCGTTGATGATCTTTGCGCCGTTATTGACAGAGTACTGGATGCCAGATATGAGGGCGTCCATTGTGGTTTTCAGATCGAGTGTTAGTATCTTTACTGGCATTATGCTTACGTCCCAGCTTACGCCGGCCACGCCTGTTGAGTTATTACCGATGGCGCCTATTGTACCGGATACGTGAGTGCCGTGTCCTTGGACGTCCATTGGATTGTTGCTCTGCTGCGGATTTACGAGGTCATCGCCGACGAAGTCCCAGCCTCTGATGTCGTCTATGTAGCCATTGCTATCATTATCGACGCCATCCGCTAACTCTTTAGTATTTTTCCAGATATTGCCGCCAAGGTCGGGATGATTATAGTCTACGCCGGTGTCTAGGACCGCAACGATGAGGTTCTTATCACCTTTGGTTATGTCCCAAGCCTTGTATGCCTTTATATCGGCTCCGGGAGTGCCATTTTTAAACGTCCCATTGTTATATAGGCCCCATTGAAGGCTGAAATATGGGTCGTTTGGGACTACATCAAGCGCCTGTGCATAGTAGTTAGGTTCAGCGTATTGCACATCTGCGTTTTTCATGTATTGTTTGATAGCGTCCTTAACGCTTATAGAGCTTGGCAGGCTTACTAACTCAAGATTTTTTACAAGAGTATAGGTTTTTTCTACCTTGGCACCAATGCCTCGATGCACATTTAATGATTTTGTTGAACTAACGCTGTCCTTAAATTTCACTAGCAGTTGTCCATCTTTATATGCCTTTTTATCGATATCTGCGGGGTCTTTTGGATTAATCTTACCTTTTGACAATGTACTACTAGTACTATTCCCGGTTTGTTGTGTCTTTATCTGGCTTGTGGTAACATTGGACTTATCTGCGGACTTATCTGCGTCTTTTTTATCTGCACCTCCACAAGAGGCAACAACTAGCAACAATACAATCACAAGTGCCCTTGTAAGTTGATATGTCTTGCTTGTTTTCATTCAGTTCCTCCAATCCTTTTTCAGCTTTGCATTATCTTCTACGACTGATTTTATCTTAAATAGCAACATTTCAACAACCTTACTCATGCAAGATGTTGTGCTCCAACCCCTCAGCCCTATGAATTATGAGGGTGAGGAGTTGAGGCTTCTGAGCATCAAGTTATTGTATTGTCAACATACAGTTCCCTACACGAGTATTACCGTCTAATACCTGAATCGTTACGTTATCGCTAGCTCCGCTTTGCCTGATAGTGGCAGTTAAGGGTGTACCGCTTGCAGATGAAGAACTGCTGCCTACTTTTAAATCTACTAGATCTGGCCGGCTTGAGTAGACCTTATAGGGAGGCGATCCGCCAAATATATCAAAGACGGCCGTATCGCCAACATTGGGCGAAGTTAGAGTGATTATTGCCGGAAAGACAGCCAGGGATCCTAAGGCAAACGCAAGGTTTCCTGTTCCAGTTAAGCTGTTGGAATCTGTAACTATAAAGGATATTGTAGTGTTTGCTCTAGAATCTGTGATATCTTCCAGGAGCGTAAGCGTTATGGTTGAGCCTGAGATTGTTGAATTTACCAATTGAGGGTGATCGTTGGTTACTGTGTACGGAGCCTTGCCGCCAGAAACCGTATAATCGGCGATTGTTCCTTTTGCGGGCATAGTTAGTATGCGTGATGGAGGTGTTACGACCAATGCACCACCAGTTTGAGACACTAAAGTAAGGTTAGCTTGACCAGAAAGGTTGTTAGCATCTGTAACATATAGCGTTACGGCTGCTGCGTTATTGGGTGTTATAGCTACAAGCGTTGTCAATGTGATCGTAGCGTCGTTGACAGTTACGCTGACCAGACTTGGGTGACTGACTGTAGCTTTATAGGGTTTGGTTCCGCCAGATACCGCAAAATCATACTTTGACCCTACTGGCGGGTTTGTGTAAGTTCGTGTAGCGGGCAGCACTGAAAGGGCGTTGCCGCCTATGGGCTGGATTAGGAGCGTGGCAGTACCGCTCTGTCCGTTTGTGTCAAGGATGTTGATTGTTATGGTGGTTACTATAAGGTTGCCTTGCGAGTCGTACTGAGGTGGAACAGTAGAAATAACCTCAAGGGTGATTACTTGAGCATTGACTGTGGGTCGAACGATCTGCGGGTGACTTACGGTTACAGTGTATGCAGGAGTGCCTCCTACGATAGTGTACTGAACGGTATCACCTATCCTTGGCGAGGTTATTGTCTGCGTGGCTGGCATTATAGTAAGTGCAGAGGCATTGGCTTTTAGTTCAAGCGTTGCAGCCCCTGACACTCCAGAGGAGTCTGTTACTGTAATAGCAACTGTTGTAGCGTTTGTTAAGGTTATCGCAACCTTTGTTGTGACCGTAATGGTGTTACCGTTTACAGTGGCGCTTACCATCTGTGGATAATCAGTAGAAACGCTATAGGGTGACTTGCCGCCGATGATAGTATAAGTAGCAGAGGTGCCTACTGGCGGGTTTGAAAGTGTTTGTTTGGCTGGTGTGATTGTTAAACCTGACGATACGGAAAGTGATAGGGCAGCCGTAGCTGTCTTTCCTCTAGCGTCCATTACGGTTATTGTTATGGACTTTGCGTTTACTGTCGTTATCGGTAATAGTGTTGTAACGTTAAGCGTTGTATCAGACACGCTTGTGCTAACCATCTGCGGGTCGCTTACGGAGGCCTTATAGGGACCTTTACCACCACGTACCGTGTATGTTGCGCTTGTACCAACGGGGGGGCTGATCAGCGTTTGACTAGGCGGTGTTATTGTAAGGGCTTCAAGCGTAAGAACTAGGGTAACGGTAACCTCCCTGTGTTTTGTATCGGTTACTGTAATTGGAACGTTTGTCGTATCGGCATCTGGTACGGTTACAACAGTGGCTGTTACCTTTGAACCGCTGACCGATACCGATACGGCAGGATTACCGCTTCGAACGCTGTAAGGCTTGCTGCCGCCTACTATATTAAACGTTGCTGTGTCTCCGACTTTTGGATTTGTTAGCGTCTGGCTAACCGGGGATACCTCTAATGACCTATTAACGGTCAGTCCGATAAAACCGGATACTGCTGATACCCTGGCCTCTATCGTGCATTGACTAGAGTCTCCAGCGGGGATCTGCGTAGGGGCGGTAAAGATAGTTGTGGCCTTACCGTTTACCGTTTGAGCCGTCTGTGGGTTAAACGATGTTTCTGCGTTTGAGGTGCTGTCTTTACAGTCGGCATAGAACTGAACGAACGTGCCATCTGGCGCCGTAGCGCTGCCTAATGTTGTATTAACAGTTGCGGTGATGTAGGATGTATCCCCGGCTGCGACCTCTGTGGGGTTTGCAGACACCGTTACACTTGACACAACAATGGGCTCGATAAAGAGTGTAGTAGCGCCTGTGCCATAATACAGTCTTGTAGGGCTAAACTCAGGGAAGCTATAGCTGTCGGTTGCGGCCATGACAGACAGGAGTCTCTCCTGCGTTATGGTCTGACAGCTTATCCTGAAATCGGTGGTGGCCTCGCCTGCTGTATTTGTAAAGATGCGGTCTTCATTAAACCAGTATGATACCGCACCGTTTGCGCCCGTATGCGTTGTGTAGCACACACTATCTACCACACCGTCGCCGTTATAATCACAGCCTGTCAAAGTTCTGGCGCCTGTTGCAGGATTAACCGAATATATGCCGTAGATATTGTTATAAAAATTCACGAGTTTACTCAGATCCGTAGTAACGAACATACCGATATTAGAGGCCTTCTCTCCTTTGACATACGCGGTAGCTTTGATGCGCACGGTCTGATCCGTTGTTGTCTGGCATACCTTGTAATCATCTTTTTCGTTGTAGATGCTGTTACCGTTGCCATCTACATCGAGAACCACAGTTATAGGCGTGAAGTTATTAACGATGGTACCGGAGCTGGTAAACAGTATTGACCTGCGTGCCATCAGTCCACTGCCCGTGAAGGCCTCAACGGTAACGTAGCCGCTGGAGGTTGACGTTACTTTTACGCTAGCCCGGCCATTAAGGTCGGTTTGTACCTTATATACTGCGACCTCTTTAAAGTCATAAGCGTTTAACAGGTTAGGGCTAATAATGCCTGTGCTTGACGTCTTTGTAAAAGTTACGTCGGTATTTTTAACCGGTCTGCCGTTTACATCGGTTACAAGGGCGGTCATGTATATCGGTGCGTTTGACTGACCTACGGTTTTATCTGAGGACAGCAGGATGTCGTGCGGTACCCCTGTGGATGGCTGTGGAGGTGTGTAATCGTTGCCGGTTCCCCCCCCTCCCCCGCCGCAACTAATGACGGTCATTGTCAAAAGGCAAAATAGTGAAACAAAGAGTAAATAACGCTTAAAATCTATCTTATTACGTAATATCATATCTCATCCTCCAAGATTAAGCTGTTTAACAGTTATTATAATCAGCTAAAGACACGGTTCTGTGAATAGGTATACTAAACGAGTTGCCAAGTTTGTCAACGCCGTAGAGGGTTATCTTCATATCGTACAAATACGGCGACATTCTGACGGGGTTATATTTACCGCTGTTTAGCTCTTTCACATACTCTGATTTGGTGCCTGCATCCATCACAAATATGTTAAGTGATACAGAAGTTTCAGGCTGCACTGTCGCGGATGTAGTAAGATCAAACATCTTTATAGGTGGTAAATCCAGCTCGTATATCTGCTGTGTATATTCTATGGTATAGCGTTGTATGAAGATTGTGTTTGCAGGATTTTTGGTATCGTATGAGGTCAACATTACAGTAAGTGAGCCTGTATCGTCCCCCCATGATTCTGCTTTACCGCCTTCACATATATCTTGCACCAGGTCTATCTGCCAACCATCCCCCTGACTACCGGCGGGTGAGGTATGTGTCATTGCCGGTATAGTTATATATCCGCCAATCTTGCTTGAGTCCGAGCTTCCTGGGCTGCCAGGGCCGCTGCCTCCTCCGCAGCTATAGAATACTGCCACGCTTAGTACCAACATTAGCGTTAATACCATTCTTCTTTTCATATCTTCTCCTTTCTAAGTAATCTTATAATACCGATGAAAATATGCAAACTTAAAGTCATATAACATTAATTACTAGATTTCCCTTCAATCTTACATTCAGTTGCTTCGCTGCTAAAACTTCTCTCAACAATCCTAGGTGTTATAAAGATAAGATACTCGGATTCAGTATTAGCTTTCGACGCTGATTTAAATAGCCAGCCTAAGATCGGTATATCTTTTAACCCTGCCGTACCTTCCTCGGTAACGGCTGTGTTTTGCTTAAATATGCCTCCCAGTACCAGCGTCTCACCGTCTTTGACAAGGACCTTGGTCAACTCAGATATTTTACTCGTATTGGGTGTATCGCTCCCGCCTATCTTGGTATAGCCCAGTAAATCCTCTTTCGTAATATTAATGTCCATGTTGATCAACTTACCAGGTGTTATCTTGGGCGTTATAGCTATACTCACGGCTACGGACTTAAAGGCAGCTGACACAACACCTTGTTGATTCATAACAGGGTATGGGATCTCCTGACCCTGGGTGATCTTTGCCAGCTCGTTATTCATTGTAAGCAAGCGAGGACTAGTGATTATCCTGCCGCTATTTGACGTCTCCATCGCTTGTAGTTTTAGATCCAGTCCAAGCGTCCTTTGGGCATTTATAAAGCCCAGCGCTATGCCGCTGCCTAGATTTGAAACGGTTGATGGCATGTTTGGCAGAAAGGTATCGCCGGTAACGCCAGTTCCCTTGCCTACACCGATGGCTGTATTTCTGTCAAAAGACTTTGTAAAAAAACCCCAGTTTATCCCTAAAGAATCCGACATATTACTGTTTACTTCTATTATCTTTGCTTCTATCAGTACCTGTTTTTTGGGCACGTCTAATGCGCGAATAAAATTCTCAATCTTCTCAAGTGCCGGTTCTATGTCAATGACTGTAAGTTTATTCTCTGCTTCGTCGGCATAGGACATACCTCTATAGCTCAAGAAACTTGTGAGGAACTCTTTTTCTGCCTGTTTCTTGGCTACTTCTTCGCCAGTCCTTGCGGCATATATTTGCTCATGGCTGCTTTGTATTTTTTTGTTTATCTCATCAGCCGGTATAAATTTAAGTATGCAGTCCATGCGTTTTACTTTAGATAATTCAAGCATTGCCTTCTCTTCTTGCTGCTTGATATCTACAATACGTAACTTCTCATCATCTTCCCGCTTCTTGGCGTCAATCTCGGATTTTCTCATGTCTTCAAGCGTCTTCTTTTGTGCTACACGAATTATGTTGCCGGTAACGTCGCACCCAAGTTTAAGGATCTTCTGAATAAGCTCTACCACCTGATACCAAGGGGCGTCTTTTACCTGCATGGTGACAGTACCGGCGACGTCGGGGTCAACGACGATGTCGCAGCCGCTTTCCTCAGCCAGAAGTTTGAGCAATGCCGTAACGGGCGCGTTTTGAATATTTATCCTTATCTTATTATGAGTGCCGCAAGAGAGTTTTTTACCGCAAAGATAGACTTCCGTGTTTCCTTCCCCTTCTTCCTTGATTATCTTTAGCGATTTATCGTCTATTATTTGTGTAGCTAAGCTCTCCCCTTTTGCCGCTCCATTTTTTGTGCCCTCTGAACCGTGCTTCGTTGCTGCTATAGATGTATCTGTGATAGAGTCCTTCTTTTTAATTGCAGCTTCGGCCTTGGTATTTGATCTCGCGTCAGTTGATTTTGCATCTGGCCGATGAGTTAGGTCCTCATTTTTTACGGCTCTTTTCATTGCCGCCTCAATCCGGTCAACTGTTGTTAGAGAGACTATTATTGTATCGTTGACTGTAAGCACCTCGTAAGGGGTTTCTTTTTGGAGGTCTAATACTATGCGCACGCCCATTTTGCCTTCTTCCCATCTTAACGCCTTTAGAGGTGCCGCTATCTCCTTGGGAAGTTTTGTTGCGATTTTCACGTTTGGTATGTCTATCGCTATATTATCTGCTGTGCTGACGTTGGCTACGCTGGAAATTATAGGCTTCATTATGCCGTCTCCGTGTATTATTACGCTTATGGCATCTCTCTCCCTTTTAAAGCTCACACCAGTGATCTGTTTGGCCTCATTCATCGAGACATTATCGGTCGATGTGGCGTGTTTCTCAACTGGCTTAACATCTGGTTTTGGGGGTTTTGAGGATGATCCATCAGGGACAGACTCCGAACTCTTTAATGTCCCTTCCTTCTTGTCAATAGCAGCGCCAACGATATCTATGCTCTTTACCTCCTCAGCTCTACCGCGAGCGTCAATGGTTAGGACGTTGCCTGCTAGACTATGTGTTACCTCGTAAGGAGTCGTAAGCGTGATTTCTACGTTTAGGCTGCCATCAGTCCCTGGGGCGTTCTGTAGAGCTACATCACCTATCCCTTCTTTTGTGGAGACTACTCTGTCCAGAAATGCTCCTCGTTCAACTGCCATTAAAACAGCCACAACCTTAAACGGGTCAGATGTACGCATAATTGAGTAATCAAAGGCTTTTTCTGCTGTAACGTTGACCAGGTAATCCTCAACTTCTATGGATTTTATAACATTTGACCTCTTAATGCCTTCCTTTGCGTGCTGCCCATCTGATTCAAGCGCCTGTCTCTCAGGTTTAATACCCCCATTGACCTTGCCGGTTGAGCTACAGCCGTAGGCCAATATCATAAAAAGCATAATAACTGACAGTATTACACCTTTGTCTTTAAGCATCTCATTTGCCTCCCTGACATTTCCAATTTATTCAAACATCCTTATTATTAGTGTTTAATTCTATCTTTGGGTTTATCAGACTTTTCACCTGACCCTCTCTTACTACTGGTATCACCATCGAGGTTGATATTTAAATCCAGGCAGATATTTCCACTGTTAGACTCAACGTTATCTCTCTTGATTGTCCTGGCAGCGCCCCCTATGTTTGAGAACGTTATACTTAAATCCTTTATCACGACAGGTTGAGCGCTGCATTTATCAGAACCAGTGGCGCTGTCTTTTGGTCGTATCTTAAGGATATTACCATCAACTTCCATATCGAGGTTGTGTGTATCGAGGATTAACGCAAGTGCCTTATCCCATGCTACGTCTTTGAGCTTAAGTGTGATTTTGCCTCTGACCCCTGGATCAACAACGATATTGTACCCGCTCACGTCTGATATCAGTCTCATAATTGGCACAATGTCTGCGTTGTTAAAATCAAGGGTTACAAGGTTCTTCTTTGTAGACTTAGCACCGCTGTCATCCTCTTTCTTCTTGTCTTTGAGGCGTCTTACCTTGGTCTCGACATCGGCCAATATCTCGTCGGTTGTAAGAGCTTCTTTAGCGCCATGCCTGCCCTTCCTTGAGCCAGCCTTCGTAGCTGGAAGTACAGTAATAGCGCCTTTTGGCGTCTTAGCAGCAGGCCCGGCAGTCAATAAAATGTCTACCACCTTACCGCCTGTTATTACCTCGTAGCTGACCTTTTCTGCCACATCTAATACTATCCGCACCTTGTCTTTATGCTCAGCCCACCTAAGAGCGCTCAAGGGCGCTGTAATACTCTGCTTATTAGGCGCTATTATTTTAACCTTTGGTATGTCTATGACTATCTTGCCATCGAGTATGAACACATCAGGGGCGATAAGACCATCACCTGTTATCTCTATCTTTGATCGTGAGGCAGATTCCTTTTTAAAAGACACACCTGTAATAAATTTTGCATCTTTTAGGTTTCCGTTTGCATGACGCTCAACAGCGCCGTTTCCAGAAAGTCCTGCCCTGCCGGCCAGATGCTTGAGGTCTTGCACATCCACTGACGGCAGCTCGGAGCCGCCTGCTTTAAGGTTTATCTCCAATATATTTTGACCGGCCTGCTCAAATATCTCTAAAGGGGATGATAGCTTTATATCTAGCACTGTTGTAATAAATGGCTCTCTTTTTTCCTGTACAGACATCTCTACTATCCCTTCTTTTCCTGCAATGATTTTGTCTGCGAACTTTCCTGAAGCAACGCCCTTTAGTTCAACAGACTTTTTAAAAGGATCTGTGGAACTCACAATGTTGTATTGAAACGGTCTGCTCGTGGTAATCTTGAGACTAAAATCATCAATGAAAATACCACTTATGACGTTAACTGCATCAAGATCAGATAGACCCTTGTCTGAGCCTTGTTGAACATACCTTTCTTCCACATGAGTCTTGCTATTGCCATTAACGGAGGCGCAGCCATAAAACATACTCAGAGCAATAAAAATAACTCCTAATTTCTTAAAAATACTTAAAAATTGCATCCTATTGACTCCTCTGGGCTTAGGCATATGGAGATTGTTTTAACCAAAGGTTTACCCACATCATCCATTGTCTCTTCTTTAACTATAACTCTGTCAGGCTTAATATCATAGACCTTACCGCCGTTTGTACCAAGGTACGCCCCTTGTTTAATAACAAAGTATCTTCCATCAGACAAGACAACAGAGGCATATTTATCTCTCTGATCGATAACGATTCCTATCAGTTTTATGCTTGGGAGGTTAGCGGTCTCTAAAGGTGAGAGAATACGTGTATCTTTTGTCCCCTTTTGTAGCTGTTTGCGTCTTCTTTTATTAAGCTCCAAGATAGACAAAAACGGATCGCGTCTTCCTGACGGTTTATATTCGTATGGGACGATCACAAGGTTTTTTTCAAGAAGCGATTGCGTCTCAGGTTTTCCCTCTTGAGCGCCTGCAAGAAAACTCAGCTCTGTGCTTATTAACATTGTAACAATAATATATACCAAGTATTTGTACTTTAGCATGATTTTGTCCTGTCTTTTGCTCTATATTGCAGCATATTACTTTGCTGCTCCTACATCTTTTTTAACATCAGGAACAGGTATAGCTGAAAAAGTGTTGGCTATGAGTTTGATAGATAACTTAATGTCTTCCTGCGCGAAGGCAGGCTCTCTCAGCTCTATAAGCGACACGTTTACAATCCTGTCAAGAGCAGTAAGTCTGCTTAGGAAGTTACCTAGCTCGTGATAGGAACCGCTCATTGAAACGTTTACAGGTATTACATAAACAATGTTGCTCGAGTGATTAGACTTCGGCTTTGGCTCCCATGTGTTTATCTTTAACCCTGAAAACCTGCCTTGATCTGACACCGTTTTTAAGAGGTTTGATATCTCGCTTTCCTCTGGAAGCTGTCGTTTTATAAGCGCATACTCTTTTTCAGCCGCAGCTAGCTTTATTCTCAACTGGGGAAGTTTTTCTGCCAACTTTTGTGCATCAGCTATTTCGCCGTCTAGTTTCTTTATCTCAATCCTGAGTTTCTTGATCTGAGTATATTTGGGGTTATAGAAGGCGATATAAAACACTAGTCCTATAATAAAAAAGGGAATGAATGCAATAAGAACACGCATGCCTGGATGGAGTTTATTTATTTGATCTAAAGTAATAGCCATCAGCTCTTGACTCCCGTATCAACAGGATTAACGATCATGGTTATTGCAAAGTTATAAACCCTCACAGCGACGTTTTCTCCTTTTTCTTGAACCTCGATACTTTTAACAAGATATGTCTCTTTAAAGACCTTCGAGTTCTTGAAATTATTCACAAAAACAACAACGTCGTCATTGGTCATGGCGACACCGTCTATGCTAATGCTTGGTCCATTGAGCGACATAGACTTTAACCACACGTTTTCGGGCAGGAGCTTGCTGATCTCATCTATAACCTTCACTGGCACACTCATGTTTGCCCTCAACTCCTCGATGACCTTTTTATTTGCCTCTATTGTTTTAATCTTATCTTCTATTTCCTTTGCGTCTTTGACCTGCTTCTTCAATTCCTCATATTTTGCCGTTTTATGAGCCTTATCCTTTTTTAGTGTTTTGATCTGCTTGTCCAGCAGGTAAATGCCTACACCTGAGGCGAGCAGAGAAACTACAAATGTTGCAATAATACCCAGCACTATAGATGGGATTTTTTGAGCAGTTTTTTTCTTTTTTCTTGGCTTTTTATCTGTGGGAAGCAGATTTATTCTAATCATCTGTCCCCAACCCTTCTCAGTGCCAAACCAACGGCCACGGATAATAATGGAGCAACTGACTCCACGTATCTAGCGTCTAACTGCTTAGGAATACGTATGTTCTTAAACGGATTGATAAGCGTTGCCGGAAGGCCCGTTCTCTCTGTTATAAGCTCCTTGAAACCCTTAACAAGGGCACCTCCCCCACCGAGCATCAAGTCGTCAATGCTGCCAATCTCCGGCGTATCGCTAAAATAATCCAGCGAGCGAGTAACCTCCATCACAATATCCTCAGATGCTGCGGCTAACACGGCATCTGCCTTCATCGATGATATCCCTTCGGCCTCCTGACCTCTTTTTAGCTTTTCTGCTGCCTCAATTGGTATCCCAAACTCCCTAATCAGTGCGTCTGTGTGCAGCACGCTTCCTATTGAACTATCACGTGTGAATGCTGATACCCCGTTCCTCAATATGTTTATCGTAGTGTTTGTTGCCCCGATATTGACAAGGGCTACGTTTTTTTCCTCTGTAGTATGATAATTAACCTCGTACATATTCTCAAGGGCAAAGGCGTCAACGTCGACTATCACGGGTACTAGACCAACTTCCTTTACCACGTTGACATAGCTGTTTAAAAGGTCTTTCTTCACTGCAACGAGGACGACGTCTATATGGCCTGGTTCCTCAGCAGGGCCTATTATCTGGTAGTCAAGGTTTACGTCCTCTATACCAAAAGGCACATATTGTTCTGCCTCAAAGCGTATGTTTTCGTTTAATACCTCCTCGGTCATCTCTGGCAGGGTTATGCGCTTGATTATGACGGAGGAGTGACCAGATATTGATATTACGGCGTTTTTTGTCTTTATATTAAACTTCTTGATGAGTTCCTTGAGAGCTTCAACCAGCTTAGCGGTGTCTGTTATAGAGTCCTCTGTTATTATTGAAGGATGGAGTGGCATTAAGCCTAATATCTCAAGCTCATGACCCTCTTTGAGATCCTTCAATTGAACAACCTTAATATTGCCTGACCCTATGTCTAGGCCTAATATTGATTTAGATCCAAATAACGATGCCATACAGTATTTTCTAACATAATAAGAAATTCTTGTCAAGTGTTTTTTCTATTTTTTATAAACACTTAAGAATTTATCTTAAAATTTAGCTTTAAGTATTAGACCCCTCAACAAGAAGGGTTGCCATCTTGGTGCCTTTATCGGTTACCGAGCCAACCGCTACGAGTCGTCCGAGGGGGTCTTTTAACCTCACGTACCGGTTATCAGATGCCGGCCCATTAATAGGAAGCACCTGACCGTTTGTTATCTTCCTTACCTCGTCGGAGGTAAGCCCCACCTCCTGCATAAAGCTCAGGACGTCGTCCATGCTATAGAATGCCCCTTGGGTATCCTTAAGGGAACCCACCTGAGCTGAATGTCCAACAACAAATGGGCCCACACGCGTGCGTATAAGGCTGTCAACGTAGCAGCAGGTACCGATATCCCTTGCAATATCAGCGCATAGAGTGCGTATGTAAGTGCCCTTGGAGCAGGAGACCCGCAGCTTGATATATGGCGAGGTCAGCTCCATTAACTCGATGTCTTGTATGTTTACAGCCCTGGGTTTTCTTTCGATCTCGACGCCGTTTCTTGCCATCTTGTAAAGCGGAACACCCTGCACCTTTAAAGCGCTGTACATCGGCGGCACCTGTGATATATCGCCCTTGTACTTACGGAGTGCATCCTCTACCAACGAGGCTGTAAGGGGTGGCACGGGCATCTGGCGTATCTCAACGCCTTCGTTGTCAAGGGTGTCCGTCTCAACACCAAGTCGCATCCTCACTATGTACTCCTTATCAAGCCCAACCAGATAGTCCACGATCCTTGTGGCCTTATTGCAGCATACCAAAAGCACCCCCGTAGCCGCAGGGTCGAGCGTACCCGTGTGTCCTGCCTTTTTGACACCCAACTCAGTCTTCACACGCTGACAGACCGTATGCGAGGTCAACCCCTCAGGCTTGTCTACGTTTATAACTACATTCATTATCATAATAATGCTTTTTGATTGGACTAACGTGCGCATGCTTAATATAAGGATATTTGTAAGACATTGTCAAGGCATATTTAAGACTATTTGACTTAAAATACTAAATGACTTAGAATATTGCATAGTACTGGTGGTAGATGGAGAAAACAGGAGCCTATAGAAATCGAAAAATAATGTTAAGAACTCGACTCAATAAACATTAAAGCAAGGAAAACATTATGACTTTTAGTGAATTAATAAGACTTTTAAAGGCTCATGGGTTTAAAGTTGTTAAGGAAAAAGGTTCAGTACGATATTATGGTAAGGCAGGTTGGAAAAACCGGATGAGAGTAGACTCTCATGGCTCAAAGGAAGTTCCTGATGGTACGTGTAAGGCTATATTAAAAGCCGCAGGATTAAAGTATTAATCAGATAATTGAGGTAAACGATGATCGATTTAGACTACACAATCATAATTGAGGCAACGGATGAACCAGATTATTTCGGGTTTTATTCAACTGAATTAGAGGGTTTTACGGGGATTGGTTACTCTATCGAAGACTGTATATACAAGGCTAAATGGGGAATGAAAGAACACGTCGCCCTACTGGAGGAAGAAGGACTTCCAGTTCCAGCGGTAAATCCGAATCCTAAGATCATCATCCAGAACGAACAGGAATGGCTGTCGTTTAAACTAACTTGAAAGTAGTGATACGATCTACAGATGTAACTGGCAGACCTGCTTGTCTTCTGGCAGCGGGATTGCCAGTTACATTTTCTGATGCTGTCTCTAAGCATACTATCATAGCGTCCTTTACCAAGCTATAAACCTCATCGAGGGTATCGCCCCTCCGTCATAAAGCCTTCCAGTTCTTTAACCTTTGCAAAGTATCCACCTGCCCCTTGGTTATTGCCAGGTGGGTTTAAGGGAGGGCAAAGCTCTCACTTCTTTCCCTTTTCTTATGAGAATGACTTTATAAGCGTCTGCTTGGTGTTGGGCAGGCTGCCGTTGATCCTAAAGCCGGCTGCGTTTCTGTGTCCGCCTCCACCAAATCGTTGGGCTATACCTGAGACGTCGACCTCCCCTCTTGAGCGCAGACTTACCTTCCACTTATCGGTATCTACCTCCTTAAACAAGGCTGAGACCGCCACGCTGTTGATCATTATTGGGAAGTTGACGAAGTTGTCCGTATCTTCTAAATTTGCCCCAGTGTCCTTGAGCATATCCTGTGTGATGACAGTTATGGCCAGTCTATTATGTATCTCAAGGGAGCTAAGCATATTCTTAAGAAGCAGGAACCTCGCCTCACTCCAGCTGTTGTACAGGCGGTCGGCCACAGCCACTGGCTTGACGCCAGCCTTAATCAGCTCTGAGGCCACAAAGAGGGCCTCCGGCGTTGTGTTTGAAAACCTGAAGGTACCGGTATCGACAGCTAAGGACGTATATACATTTATGGCTATATCTGTTGTGATAGGGATGTCTAGGGATTTTAGCAGGAAATAGATCATAAGTCCCGTGGCGGGGTAATCGGGTATGACCCACCTGATATCTCCAAAGTTAGTCTCGGTAACGTGATGGTCTATCACAAGGGTCTTTTTAAAACTCGGAGCTTTCAGTCCTGCATGTTCTGGCAGCCCTGCCCGTTCTGGCGAGTTGCAGTCTACGATGATGAGTGTTGCATTAGTGGTGTCGACCTCGTTAAGAGCTGTTATAGGCTTAAAATTCTCCACTGCCGGCAGGTTGTCAAACATCTGCGGTATCAAGTCTTTTGAATAGACGGCGGCCCTCTTGCCCATAGCGGTAAGTCCTAAAAACAGTGCCAGGGCTGCTCCAATAGCATCGCCGTCTGGGAAGACATGTACCGCTATACAGTAGTCGTCAGCCTCCCGTATATATGAAACAAGCTCTTGCGGACACCCCATCAGTTCTCTTCCTCCTTAATCTGTTTTAATATACCATCGATCTTTAGGCCGTACTCAATTGACTTGTCCTCAAAGAACTCTAAGGATGGCACGTGCCTTAAATTTACGTTTCTAGCCAGTTCGCGGCGTATAAAGCTCACAGCAGTACGCAGCACTTTAAGCGTGTGATCTATATGCTGCCTGTCAAGCACGCTGACGTACACCCGTGCCAGTTTAAGATCGTCGCTTAATTCCACGTCGGTTATCGTGATGAAACCGATCCTGGGGTCTTTTACCCTGGTCAAGATGATGCCGGATATCTCGCGCCTGAGTAAATCTCCCACTCTTTGACTCCGCTTGTATGGTAACATAATGTATCCCTCCTGTTAGCTGATCTCGATGCAGCAATTGAGAATCTCAATAAGGGGCTCATTTTCAATCATATTTCTTACACTCTGTAGCATACTATCAAGGTGCTGTCCTTCGTTTGACACACACGCCACACATAGGGTTGCCCGTTGCCAAAGGTCGTTTGCGTCCTCAGCAATAGAGATATTAAAGCGCTTTCTTAGCCTGTCTTTAAGAGATTTAACAATAAACCTCTTAGCCTTCAGAGAGTCTGACTCCGGTATGTAGAGATCTATAGTCATTGTTCCGAAAAACATGAGCACACACCAGTGTATACTTTTAATACGTCTTTTATAAAGGACGCCAGTTGAACTATATCTTTTAGAGTTTAGTGGCTATTTTTTCGATCTTATAGTTCTCTAACATGTCACCGACCTTGATGTCGTTAAAGTTCTCAATGAGGATGCCGCATTCATAGCCTTTTTGCGCCTCTTTGACGTCATCCTTAAATCTCTTGAGTGTGGCGATCTTTCCGTCGTAGATAACTATATTGTCTCGGATTACCCTGATACCGTCACTGGTTCTCTGAATAACGCCATCAGTTACCTGACAGCCGGCTACTGTGCCTACCTTTGATATAACATAGGTCTGTTTGATCTCAGCCGTTCCTAAGATATTTTCCTTAAGGGTTGGTTCAAGCAGCCCCTCAAGCGCCTTCTTTACTTCCTCTATAGCATCGTATATAACGTTATAAAACCTGATATCGACGCCTTCTCTCTCAGCCAGTTTTGAGGCCTTTGCCTCTGCCCTGACGTTGAAGCCGATTATGATGGCCGTGGATGCGGCTGCTAACATGACGTCAGACTCGTTTATGCAGCCCGTAGATATATGTATGACCTTTACCTTTACCTCGGCATGTTTAATGCCCTCAAGTGAGGACTTTATGGCCTCGGCGGAGCCTTGTACGTCTGCCTTTATGATGATGTTGAGTTCCTTTATCTGTTGTTCTTTTATCCTCGCGTAGAGTTCATCCAGGCTTAGTTTTTTAGTTGGGGTTGCTTGAGCCAGCTGCATCTTCTGCTTGCGTGCCATAGATATCTGCCTGGCCTTCTTCTCATCCTCAACGACCATAAACACCTCACCTGCCATCGGGACTTCAGAACAGCCAATGACCTCTACCGGTGTTGAGGGGCCTGCCACGTTTATCTTCACGCCCACGTCATCAATGAGGGCGCGCACACGGCCATAACTCGTCCCTGTTACGAAGATCTCCCCAACCCTCAACGTCCCCGCCTGTATCAGCACGCTGGCAATAGCGCCGCGCCCTTTATCCAGCCTTGACTCGATGATTACACCCTTAGCGTACTTGTTTGGGTTGGCCTTTAGCTCCATCATCTCAGCCTGCAGGATTATCATCTCAAGCAGGGTCTCAATTCCGATACGCTTCTTTGCCGAAACCTCTACAAAGATGTTCTTACCGCCCCAATCTTCGGGTACAACCCCGTGCTCTGCAAGCTCCTGCTTAACCCTTCCAACATCGGCGTTGGGTTTGTCTATCTTGTTGATTGCCACTACTATGGCCACGGCTGCTGCCTTGGCATGGTCTATGGCCTCAATCGTCTGGGGCATGACCCCGTCGTCGGCGGCCACTACTAAGACTACGATGTCTGTAACCTTGGCCCCCCTTGCTCTCATTGCGGTAAAGGCCTCGTGTCCGGGGGTATCGAGAAACACTATCTCTTTGCCTTTGAGGTTGACCTTATAGGCGCCTATATGCTGGGTTATACCGCCGGCCTCGGTCTCGGTCACCTTTGTCGTTCTTATTGCATCTAACAGAGAGGTCTTGCCGTGGTCAACGTGTCCCATGATGGTTACTACAGGTGGTCTCATAAGGAGATCGCTTGCGAGTTCTTCGGTCTGTATCGTTTCTATGTCCTCAACCTGCATCGATTCTACCTTGACGCCAAAAGAATCTGCCACTAATATAGCGGCGTCTAAGTCTATGGGCTGGTTTATGGTGGTCATTATGCCTAGTTCCATAAACTTCTTAATAACCTCAGATACCTTCTGACCAATTGTCTTGGCAAATTCGTTTACCGTTGTGCCTTCCTGTATCTTTATGATCTTCTTTCTGGGGGCAGTGATGACCTGTTGCTGCTGTTGTTGTTGATGCCTCTGCTGGTGCGACCTTAAAGGGGGGCGCATCCTTAAGACTTTCTTACCTGCGGTTGTCTCAAAAACCTTTTTTTGCTCCACCTTTCTTATGGATTGAAAGGCACGCTGCATACTGATCTTTGGCTTTATCTTTTCAACCTTTTCAAGGTCTACCTTCTTTTTAAACTGTCCGAGGATCTCTATATCTTCCTCTAATTCAACTGCTGTGGGAGCTTTTTTCTCTGCTGTCTCTTTCACCACAGGCTTTTCTTTTGACACAGGCGGTTGTTTTATTTCTTCCTTTTTAGAGGTGTCAGCCTTTTTTGCCTGCGGGGTTTTAGCCGCTTTGCGTTTTAACTCCTCTTTTACCTTGTCTACCTGTTCAGGAGAAACCCCCGATGAGTGGGTCTTACCTTCGATCCCCAACCTTTTTAGAATACTAAGCAGCTCTTTATTGCTTATACTAAGGTTTTTAGCAAGTTCATATATTCTTATTTCAGCCATCGAACCCCAACCTCCCTTTTCATGATCTCCTTAAGTGCCGTCAAGCCCTCTAAGTCCTTGTTCACAATTTTTTTTATCTTCTTGCCATTGAGGCACTTCTCTATGCAGGTCAGGTCAGGACAAATGTAAAACCCCCTCCCGCCTATTGTCTGTTTCCTGTCAAAAACTAGTCTGCTACGGTCAACAACCATCCGAAAGAGGGTATGTTTTATGCTCTTTGACCTGCAGCATATACACATCCGCTCCGGCGTGTGCTTCGCCATTGTCTCTAATGTATGCTCAGGCTTACTTGCCGGCGCTAATACCAGCGCTCTTTTCGCCTCGTGTATCATTTCATCTCCGGCCCTTGTATCATTCCTATTAAAATGTTATCATAATTGTTATGAATTATGCAAACATTTACGGGTAAGAAGAAAAATAAGGGTTCTTTTGAGAGAGAAAGATCAGCAGAAGAGGATGGTATCAATTGTTTAAAGACAGAAGGATAGAAATAGAAAAAAAATCTGTTAAGATAATGATCGATTTATACTGTAAGAAGCATCATCCAGATGTGTATGGCTCTTGTGAGGAGTGTAGTGAGCTTTTGGATTACTCGTGGAGACGGCTTGATAAGTGTATCTTTCAAAACGAAAAGCCGACGTGCTCTACATGTCCTATTCACTGTTACAAACCCGATATGAGGGAGAAGATCAAGGCTGTCATGCGTTATTCTGGAAAGTGGATGATATTGAAGACACCCATCTTGGCCATCTTGCACAGCTTTTATGGATTAAAGAAGCCCAAGCAGATCGATAAAGAGACCCTCAGACAAATGAAGAAATCAAAGATAGAGGTAGAGGATGATAAGTAAGACCCGAAAGAAGGGATAGTTGCTGACCGTATCCAGCTACATTTGGAGAATGAAAATGAGCGCTTTTATGTAATGTTGGTGGTAGATTGGCTCTTTAATTACCCAGGAATCCCTTCAACTCGTCTAAGGAGGCGGACTTTTTTAACAATTCCTTAAACTCCTCCAACTTTTCAATGGTTTCAATGTCTTTGACACCTTCTATAAGAGCGGTCCCCATCTCTGCATACTTGATATCAAGCATTCCTTCTATGCCTTTAATAAGCCCCTTAAGCTCCCCCTCCATCAGCCCCTTAATATGTCCCTTACGCTCTCCCTCTATTAATGATTGCTCCCTCGTTTGTTCAACCGCCTCTCCAACTGCTTTTTCGACCGCATATTCTATAGCGCCTCGTTCATCCTGTAACCTCATAGACCAGTAATCGTATATCTCAAGTTCATCCTCATTCCAAGCCATTTTATTCGCTATATCATATGCCTCTCTTATCTCCATAAAATCTGCGCGCTTGGGGATCATCTTTAGTGAGTCGGCATTCTTTATAAAGTGTATCCATTTGTCTACGATACTCTCTAGCTCATCCTCTCTCTTGTTGAACTTGGGAAGCTCTATAAAATTAAACTCAAAGTCCTTCAGCTCCTGCTTAAACGTATTGGTATTTAATATCAGGTGACTTGTTATATAAGCATCGCCTTCAAAGATATCAAAATCCACTATGCCTATAAATATCACCTGATTCAGCTTGGGATAATCCTCCCCTTTTGTTAATTGACTAACATACGCCTTACTCGTATAGTACAAGACACGCTTTTCAAATCCCTTCCTCTTTTGAATCTGTATTTCTACTATAAATGTAACATTTCTCTTGTCTACCGCCCTGATATCTAAAGTTGTCTCCTTCAAGACATCTATCTTTGGTGCCTGATACGGGTTCAATATCGTTATATCGCCAATCTCTCTGTCCCCACTGAGGTCTAACACCGCATTTAAGAAAGATACCAGTATCTCCTTCTTGCCCTCGTTGCCAAATATCTTCTTAAAGGCTATGTCGCTTCTTACATCTACAAACTGCATGATTCTATTATTGCACAAATTCTCACATTTATACAAGCATTGAGTCATAAAGGGTGCATAAGAAACTTATGGGAACAAAAACATACTTTAATGGGGTCAAGGGAACTTGTCCCCTTGCGGAGGGGTCTGAGGGGAGGCTGGCCTCCCCTTCTTTAAAAAAACACGACCTTCTTATGCACCCTGCTAGAGACTACCTTTTATTAATACCATTGTTGTAAAATGTAGATAGAATCGATCAAAAGAGGGGGGGTAAAGGAGTTTCTTACGCACCCTCCATTCTTTTTCAAAGGAGGTAACATAAGGCTTATGAAATACCAGACAGGCAGACCTGGGAGGGTGTTTGTGTGCAGGCTTTCAGATGGTGAGGACTTACTGAAGTCCCTCATCCAGTTGGCTAAGGAGGAGGGCGTTAATGCGGCTGTCTTCCATGTGGTTGGGGGCATGAAGGGCGGCAAGATTGTGGTTGGCCCTAAGACGGAGCAGATGCCGCCAGACCCTGAGTACCGAAAGCTCAACGAAAGCCACGAGGTTACCGGTATGGGTACGATCTTCTTAAGGGACGGTGAACCGGCCATCCACTTCCACGGGGCCTTTGGCAAGAAGGATGACGTCAGGGTCGGCTGCCTCCGGGAGTTTTCTGAGACCTTCCTGATCCTTGAGGTCATCGTTACCGAGCTTCTTGGCATCGATGCAAGACGTCAGTTAGATGAGATCTCAGGCATGTATCTATTGGAAGTATGACTTAAAGTTAAGGCAATGCAATGAAATGCCCCATATGCAAGACGGAGATTGAGCAGCTCTCAAAGTCATGTGCCCTCTGTGGTTACGTCTACACCGATGAGGTACACAAGAGGCTAACATGCGTATTCGACCTGAAAAGGGAACTCAACAGTGCGGTTGAGAGGCTAAACAACGTACAGAGCGTCCTTCAGAGACTCAGCACGAGGATGAAAAGCTTTGAGGAACTTCTAAACGACGACCTCATAATCCTCTCTCGAATGGTTGCACAAAGTGCCAAGACTGCATCTTCTCCAGTACAGCCATCTGAACCAAAGAAGAAAACCGTAGAAACACCTCAAGAACCCCCGACGCAAGCAGCCTCAACACAGCAGAAAAAAGAACCGTTCCGGCAGAGGGTTGGGCTTAAGACGCCAGATATAGATTTCGAGCTTAAGGTAGGGCAGCGGTGGCTCTTGGTTATCGGTATAGTGACCATAGTCTTTGGCGTCGCCTACTTCCTCAAATACTCCTTTGACAGAGGTTGGGTGGGGCCAGCCGGCAGGGTAGCGCTGAGCTATATATGGGCGATTTCCTTCCTCATAGGCGGCGAATATTTCAGGAAAAAGGGGCTGGAGATATTTGGCCTTTACGTCATAGGGGGCGGCATTGCGGTCTTGTATTTCTCCACGTTTGCCGGATTCAGCATCTACCACCTCTTTGGGCAGTTCTTTGCCTTTTTCGTTATGATCCTGATAACGGCCTTTGCCACGGTCAGCTCGCTGAGGTACGACTCTAAGTGGATGGCCGTCTTGGGTCTCATCGGAGGGTTCCTGACGCCGATGCTGCTCTCAACGGGTACGGACAATCAGATTGCGCTTATGGCGTACATGACCATCCTCAACCTTGCCCTGTTGTGGGTGGCGTTTTACAAGAAGTGGGATCTCCTCAACTACCTCGGATTTGTCTTTACGTATGTCCTGTTTACCGCATGGGTTGCGGAGCACTACAGGGTGTACAAATTCTGGCCGACGATCTTGTTTCTCAACACGTTTTACGCTATCTACAATGTAGTCCCATTTGCCTATCAATTTTTAAGAACCAAGGCTGGAAAGCTCAGGGCCTTTTTTATAATCTCACCCAATTCCTTTATAGCCTTTGCCTTTAGCTAGGCGATGATCAAGGAGTATGCCTCCGTGGAATGGGTTAGCGTGATAACGGTTCTCTATGCCGCTGCCTTTCTAACAATGGCCTCTCAGCTGCTTAAACAGGGCAAGGACAGTGAGTCGGCCTTTGTCATCGTGATAGGGAAGGCCGCACTGTTTTTGATCATCACCATACCCATACTCTTTTCAAAGCACTGGATAACGATATTCTGGTGTGCTCAGGCTGTTACCCTCTTTTGGACTGCCCTTAAGTTTGACAACAAGGCCCTCATCTACAGCGCCTACGCCCTCTTAACGCTGACCCTGGGCAAGTTCCTGCTCTACGACTACCCCGTCGTGTTTCGCCTGTACTTTGACAACCTCTATTTAACGCCTCATTATACGTCCATGATTGTCGAGCGCTATATTACCACAGTTCTGATTGTTGGCGTCATCTATGCCTTCCGGCATCTGACCATAAGGGCCATGCCCCACAGGACGCTTACCGAGATGACTCCGACGATCTTTGTCGTCATCGGCGGGATAGCGCTGTTTATAGTCTTAAATGTAGAGACAAGCGCATTTTTTTACACGTATCTGCCAGCAGGCAGGTTTACCTCCATCTCTGTACTATGGAGTGTCTTTGCGGCGGTGCTGATGATCAAGGGTTTTATACGCAACAGCAGGGCAATGCGCAAGGTCTCCTTTGGTCTTTTCCTCGTTACGCTGCTAAAGGTGTTCCTGTTTGACATGTCTAAGTTTAGCACACCTTATCGGATAATATCGTTTATAATCCTGGGCTTGGTGCTTGTTGCGGCGTCATATCTGTATCATACCTATAAGGACAGGATACTTAAGAAGGAGCCATTGTGAGGGCAATATCCACGCTGTTGTGGCTCACCTGTCTTGTACTATCCCCCCTTAGTGTACTAGCCTTAACGCCGGAGGACTTTCAATACAGTGTATTGCTAAAGGATGTAACCAAGGCAAACACCCTCTATCGTCTGCATCTGACACCGGATCTATTAGACAAGTGCAGCCCCGGCTGTAACGACCTGCGCCTCCTGGACAAGGACAACAACGATGTCCCCTACGTCATCCTGCAAGACATCATCCCCGGTGATAAGGTCGAGACCTACGCCCTTGAGATAACTAACTACGAAAACAAGGATAATCAGGCGCTCATCACTATGAAGATGCCAGATAATTACAAACCAGTAAGTGCCATAGAGTTATCTATTGCAGACCGCGACTTCAACAAAAAGGCCGTCCTTTACGCCAGTCGCAACGGGACTGATTGGATCATTCTTGCACATGAAAACGTCTACGACTTCACCTCCCAGATAAATCTGCGAAAGACCAGGATACAGTTTAATGCCTCCGACTACCCACTATACTATCTAATCCTTGCAGATGTCGACATGACTGAAGGCGGCAGGCCGGCAATACACCTTAGTTACGACGGTCTGGACTTCTCCGCCTTTGGGGTCAAGAACAAGACGGTAAAGATCAACGCCATCAAGGCGTTAACTGCGGCAAAGGCCCAACAGTCAATCGTATACGACCAGAAGGTCTTTAATGCTCTGCCCGAAAGGTTCGATGACGGGAAAAACACCGTCGTGATCGTTGAAAGCTCCGTCCCGGCGAGTTCTATTGTGTTAGAGGCATCAAACCCATATTACTACAGGAAGGTGGACGTTTATTATGCCACCCGGAGTCAGGTTGATAGAGACCCGTATGTGCTTTATGCCTCACACTATGTATATAACTTCCCGTTGGCTGGTGTAGAGGCTACAAAAGACTACTTTGAGCTGCCCCCAAATCCAGGCCGGCAGTACAAGTTCGTTGTAAATAACAATAGTAATCCGCCCCTCATTGTAAACGCTGTAACTCTGCGTTGGATAAAAAGAAATCTATTTTTTGTCTCGGTGAAGGACTCTGATAGATACACTCTGTGTTTTGGCAACAGCGACCTTAATAGGCCACAATACGACATAGCGAGTTTCATTCGTCAGGACAACTACTTTGATCGCCCCCACGAGGTAATAAAGTTGCCAGCCGTTGTGTTTAACGCAAACTACAGGCCATCGTCAAGGCAGCGGAGGGAACAGGTAGAGAAAACGATCCTCACCGTGGTAGTCGTAGGTCTCGTTGTGCTTATAGGCTTCTGGATCCATAGACTATCGAAGAAGACACCGTGGTGATGATGGGTAGATTGGGGTGAAGGGAGGAGAAGGGGAGGAGGAGCGTCTCTCCCCCTCAGACCCCCACGCAAGGGGACTCATCCCCTTGACCCCGTGATGTCAGGCGTGGGTGGGTTGAGTTGTGACATGTGTGCGAAGTTGTAGTGTTTGTATTAAGGGGTGTTCCACCCCTTAATACGACGCCAGCCTGCGGCAGCTTATCTCAATTGTTGGGTACAGTATTCAAAGAAAGGAGACAAAATGATACCAGACTTCCAGACTGTAATGCTTCCCCTTTTGCAATTGCTCTCAGATAATCAAGAGCTTAGTACTCGTGATATAATTGAAGCACTTGCAGAAACGTTTGATCTCTCTGACGATGAACGAAAGGCGCTCTTGCCTAGTGGTCGGATGTATGTATTTAATAGTCGTGTAGGTTGGGCAAAGACATATCTAAAAAAAGCTGGCCTCATCACCCAGCCAAGGCGTGGAAGTATCAAAATAACTAAACGAGGTCTTGAAGTTATAGATATAAAGTTACATAAGATAGATATTCGTTTTCTAAAGCAGTTTCCAGAGTTTTCAGATTTTATGGACAGAACTTTAGACTCAGAACAGGTATCTGCTGAAGCTAGTTTTCAAACTCCTGAAGAAAATCTTGAAAATGTTTATCAGAGGATTAGAAAGGACTTAGCACAAGAACTTCTAAGCAAAGTCATAGAGCTTTCTCCTTCATTTTTCGAGAGACTTGTCGTTGAATTACTGGTTAAAATGGGCTATGGTGGTTCAATGAAAGATGCGGGACAGGCTATCGGAAGAAGTGGGCACGAGGGTATTGAGGGAATTATCAAAGAAGATAAACTTGGCCTCGATGTGATTTATGTACAAGCAAAACGTTGGCAACTTGGTTGTAGTGTTGGGCGTCCTGAGATACAAAAATTTGTAGGAGCACTGGCTGGACAAAGAGCTAAAAAAGGGGTTTTCATAACAACCTCAACATTTACATCGGATGCAATTAATTATGTATCAAGTATTGATACAAAAATTGTCGTCATAGATGGAGAAAAACTTACTAACTTAATGATTGATTATGACATTGGAACAACCAAGGTTGCTATTTACGATATCAAAAGGATTGATAACGATTATTTCAGTGAAGATTAATGGTAAGTACAAGGACATAAGTGTATCCATAAATTAGGATTGAGCATTACGTACGGGGTCAAGGGGACTGGTCCCCTTGTGGGTGGGTCTGAGGGAGGGGGTTGCGAACCCCTGCGGCAGAGGCAAAGCCCTACCTTCTTAATACACATATGGGTGAACTATTACGATTAATGTAAAATTCATTTAAGGAGCTAACAAATGGTAAAACGGCGATTCTTTAACTTATTAGCGATGTTTGCGATTTTCCTGTTAGGGCATACGTTGTCATATGCTCAGGAGGTGTCGAACTTTGGCTTTGGCGCGTATGGTCTCTCTCAGGGGCAGGGTGATTTAAGTGATGAGAAGCGGGAGGAGATCAAGGCGCAGATCAGACAAAACGTAAAGCGTCTGAAGGCGGAGGGTAAGCTGTCGACCTATGAACCGAAGGCCGCTGTCTTGCTGTCCTTTCCGCTTAAGGCTTCAAGCTCGCTAACTGATAACGGCTTTTATGCTATCTCAGCCTTCGTAGACCATGATCCTGCTTATCCAGATCATCTCCTTGACTACAATTGTGGCAAGAGGACTTACGATACTGCCTCAGGACAAAGCCATAAGGGGACAGATATTTTTAGCTGGCCCTTTTACTGGAAAAATATGGACAACAACGAGGTCATTGTTGTGGCTGCTGCTGCTGGTACGATTGTCTACAGGCAGGATGGCAACTTTGACAGAAATTGCTCACCGAACGACTCCGACTGGAATGGTGTAGGTATACGACACAGCGATGGCTCAACCGTATGGTACGGACATATGAAGAAGAATTCGGTTATCACTAAGGCTGTGGGCGATAAGGTCTCCGAGGGCGAGTACCTGGGTGTAGTTGGTAGTTCTGGCAGTTCCACGGGGCCCCATCTGCACTTTGAGCTTTACGACTCTTCGGATAAGCTGAACGACCCCTTCTATGGAAGCTGCAACAAGATGAATTCCTCTTCGTGGTGGCGGTCTCAGTTGCCATACTACGACTCAACAGTGCTTAAGCTTATGACAAGCGCTGTCCCCTATGAATCCCCTGCCTGTCCAACAACAGAGACGCCAAATGAAAAGACAGCATTCCAACCCGGGGACACCATCTACTTTACGATTTTTTATCGCGACCAGATTGATACACTGCCAAGCACTTATACAATCTATAAGCCCGACAATACGGTGTGGAGTACCTGGACTCATAGCAGTTCTCAATACTACACGGCCTCATATTGGTATTGGTACTACACATTGCCAACTGACGCCCCCGTAGGAAGATGGAAGTTTCAGGTTGTGTTTAACGGTAAGACCTATGTACAGACCTTTACTGTTGGCAACGTAGGACGTACTGCAATGGACTTTAACGGTGATGGCAAGAGCGACCTGCTCCTGTACAACACTTCAACTGGAATGACTTATCTCTGGTTTATGAATGGTAAAAGTGTAGCCTCCGGTGCATCTCCGGCAACGCTCTCTGACCTCAAATGGCAGATAGTGGGCAGCGGGGATTTTGATGGCGATGGCAAGAACGACGTCCTGTGGCATAACACTGTTACAGGGGTGTTCTACATCTGGCTTATGGATGGTTCAACGATCAGGGGTGGCGGTTCTCCGTCCTCATTTACGAGCACGCAGTGGCAGATAAAGGGTATTGGCGATTTTAATGGCGATGGCAAGAGTGACGTCCTATGGTACAACAACTCTACAGGGTTGATCTACATATGGTTTATGGATGGCGCCTCTATATTGTCTGCTGTCTCGCTGGCTACTGTGTCGGATACGTCCTGGCAGATAATAGGCTCGGGGGATTTCAACGGTGATGGTAAGGGTGATATCCTCTGGCAAAACACGACCACAGGTAATGTTGCCATCTGGCTGCTCAATGGCGTTTCAGTTTTATCAACCGGCACTCCTGCTACTTTAACGGATCCGAGCTGGCAGTTCAAGGGTGTTGGTGATTTTGATGGCGATGGTAAGAGCGACATCCTCTGGTACAATTCCTCTACTCTGACGACATACGTCTGGTTAATGGACGATGTCGTAGTTAAGTCTGGAGGCTCGCCAGCGACCCTGCCGGATGCAAACTGGCAGGTTAAGGCTGTTGGGGACTGCAACGGTGATGGCAAGAGCGACGTTTGTTTTAAGAACAAGGCTACCGGCGTGTTTGTCATATGGCTCATGGATGGTACAACGATAGCCTCTGTCGGTTCACCGGCTACGTTGAACGACCCCAATTGGCAGGTCAAGCCAGATTAAGAAAATGGTTGGAGGAGAGAAGGGGGAGCTCTGCTCCCCATCAGACCCCCACGCAAGGGGACCAGACCCCTTGAGACAGGGGTGTCACACCCCCTTGACCCCCGTGATGTATGAAGTTGGTTTTATTGCGTATTTTTATTTGTTTACATTTTGTTAAAATATGCGCATCTTATAAGTGGATACGGTGGAGAAAATTGACAATACCTTTTTTGCCTTTTAAGGACATGGCAGAACGGCATAGCGGGTTGACAAAACCGATCGCTGATAGCTATACGG
Organism: Nitrospirae bacterium MYbinv3; assembly: GCA_002753395.1. GTDB lineage: Bacteria > Nitrospirota > Thermodesulfovibrionia > Thermodesulfovibrionales > Magnetobacteriaceae > Magnetobacterium. Next base: position 2,267 of record PEAB01000014.1, on the reverse strand, counting down.
AGGCAGCTTGTGTCTGTCTTGACAGGTTTCATAGTTCACCCCAGAAAATAGTTATTAGGAATGAGACTGATATAAAAGAGGCAAAAGCTCAATGGGATACTACCGATGAGTTGACACGTGGAGCCTGGGCAAATGAGGTAGATGCAACTGAAGCAGGTGCTTATGCCTTTGCCTTGGCAGCAGTGGAATTAACTGAAGGACTTTATGCTGTCAGACGGGCAGAGACTCGTACAGGTGCGGATTACTACATTGCACCTTATGGAAAGGGAATTGAGGATCTTGAAGAGTGTCTGCGACTTGAAGTATCTGGTGTTGCTGCCGGAGGCGAGCGAGATGTGAAACGTCGGTTCAAAGAAAAAACTGAACAAGCAACACGTGGAAAGAGTAATCTACCAGCAATGGCCGCTGTGGTAGGCTTTAAGATATCGCTAATATTGCTGATGAATGTGAAATAACTGTGAGTTGGTTAGAATATCATAAAAAAAGTGAAGAGTTTGCGGCTGAGGCTGAAGTGCTAGTTCGTCAGGGACAAATGGAGCGTGCAAGTGAACTCTACTGTAAAGCTGCAGAAGCAGAGGAGTTAGCTGTTAATAGTTTGGAACCAGGGAAAAACCGAACGTTAGGCATCTCTGTGGTTAGCGCTGTCTCTCTGTGGTATAAGGCTGCTCAATACGAAAAAGCAAAGCAATTTGCTTACCGTTGGCTTTCAGAACCTAGTCTTATTGCTTTTGCCAAGGAAGACCTCGAAATTTTATTGCAGACTATTCGGGATAACGAGGTCAGAGACAAAGCGGGGGTGAAATTATCTGACGAGAATGTCTTAGTGTCAGCGACAGGTGGTGAAATAGTCCGAGGAGGAGCACCACTAAACACTATCGTTAACATGATTAAACAAATAGAGTCACTATACTTTCGGATAACGGAGTATCTAATTAATCTTCCTTTTAGGAAACGTGGATCTGTAAATACTGAGGTTATGAAAATATGTCGTCCATGGTTACTACAAACATCCCCAGGTAGTTATCAGTTTGTTGTTGCGTTACGGGAACCGATACAAGGTGAACTGTTTCCTCGTAATACACCCAAAAGCGCTCAAATTATTTCCACTTTCATGAAAATTCTACGATCTACCATTAATGATCCAGACACCATGCTTCCCTCCATTGTTGAAGATATTGCCTACCGCCGAACGTTCCTAAATATGGTACGTAATCTTGCTCCAACAGGAAAAATATTTGATCAGATGGTAATTAAATCTTCCTTAGAAATTGAACCCGTAACGATATCTGCAATAGCTCGGCAAACAATTAAAGAATCTATGGACAGACAATTCCCCGTAAAAACATCTTATCAGGAAGTCTCGCTATGCGGAATTCTAAGAGCTGTACATTTAGACGATGATTGGCTTGGAATTGTTGTAGACGGTAAGCTTATCAAGATTACAGAAGTCAGTGAGACGGTTGATGATGTAGTTGGACCAATGGTTAATCGTGATGTTATTGTTCGCGCTATTAAGAAATCTGATACCGACTATAATCTTATTGATATTCAAACAAAAGAGTAAGGAAGACAGCGTTGCTTAAATCTTCAGTATCTTCGGCACGTTGCATGGCCCCTTAAGCCCTAATGCTGTTGACTTAAGGCTGTGAAGATGAAAGATAGGGAGGTCTAGCCAATGTAGGAAGCGGCTTTATCAATCCTGCCCCCCGTTAGAACTTATAGGCGATGCTCAGCCAGTATTGGCGTCCAGGTCTGGGAAAATCCTCTACGTAGTTAAGCACCCCTCCCCTGTATGGGGCCGGATAACGGATATCGTCATTGAAGATATTTTTAATCCCTGACCTAATGGTTAAGTTCTTAGTGCCTAGATTATTGATGCTAGCCGTCAGGTTTACATCGTTGTAGCCTTTTAGGCTGTCGCGAGGGTCATTTTCCTGCCTATCTCTTTTACCAACATGCAGATAGTGGAGGTTAAGAGATATGTCTTTCTTAGGAGTTAGTATGACGCCGGCATTTGCCAGCCAGTTAGAGCCGTAGACTTCCTGGCCTTCGTCGTTTTCTATCTTTTCCCTGTCTATATAAGAGATGTTACCATAGAGTTTCATGTATGATTGAACCTCCTGTTGTAACTCCAGCTCTATGCCCTTTGAGTCGGTTTTATTTATAGAGCCTCTTGCAAAACTCCTAAACGAAAGAAGTTTTAGCTCTCCTTATGATAAAATAAGTTTCCCAAACTTAAATCGATAAGGAGAGCATCATGTTAAGAG
>PEAB01000117.1 GCA_002753395.1 Nitrospirae bacterium MYbinv3 | reverse complement strand
ACTAACCCACCACATATACTTTTCTATTTGAACTATCTCCAGGATTGTAATCAAATGCCTTTGTCTTTCGGTTATGGGGTCGGTACATATTTCCTCTAACTCTGGAAACAATACACGTTGAGTTTTTCCTAATAGCCATGATATACTCTCTCTCTTAACATGATGCTCTCCTTATCGATTTAAGTTTGGGAAACTTATTTTATCATAAGGAGAGCTAAAACTTCTTTCGTTTAGGAGTTTTGCAAGAGGCTCGACTATTAATGGAGTTTATAATGAAGTTTGATAACATACATAAGGATATTGATGTAAATTGTATAACAGATGAAGTAAGAGAGAATACAACAGATATTTTCTTACGTAAGTTATATAAAAATACTTTACCTTTACATATTCAAGATTTTCAATCCTACTGGGAGGAAGGAAAGAGACAGCCAAAAGAAAAGATTTGTATGTTAAAAGGTGTATCGGTTTTCAAAGGAGGTATAGATGAAATAGTAGACACATTAAAAAAAGATGAAAAAAAGAAAGATGATAAGATTAAAGAAAATAAAAAATTTAAACCAAAAGCGAAACAATATCGATATTATTGCAGTTTAAGATTTAAAAAAGATGCAGGAAAGATTTGGAAAACTGGATCACAACATTATACTTTTTTCAAGAGTGATAGTTTCGATACAGATAAACTGGAAATACTTGAAATAAAATCTCTGGAGTAAAGTTGTTTAATATTGATAAAAATAGAAGATTTGAATCTGACCTAGCTTTGATTGAAAACAATTATCAGACTCTTTTGTATGATGATGAGCCAATACTTTATACTGGAACTAATAAATACGGGAATAGAATACTAGGCTCTTCTGTAGAAGAGGATTATGAAAGCAAGATTGAGCGATATTTTCATACTATCATAGATTCAAAAACCTATAACGACTTTCTTAGAAAAGAAATATCTTATCTCTCAATAATGCAAAAAGGAAAAAGTATTTTTGTAATTGATAAATCATTTGATAGTAACACTATACAGATTTATTTAATCAATATTGATGAAATCCCTGTTGATTATTTACCATCAGTGGATTCTTATTGTCCTGAGCAAGAGTTACAGTCTTCGTTTTCTTATGCCTTAAAATTAAAAGGAAAACTTGCTGATTTACATTTTGCAATATCTAAAGAAGTGGAGAAAATTCAAGAATCATTTATAGAACTTCTTCAGTCTTCATTTAATACATGTTTGAAATATTTTATACAAAAACCATATATTTGGATTACTCCATATTCTGAAGGTAGTTTTAAGATACAATTTGTTATAAAACTAACAAAAAATAAACAGATTACCTTAATTCAAAAAGATGATATGATTTCAAACTTTGTAAGTGATTATTTAAAGTATTGTCTTAACGATCTTCCTATTGAAGTGGACAAAATCTTTGCTATAGAAGAAGATGTTGTGCAATTTAGTAAATTAATTTGTAAATATCAAAACTTATATGATACTTTAAAAATAAAAGTACCAGATGAAATAAAAGATATATTGTTAAATAGTATTAAAGACTCGGTTACCTTATTGGATAAATTAACAGAAGACATAGGAGATAATTATACTTACATTGAACTATCTAATATAGAAATGAATGTTGGAAATGATTTAGAAAAAACGATAGGAGTAATTGACTCTTCATTTAAACATAGTATTGAAAAGGCGAATAAAGTAATTGAGAAAACATCTAAGGTAAATGAGATAGTTGACGATGAACCTCAAGAATATATAATACATATCTACCATTTAAATACTGAAACAGGAAAAGGTAGAGCATACATTTATAACAAAAATAATGATAAAGTGATGTCACAACCTAAGATACAGATTAGGGATTTTGAGTCTTTAGAAGAAACAAAATATACCGAAAGTTTACATCTGAATAAATGGATTAATGTCAAAGGTGTTGCAAGAATTGTTGATGGTAAATTTAGATCAATAGATATTGTATTTGAGCCAGAATTGAACAGTTTAACAAGTAACACCCTTTGTATAACTGATCAGCACTCCACAGTTTTAGATTCAGAAGTTCCTGAGAACAATCACATAGAAATCCTGCTTTAAGTCTTTTTCATTGCAGATATCGTAACGACAAGAAACAGTACACCGCCGATTACTGCTACCATCCCGCCTATGCCCATTAGCCCCATACTAAGGAGTTTCTTGAGCGAATCGAGGCCCTGAGCGGCACCAGCAACCTTTCGCTGCACACCGTAACCACCTGCTAACGCCAGACCTAAGATGTGCAAAAACTGACCGCTGCCATAAACATATGTCTGAATCCGTGCAAGCCTAAACGATGGCTCTCGATAGCCAAGATGTGGCAACAGATAGTAGGTAAACCCCATGTATGCAAGCGTCACTCCCACAATGACACCGTGATAATGAGCAGGGATGATTACATTTACACCCTCAATCAAAAACCCTATTAACCCGCCCGCTGCAAACAAGGCAATCGAGCTTATCAGGGCTGCCTGAAGATGACCCGTCCCTGGGGCCTTTTCATTACGCATAAGCCCCGCAACAATCACCAGGGCGCTGACTACAACCGACGGCCCCACCCCATACTCCATCAAATCTGTGAACATGTCTCTATGAGCAGTTGAGTCAGTGCTGTACATCAGAAACACCATCGGTGAAAATAGTGCGGCAGCTAAGACAAGAGCAAACACCGCTATCAACAACATGCGGTTGAACGCAAAATCGCGCATGATCACACGCGCAAGGAAAAACCAGACAACGAGCATCATCATGGTGTGCATTAATTGAAGAAGATGCCCCCCCGCCCAAAAGACCATCTCGTAATAGCTTAAGGGCTTGACGCCGGCAGGGATGCTGCGTATAGAAAGATAAAAGCTGACAATCGCTAATAGCGCCACTATGGCAGCGCTGCTTACACCAAACCTCAACCCCCCATCGTAGCCCTCTGGTGCCTTTAATATAGGCAATGCAATAACACTGCGCAATGCCAAGAGTATAAATCCAACAAAGAAAATAACTAAACCCGTCAAGAAGATCGGATCATCTAGCACTGGAATGTAGTTGTTCTGAAGCGGGTTCTTAGCCCCTATAAACGGCGATAGGGCAATCACCAAAGCACCAGCACCAGCAAAACCCAATGCTGCAAAACCCGGCGCCACCATTGCATCACCGCTATACATGCTCCATAAAACACCGGCAAAGGCCACAAACCATATCAACACCGAGAGATCAACATGCACCACCAATGCCGTATGGAAAAAGTCTATCCACGGTATCACGTTCTGAATGTAAGGCGTCCTTGAGACAACAAGCAGTATCGCCAGTACCCCAGCCATCAAGAGACACGCAACCCCAAGGATTAACCATCCCTTTACCAATCTAACAACACGTGGCTCTAAATTCATTTATCCAACCTCCACACAATGTCATATTCTATATATGTACAATCAAGATGTCTGAACCATGATTTAACGGATTTAAGGATTGGCAGGATTATGTCATCATTGACGTAGGGGGTCGCAACCCCTCTTTTTCCTGTAAATCCTTTCATCCGTGCAATCCTATTTCAGACAATCTTTGTTTTTACTTAAGTCTGACATGTCAAAATAAACAATATTATGAATACTACAAAATTACCAACATCAAGCGCAACCCTTAATCCTGACAGCATAACTGACTATAACACTCAACAAACTTAACCACCCAGCTCCACATTTACGGGGTCAAGGGGACTGGTCCCCTTGTGGGTGGGTCTCTAGGGAGGGGATGCGAACCCCTGCGGCAGAGGCAAAACCCTCCCTATTCATTTTCACAGCCTTAAGTCAACAGCATTAGGTCTGAGGGGGAGCAGAGCTCCCCCTTCTCCATCTTCCCCTCCCGTCCGTATCTATTTTGGTTTGCCGTATTCGTATGGGCCTTCGGTAATAACAGGGATTTCCTCGAAGTTATAGAATGGCGGTGGTGATGGTATCTGCCATTCGAGAGACCTTGACCCCCAGGGATTGGCAGGGGCTGGTGCACCCTTCAAGGCCGAGTGAATAAAGTTATATATGGTTAAGAGAAACCCAAGTATGGCAATGTAGGAGAATATGGAGGCGATTCTCATGTGGGTCGTGTACTCAACTGGTACTTTCCAGTACCTACGGGGGATGCCATCAATACCCATTTGGAACTGTGGCAAAAACGCAATGAGCGCCCCAAAAAGTGTCAGCCAAAACGCGAATTTTGCTAAACCATCATTATACATCTTGCCAGTAAACTTTGGAAACCAGTAGTATATCCCGCCTAGACAGATCATCGACATACTCAAGGCCAGAACGTAATGAAAGTGCGCAACGACCCAATGACTGTCATGCACGTGTGTGTCAAAAGCCAAGAGTCCGTTTGCAACACCAGTTACACCACCAATGGTAAACAAGGATATAAATCCCAAGGCATAGAGCATCGGTGCAGACAACTCAATAGAGCCTTTGTGCAAGGTAGCAAGCCAGTTAAACGTCTTGATGCCGGTTGGCACTCCTATCAAGATGGTTGCCCACATGAAAAGCACCCTTGTCCAGTTCAACGTACCGGCCACGTACAGGTGATGTACCCACGTCTCAAAGCCCAACACCGTTATGCTCATAATGGCGATTACCATGCTGGTGTAGCCGTATATCTTCTTCCTTGAAAAGGTTGAGATGATATCAGAGACCACCCCAAAGACTGGCAGCGCTACGACGTAAACGGCTGGATGGGCATAGAACCAGAAGAGATGCTCATACAGGAGTGGGTTGCCGCCCTTGAAGGAGTCATAAAAACTGGTTCCAAGGTATTTGTCAAACAACAGGAGTGTTACTGCGGCGGCAAGAACAGGGACACCGACTAGCTGGATTATAAAACCGCCCAATAGCCCCCATATAGTTAGATTCAATCTACCCCACGTCATACCGGGCGCCCTCAATGTAATTATCGTCGTAATAAAATTAACGGCTGAGGCTATGCTTGAAGCGCCCAACAGGTGAACGGCAAAGACGTAAAAGGCTGTGTTTGCCCCTCCTACAATCGAATAAGGGGGATAACCAGTCCAGCCTATATCTAACCTTCCCGGTAAGACAAGCGCACACACCGCTATCAGACCGGCGCCTACGTAGAGCCAGTAGCTCAGGGCGTTGAGTCTCGGAAAGGCAACATCATGCGCCCCTATCATAAGTGGCACAAGGTAGTTTGCAAAAAATCCCAGTACTATCGGGATCATCCAAAACAGCACCATGGCGGCCCCGTGAATAGTAAAGGCCACGTTGTAGAGTTTAGCGTCGATTATGATCTTGTGGGTCTGACTAAGCTGCTCTGTCCTCATCACAATAGCCAGCAAGAGACCTACAACGAAAAACGTCAACGCTGTAAACAGATACATAATAGCTATCTTTTTGTGGTCTGTTGTAAACAACCACGACTTAAAGCCTTTTGGCTCATTAGACATAATGTTTTACCTCCTAATTTTTAAGTTTACTTTAGTGTCTTTAGATAAGCCGTTACAGCCGCGATATCAGTGTCGCTCATACCAGTAGGCTGCATCATTGGGTCAAAGCCCTTAACCAGAGTAGCTTTTGGGTCCTTGAGCTTTACCTTGATATACTCGTCATCGGAGGTTAGTTTTTTGCCATCTGCTAGCTCTACCTGCCTTCCTACGATCCCTTTAAGCGTGGGGCCTAGCTTGGCCTCGCCATCAACGCTATGGCAGCCTGTACAGCCAAGGCTGTCTACGAGTTTCTTCCCTGTCTCCTCTGGCGAGAGTCCTGCGGTCTGGGTTGCTTGATTTTCACGCACCCATTTTTCGTAATCCGGCTTTGGCATGACAATTACCTTTGCTAGCATCTGTGAATGGCCGCTGCCACAGAACTCAGCACAATATACCTGATACGTCCCCGGTGTCTTTGCATTAAACCAAAGATACGTAAGCCTTCCTGGCACCATGTCCTCACGTACCCTGAAAGCAGGTATGGCAAAGTTGTGGATGACGTCTGAGCTGGTAAGATTGAGCTTGACATGCCCTGCAGGTACCCTCAACTCGTTAACAGAGCGTATACCATCGGGCGAGATCATCTCATACTTGTACATGGATGCTGTAACCTTGGCCTCAAAGGCGTCTTTTGGCGGTTTGCGGTAGTTGTTAAACAACGCCCATGACTGCGTTCCCAGAAGCACTATTATGACAAGAGGTATAACAGTCCACAGTATCTCCAGGCCCACGTTGCCCTCAATGTATGCACCCTCCTCGTCCTTAGTCCTTCTCTTGTATTTCACGACGAAGTATACAAGGGGGATTGTCACTACCAGATAGATCACGGAAGAGATTATAGCCCATATCCTGAATTGGCTGTCCCATCCATCAGCAGGGTCTGCCATATCCCTCACAGCCGATGCTAAATTAGGCATCAGTAAAGCGAGCATGACAAAAAGACCGCTCATTAAAGTTCTTAACATCTTTCTTTAACCTCCTGAATCTTTATGGCTGAAAATCAGCCCTCTCTGTTTCTTTAACTTTCTCCAATACAAAAACACTATCAAGGCTGTCACAACGCCTAGTGCTGCCCCTACCGACGCAAAAACAGCTACTAGGTTCATCCTGTACCCTCCAAGAGCTGCGTCATACTTATAACAGGCCAGGGCAACCGCATTGAACAAAGGAGTCTTTCCAATCCGGCCGTTTCCAGCCTCCACAAGCGCTAACTTCACATCCATAGACAGCGGGTACAAACCGTAGATGTATCTGGTTATCTTACCCTCCGGCGAAAGGAATATGTACACGTTAGGATGCACAAAAAGTCTGTCTTGCTCTGAATAAAAGAAGCGATACCCTGTGGCCTCTGTAATCTTCTTGATCTCTGCTGCCTCTGAGGTGGCAAATGTCCACTTGTTGAAATTTTGCGGTATCTTGTCCTTCATCTTTACCACAAGATTTTTACGGAACCACTGGCCATCTGCCGGTTTCTCTCTATCGTCAAGGCTTAAGGTTATGACGTTGTAGTCCTCACCTATTTTCAGATTTATATTGCTTAACGACTCAGACAGCCCTTCATTTAGCACAGGACAGGACTGAGAACACTCGAAGTAAATGATAGACAGGATCAGTGGTTTGCCTTTGTATTTACCAAGCAAAAAAGCGTTACCAGCATCGTCGACCATCTTGATATCAGGGACGATCTTGCCTAAAAAGGCGTCCTCATTGATCTTCAACACTGAGGGGTCAAATTCAGTCTTGTTCTTTGAAACCCCTTCTACCGGTGTGTTTGCTATAAACAACCCCGCAGCAAGCAGCAACAGCATGGACAACATAAAACGCATGTCTATTGTCCGACCTTAAAATATGGAATAATATACATAAACGATACAACCATGAGCCACACCACGTCGACAAAGTGCCAGTACAACCCTGTTGTCTTACTAAAGGTGAGTTTCTTTGTACCAATCTTGTTCTGAGAGGCTAATATTATGAGGAAAAATTGCATCACAAGGCCCACAATCACGTGCGAACCATGAAATCCGGTAATAGTAAAGAAGAAGGTGCTATACTCATTAGTCGATATGCTAAAGTGCTCATGACCAATTAGCTTGTACCACTCAAAAGCCATAAATGACAAGAACAAGGCGCCAAGTATAAATGTAAAGATTAGCCAGCTTTTGAAGCTGTCAACCTGTCCATGAACTAGTTTTTCCTCTGCCATGTGCATAGTACCGCTGGATGAGATGAGGAACACAGTTAATAGTACGGCAAGAGCAATGGGGGGTACGCCCTCTGGTGTATTAGCAGGCGGCCATATATCCGCAAACAACATTGTAAACAAGTATCCGCCAAACAAGCCTCCAAACAACGCTATCTCAGAGACTATGAATATAATGATGGCAACCTTGCTTAATCCAGCTTCTTGTTTCTTACTGTGTACCTCCTGCACCCAACCGAAAAGACCAACAACCAAAGTAACCACAGCCACACCTGCTACAAGCAGACCAAGAAACGGTATTGCCCACGAATAGGCCAACATAAAAGCTATCGGGACAAGAAATGCCCCAATGGCTACCACCAGCGGCCAAGCGCTGAGCTCAACTTCGTGATGATGGTGTTCTTCCTTCAACGTACTACTAATAACACTTTCCATTTGTTAAACGCCCTCCTTAACATTTGCTAAGAGTTTTTAATATGAATGTGACTTACGTCACCTCGATAAGCTAACTTATTTGTGATTGATTTGTCAATTGTTTTAAATTGTCGGGTGCATAAGAAGAACCCTCATGCCCTGACGGGCACAACAAACAATGAAACAGACAATATCTACGTATAGAATAGAGTATTCTTGTAATAAATAATCTTCTTTAGTTATAACATAAAGACAAAAAAGGT
>PEAB01000116.1 GCA_002753395.1 Nitrospirae bacterium MYbinv3 | reverse complement strand
GGCATGGTCAAGTCAAAGGTCATTGAAGGGCTGGAAATAGACGTGAATAACGTGTTTGGAGACTTCGACTTTTAGCGGGTTATATCAACCTGTAAAATGCTTCCTTCTTCTGCTTTTCTATTCTTTCACTCTTTAACAACAACAACTTGTTTTGTAGGCATGGTAAATACTAACGAAAATAAAATGCGCCCCTTTGTTGTTGTTGTTTTAAATACTTTTAATACCTTTTCGGAGGGTGCCGAGCCGCACTGCTACTTGGTTTTTTGAGGTGAACTATGACAAATTTACGGTGAACTATGACAAATTTACGGTGAACTATGACAAATTTACGGTGAACTATGACAATGTTGCTATTTTAGTCATATTTAGCTTACCATGTAGACGTGACAAGAAGAAGACAAGAGAATGCTTTAGTGGTCAAGTCAAATGACTTAATTGAGGCTCGTTATGATTTGACACTTACTGAGCAGAGAATTATCCTGTACATGGCCTCTATGATAGAACCAAACGATGAGGATTTTAAGACTTACAGGATAACCGTGTCTGATTTTATTGCGATAATAGGGGTGGATGATAAAAGTGCTTATAATCAAGTAAGGCAAGTAACAGAAAGTTTAATATCAAACGTTTTGCGCATATATAAGCCTGAAACAAACTCATATCTAAGCATAGCGTGGTTGTCTTCTTCTCATTACTTTGTTGGTGAGGGATATGTTGAATTACGTTTTGACCCTGGACTGAAGCCTTACCTTTTACAAATGAAAGCACGGTTTACCAGTTACAAATTGACAGCAGTTGCCAGATTGAATAGCTCACATTCAATTCGCATTTATGAGATATTGAAACAGTATCAGAAAATAGGAGTTAGAACCTTTAAGGTTGAAGAACTACGAAAGATATTGGGGGTTGCCGACAGTGAATATAAGCTATATGCTGATTTCAAAAGGCGTGTTATCCTCACCGCTCAATCTGAGCTTGCCAAGAGCACAGACTTGTCTTTCACCTTCAGGGAACTAAAGACAGGACGCAAGGTGACGGGTATAGAGTTTACTATTACCGTCAAGCAGCCTGAACCCCAAGCAGAGGCCAAGCCACAGTCTATCGACATAACGCCTGCAAAGGAGCCTACAGTGGAACCTCCGGCCACGACACAGCCTGCCACCCCCGACATTGCATACCTGACCGATCTGCTACCGCATGAGCACAGAGACAAGAAGACCATTACCGACGCCATCACAGCCGCCTACAAAGCCCACGACAAGGAGTATGTGGCATACAATATCCGATATGCCAATTCTAATTGCAAGGATAAGGCTAAGTACCGTGTCTACCTGACCAAAGCCCTGAAAGAAAATTGGGGAGCCGGTCTTGCTGAGGACGTGGAGGCTACCAAGAAACACGCCGCCGTAAAGAAACAGGAGGCCAAGAAGAAAGAGGACGCTGGCAGGCACGACAAGGAGACTTACGATAGGGCGGTTGAGTACATAGCCAAGCTAAAGGCAAAGGAGCGTAAGAAGTTGGAGGCAGAGGCGGTTAAGACGTTACCGTCTGAGCAGCAAGAGAAGGTCAAGGCCGGTAACGTATATGCACTGAAGGGGCTAACTCATGTCATGGAGGGGTTGGTTATGGAGCGGCTGGCAGGGCAGGGACAGACCGTATAGTGCTATAATACACACGATATGAACGACATAGAAAAACATTACGATACACTTGGCCTTAAGCCAGGGGCTACAGAGGCAGAGACTTAATCCAGGTATGGCATCCAGACCGATTTGCGCACAACCCACGTTTGCAGAAACAGGCAGAAGAAAAAACGAAAGAGATTAACGCTGCTTACAGAGAAGTTATAAAGCACCTCAAAGAACAGAAGGCATACAAAAGCAGTGAACAAAACAATGAGTCCTCAAAGAAAGAAGACGGAGGGCTTTACAACTTTGGGTTATCGTTTATTGTACCGTTTATAGGTGATATTTTAGGTATTTTTTCTGCTTTTGGTGAAAAAATACCTAAAAGGCACGGTTATACCCAACAAAAAATAACACATAAACTCAGTTTTAATCTTTATAATTATCTTATTAGTAAGGGTATAACACCTATTCAGTGTACCTTGATCACTATATTTGTGATACTCGTATGGTTTGGATTGATTGTTTTTATTAATAACTCAACTTTCGCACTTTAATTTTCGCAATTTTGCTTTGAAAAATGCGGGTAAAACCGAAATAAAAGCATCGATTAGTTCTTGAATTTTATCATCAGGAAGCAGCTGATGTGTATGAAGATATTCTCTTAAGAGTTTTAGTAACAATGAAAGTGCTTCTATATATTGTATATCCTTGACTTCATCGCAACATTCATAAAAAAGCATCCCAAAAGTTCGACTATCCTCATTATCTCGTTTCTCAACGGCTAACATAATATATCGACAAAACACTATCGTGGTATGGGCTATCATTGAATCATATGAACGTCCTTGAAATTCTTTAGCAAGATTAAGAAATGATTTACACATTTTGAAGAAAACTTCTATATCCCATCTCTTTCCATATATTCTCACAATCTCCTCATCTTCTACATTTGTATCAGTACTGAGAATTGCTAACCACTGCCTTTTTTTGTTCCTATCTCTAACAAATACAATTTTCCCCTTAACTGGCTGTTCTTTTCCAAATTCAACAATGACTGATGCCAGGATTTTGGCACGACCACATTTCTTGAAAACAGATTTGTATAAATCTCTTACATCTATTTGTTTACCATTATATCGATAATATATGGTAGACATCTTTTTTAACATACAAATTACATGAAGATTGTTTTCCATAACTTTCTTTATTACTGCAGGGTAAGCAAACCAACTATCAAAGAGAAGATATTTAGCAGAAATCTTTTTAAGATCAACCTGATTTAGCAAATCAATCAATACTTCTGTTGCTTTCCTTATACTTTCTGCTCTTCTTTTATATCCATTGCTTCTCTTGTCAATTTCTTCATCCATGCCGTTAATACGATTTTTTTCATTCTCTGAACTTAAAAGCGAAAAGTTTAGCGGTATAAATGTTGTTCCATCTGACCATCCTAAAGTAAGCATTCTGAAGCCTTTACGATATTTCTTTTCGGCATGATCATAAACTTTTGCCAGCAGTTCTACAGCCTTGCTCCTATCTCTGCCGAATAAAGAATCATCTAATATTAAAACTTCAACTCTGTCTCGTGATGTCAAGATAGATAGCGATTCTACGACTGCTATGCTAAGAAGTGATAAGAATTTTCTCCAATTATATCTCGTAGAATTCAGAAATCTATAAATTGTGTCTTTATGTGGATGTTCATTTTCATAACCTGATTGTAATAAATTGTGCATAGTTTTAGTGACAAATACCATGACGAATATAAGTTTAAACAGAAAAGTAGGTGAGAAACCTTTTACTTTATTGAAGTTAGACTTTTTGATAATTGTCCCTATCTTGTATCGATCAAAAAATTTATTAACATAGGGTTTATGGTCATGATCTTGTTGTAATGTTGTGTTCATTTTCATACCTCTTTTTCGTAAGATTAGCATTAATTTAATATAATACTATTATACAACAAATAGAGGTATATTCGCTATATAATTTTTCTATAATTTCGCGTAAATAAGTAATCTAAGCATAGTTTTTTGCTGCGAAAGTTGAGTTAATAAGAGTAATAGAATAGAGAAAGTATCAACCCACCAAACTGTAATTATTCAAAATGCAAAATGACACATTTAAGGAGTGTGTTTAGCCTATAAACACTGACACATAGGTTACTCTAATAAACCTCATCGTGTGTACCTATATCCAAAAGATAGATAGTATTATCATCACACTTAAAGATAATTCGGATATCATCGGTTAATGAACATGAATATCTACCCTTCAGCATACCACTTAAAGCATGTGTTTTTAGTGAGCGATCAAAGGGGTTGTCGGCTAACTTTCCAACTAACACCTCAAACTCTTTTCTTAGGTTTGGATACTTCTTAAATATCTTCTTTGTTTGCCTTAAAAAAGAGGGCTTAGGGTCAATTAGCATTGTCTATAGCTTGCATTAGCTCATCTACGCTATTACAAATTACACTCGATTCCTTTTCGGCAGATAAAACCCTTTCTACAAACGCTTTATGCTTTCTTTCTCTTTCAACTAAAAACAACACATACTCATGCAGTGCGTCTATTAACACCGGCGATAACTCTGCGATAGCTTTGTTTATTACTTGTACCTTAGACTCTTGAATTATCTCTGTTTCCATGTAGTTATATTAGCACAAGGGATTATTATTTTGCCTACCCCCTCCGTCCGGTTTAAAATGCCCGTGGTGCCCTTTGTGCGTTCGAACCGCCTTACCCTGACCTCGTTAATCGCTTGTAGGGCCATCCTGTGCACGCACGGTGGTAATTGGCAGGAGCCTGGTCTTATCCCCTACCGCTCAATATATCCACCACCGACTTGCCACTTACCCAAACATGCCCTGGCGTGGCGGCTTCCTCAACGCCGGAAAGGTACATGGCCTTAATCTCAATCAGGTGCGTTGTGTATGAGCTTAAGTCGTTCATGGTGGATGCTTTGTTAGCCAAGGCAATCACGGGTTGTATACGCCGGTACGTTTGAGGTGCCACCGCCTTTAGGTACAAGTAAACCTCAGACCGCATGTCGGCGTTAATCGAAGCGTAAACAGCTAACATATCGAGGTTCTTAGGCAAGGGTAGGCCACACTCATCCAAAACGTTCGTGCCCGTGATCGTAAAAGGAAGGGTGCTTGCCTGTAAAACACAAGTGTCTTCAATGTCTTCGCCGTCCTTTTTTAAACACATTGCGTCCTGCGGGCTGATCTCTCTTTCGGTGGTGTTGGCAGGAGCGGGGGTATTGAGGTCATCCACCAATGATGGGTCTATAGCCGCTAATAAGCGGCCAGTTAATACTTTTACCATTTTGTCCTCCTTTGGGGGTAGTCGTTTGTCCACGGTTTGTCCACGGTTTACTGTGCCTTTGGCGACAACTTGTATGCGTGCTGTCGCTTGTTATTCTGTTCTGGAAGCCTTACTTTTTCAAGCTCAATCCCCCCAAAACAAGGGAGTAGGGGACGCTTGAGTGGGGTGCAGCTCCCCTTTGCCCTAACATTGAGGGGATCGTCAATCAAGGTGACCAGCACGTCTGGCAGCGTGCGTGTATAGCTCGACAAGGGTATCCAGTGCCTTCTGATACTCCGGCAAGGTCGTAGCGGCGTCCTTTGTCTCGTGCGCAGCCTTGGCCTTTGCGTAGATATCAGGGTATCTTGTCTCTAAATCCACCACATACAGCTTGTTGACCGATAGCGTCTTAGCGTATTCCCTGAACGCTGCCCTGAACCCGTCATGGTCGGGCTGTTCTTCAGTAGAGGTGTGCTCATACCATATACTCTTAATGTGCTCAGGATGAGGGCATACGGCTTTGATTGCCTTGCAGTAGGGGGTCGATATCCACTTACCGTTTACCTTCCTGATTATGATGCTATGGTCGGCCTCTGTGCAATTTGCACCCTTGCAGGTCGTGTGTGGTTCCGGTAGTGGTGATAGCTGATCCGTGGCCTGTGTGGGGGCATTAGGTGCCACTGCCTTGACCGGACATAGGGGCGGCATGGTCTCAGTCGGTGCGGCTGTTACGTTGGCAGTGGTCGCCGGTGCGGCTGTTTGCATAACACGAAGCCTACCATCCGTTACATTCCTTTCTATTGCTCTGTCTACCATAACCATTACATTTACTTTTGCCATGTTCTAAGCCTCTTTATGTGATTTATCCTCTCCAAAAGTCCAATACAAAAAAATACCGATAATACCGATCAATACCGATAGCTTTTCCTATCGGTATTGACATAAAAACGCATACTGATTGCTTTTATGTATAGGCAATACCGATATACCGATAAAAAACCTCAATAGGGGGGTACCCCTTGTGTGTGTAAGTAACAGGTCATAAAAAACCACATATCCCTATATCCCTATATATATGTATAGGGGGTACCCCCGTTTTTTTAAAAAAATCGGTATATCGGTATTTTGAAAAAAAAACACCTAAAAATCCAAGTATGGGTGCCGTTCTTGTGAAATACCGATTTAAAAAGCTATCGGTATTTATCGGTATTATCGGTATTTTTTTGTTGGCCTCCAGTGTCCTCATACGCTAACCCGATTGAGCCTGTAGGTCTTGATATTACCTTGGGTATCCTTCTCCAGTTTTAGCCCTGTATGCTCACAGTAGCGTTTCAGGTTCAGACCAAACTGTTTTTTACTGAAACTCCGCTTCTGGATATCGCTTAACTCACCAACAAAGGCGTCGTAAACATCTGCCATCGGTAACGCCTTATCTCTGTCCAGTTGATCTGCATACTCGATAAATTCACGCCCTAACTCAGACACAAGTTTTTTCCGTTCCAATGTCTCAGACTCGTAGGGCAGGATTCTACTGTTATTGGCAAGGTAAGCCTGAACACAGGAAAACATCAAGGTGTAAAATAAATTCCATTCATTTTCGTTCCATGTCTCAAAAAAAAGTCCCAAAAATTCTGTTTCAGGTGTAAATGTTGCGTTGTAGTAGTTTAGAAGCTCAAACTCAAAACGCCTCCGTGCATGAGACGCCCCAATCCCTTTAACAGCGTAGTTGGTGCAAATGACAGTTTTAGGGTTAGTGTCCGGCCTAAACTTCACTTTTTGTTGGTGCTTTTTTTCAAATGAGTATTGCTCTGTTATACAGCTAAACAAGCTGCCAAAATCAAATTTAGGTTTCACATCATCAAACCAAACTACCTGTGTATCAAGTCCAAGTTCCTGCAAAGCAAATTGAGACTTGAAGTAGATTGATTGACCATCTACTCTTGTTGTTTTCCGTAACTTCCCAATAGCGTTACATAGGATTCCTTTACCCGTGCCGCCCTCTGGATTCGGGGTAAGTGCCGAGTCCGAAAGGATTATTGCTTTTTGGTAAGCAGGGTCGTAGGCATTTGACATTAAATGTCCAATTACCGACTGCAAAGACTTAAAACGTTCTCCTTCAAACCTGTTATTCTCATGACTTAGGGTGTCTCTGTGTGTGCAGACATTTTTTAAAAACCATAAAAAAGAAAAATCATCTATTCCGGCACAGGTAGCCACATAATCATGTTCTATTATTTGACTTTTCCAAATCAGCCCTGGCATGTCTTTGTAATCTTTAAGCTCTATGCCGTCTTTTGTTACTTCCACAAACCCATTTCTGAAAAAAAATATGATACTGTCTTGGAATCTCTTAACGTGTTCAAGTTTTCGATTACAGGCAATGCGTCAAGTTTGCCTGGCTCTATATAGGCATTGATGACATCAAGCAGTCGTTTGCGCAAGTCAATTTTGTTGAAATTTGAGGATATCTTATCAGGCAATCGAAAAAGGTAGTTGTATGGTTCATGTTCTTGACTGAGTAGCCGGTTTTTAATTTCAGATAAACTTACCTCTTCAATTAAATTATCCTCAACATAAACAAGGATTTTTTGTAATTCTCCCTTTGTGACAATGGCTTTCCTGTAACCTTCTTTTTCCAAAAAACGCATTAACAGCTCAACGTCTATCTTGAGCTTCGGAGTTTTGTTTTTCAATTCCTCAGACCAAAAACAAAAGGGCAGGGTAGTAGCGTCAAAGGGTGTTGTGTCGGATACAATTGTCTCTGTCCGCTGTGCTGTAGCCTTGCTTTTGCCCGCCAATGACCTCCACGCCGATTCAAAGGTTGTCGAGGCTTCCCGCTCAGGTAACGGTGGAAGACAAAAGGCAGCGTTAAATTCCAGTGCCGACTGTAATAACGTGTCTTTACCCAATTTCAGATTACAGGTGTCGTTATAGCCTATCATCCGGCTTGTTTCAGCATTAAAATGGTCATTGCGTCCCCCTTCAGAGACAGACAAAACAATATCTTTAATGGTTTCCCCTTCTTTGACCTTACGCACTGGCAAAAAGAAAAGCGGTAAAGTGGCAAGGGTAGGTTGCTTACCGTTATCAGAGGTCGGTATGTACATGACCTGTCTTGACGCTGTACCGTCCGTTGGCAATACAACCTGACCTTTTCCAGGCAGTCGGTAGTCTATGACAATTCCCAATAGGCATAGCATCTTAGCACCCTGTGTCTTTACCAGGCCTGAATCTTTAAAAAAGAATTGGTAGCCGTGAGGTGTCTTTATGGCGATATGAGCAAGACCGGCACGCCGTAGGGCATCTGCTATCTCTTGTGCTATGGCAGGATTGTCTATATCCACGACAATAACCCCGTCAGGAATGAGTAACCCTACCCATCCACCACGGGCTAAATGTCCAGCGATTAACGGGTCATCTGGTGCGTAATTAGCCTTGTTCTGCCATCCTGTGTCTATTGGGCGTTTGGCCTTCTGATAAGCCTCTAAATCTTTGCCGGTATTGCCCTTTGAGTACCCAAGCACGCGAACCAAGCGGGCGCTTGGGAAAAAGTTTAACACGGGGAGACATTTAGCAAGAAAGTCTTGACTTACCTGATGTTTATGTGTCATTGTCTCCCCCGCCATAAAGAAGAGAATTACAAGATACATCGTGGAATTGAGCAGCCGGAAAGCGGAATGAACAACGGTTTTTTACATATAGTAGTTTGCCTGAACGTCTTAATTTTCTAAGCGTGGTCATTGAGATTCGTAAAAGACCACACACTTCAACGGTTGTTAGAAACTTCTTGTCTTCTTTCGTCAAAAATAGCTCCCTGTAAGGCTTTTTCAGAAGACTATGGCAGGAGTCAAATTAGGTTTGTTTGTTTTTCTTGTCAAGCAGGTTGACAAGAAACTTATTTTAAGTTGAGCCTCTTGCAAAACTCCTAAATTTTAATGATATTTTAGCCCTCCCTATGATAAAATAAATTTCGTAAAAACATTTTAAATCATAAGGAGAGCATATGTTAAGAGAGAGTATATCA
>PEAB01000115.1 GCA_002753395.1 Nitrospirae bacterium MYbinv3 | reverse complement strand
CAAGGGAACTTGTTCCCTTGACCCTGTAAATGTCAGGCGTGGCTGCTTAAAATGTCGCCCATGTGCATACATGTTAATGCTTAAGTCAACAGCATTACCCCTCAGACCCCTCCGCAAGGGGACCTAAACTCCCCATGAATTTTATATGCACCCCATGGAGTGTTTTATTTTTACACTCCTATTATGATATTATACTCTGAAGTATGTATACCATATTTTAAAATTAAGGGTTAAGAGATGAGAAGAATTGTGGTTAAGCAGAGTTATAAAGATAAACAGGTTGTACTGAAAGAGGGTTCTTATGGCGAGGGCACTTATCTGATCTTGCAGGGTAAGGTGCGCATAATCAAGACAATCCAGGGAGAGCTTGTGGAGATAGCAACACTAGATAAGGGCGACTACTTTGGCGAGATGAGCTTTCTGGATAGACAGCCGCGCTCGGCCTCCGCTGTAGCTGACGGCGACGTTATATTAGGTATAATAGACAAGGACTTCTTAGAGGAAGAGATAAGCAAGACCTCCGAGGAGTTTCGCTTGCTCCTTTACACCCTGGTAGAACGACTAAGACAAACAACCTCTGCACTGGTAGGCCTAAGAGCAGAAAACCATATTCTTAAGAAATAGGTTTATTGACTGGTTGCAGTCATTAATTTTGTGCGCAATTGTATTTGTGCAGGTTGCTGGAAGTGTTGGATGGGGTTGTTGTGTGTTGACCTCCATAGATTGAATGCACGGCGGACATATGGTATATACATAAAGTGCCTGAGTGTAAGGTGGAGTTGGACAAAGGAGATGCTATGCAGTAGGGGTTTGAGTGTTTGAAGGTATAAAGATAAGAAAACTCCTCGCTAGTTTAGAGGAAGCAAACGGGGAGAGCGAGGAGAGACAGATCTACAAGGAAATCGCATCTTACGGTAAAAAGGCCTTTCCGCGTTTAATAGACGCCTTTAGAAATCATCAGATACGTGTTTACAAGGTAAAGGCCCTGCTTGATGTAATGTGCGAGGGCGATTATATTGCCGAGGTGATGTCTTTGCTTGGGGACTCACAGGAGGTAGTGCGCGTAGCAGCAAAGGACATCATAACCAGGAAATGGAAATCCGAGTCAATCCCATATCTTGTTGAAAATCTGAGGAGCTCAAACCCCCTGTTACGAAGCAGCGCTATAGAGCTGCTACTTGCGTTTAAGAACCCTGCCTGTGTACCAAAACTGATCACTATGTACGCTGATGGCGACGTTGAGCTTAAGAGAAACTGCCTTAACATATTGGGAGAGATAGGCGGGGAAGGCGCTCTTAGATTAATGAGAGAGGCTGTAAATGACAAATCCCTCAACATAAGGATCACTGCAATGCGTATCTTAGGCAAAATGAAAGACACTGCAAGCATCGATCTGTTTATACACAAGCTGTTGGAGGAAGACCCGCATACGAGAAAGGCCGCCTTAGACGCCATTGGCAATATTGGTGATAAACGAGCCGCAGCCCCCATAATAGAACTTCTTAAGGATGTAGACCTGTTAATACGACAGGAGGCTATGGACATCCTCATACGCATCGGAGATGCCACAATAGTGCCCAACCTATTACAACTGATGAAGGAGCGAGACGTCAACGTCAGAAGGTGTGCCGTCGGTGTACTCAACGGCATAAAGGACCCAAAGACCATAGATGCGCTCATTGAAGCAATGAAGGACTCCGACTGGTGGGTAAAGCAGATAGCCACAGACGCCCTAGCCGAGATCAAGGGGGAGAACATCGTGAGGTTCTTCAAGGCAATGCTCACCGACCCCGATGAGAACCTCCGCAGGTGTTCCGTGGAGTTCTTTGTCAGGGTGCCGGACAGGCTGGCTTTAGATACCTTGATTACGACCCTGGACGACACAGACTGGTGGGTCAGGGAAAAGGCTATCATAGCCCTGGGCTACATACAAGACCCACTGGCCATCGATCCATTATACAACAAGATGGACGATGAATACGTAAACTGGCATATCCCCAAAGCGCTTGGCAACATCGGAGGCCCGAAAGCCATACAACGCCTTGTCCCTATGCTTGGTCACACTAAGAAGCACATTCGTATTGAGGCACTAAGGGCCTTTGCCCATATGAAAATGGTCGAGGCCGCAGCAAACAATCCGGAGGCTTTAAAAGAGATCGATGAAGAAGACGTCAAAAAAGAGGCCATAAAACTGCTTAAAAAACTTATCTTAAAGAGCGACGATGAGACAAAAATAGTTATACCACAGACGCTCATCAATATAGGCGGGACGGATGTACGGGAACTGCTTGTACTGCTGCTTAAGGATCCCAATAAAGACGCTCGGATAGAAACACTCAGGGCGCTTGGTGAGTTGAAGATGCTAGAGGCCGTATCCGCAATAAAGAAGTGTTTAAACGACCCTAACGAGGATGATGATGTACGGGAAGAGGCTGCAAGGACATTAAAAGAGCTCACCGGAAGAGACCCGCAGGATACCACTATAATTAAGAGCGTACCTGACTTGATACCCGAGGAGGGCACCATACGATCTGAGGCCATATTAGTGATCGACCTGTGTAATTCCACGGGCATAGCCAACAAATACGGAGATCGATTTGCCCTCACCCTTACGCGGATATTGACCGACGTGGTGCGTCCCATAGCAAAGAAGCAGAAATTTCAGTTCTTAAAAAGCACAGGGGACGGCTTTCTGATAACATTTCCAAAGATAGAAAACGCGGTACACTTTGCCATCGATGTCCTTAATAACATAGGTAAGCACAACAAGTCCGCCGACGAAACACAGGTAATCCAATTGCGCTTTGCCATTAACTTTGGCGAGACCACCGTAGATGCTAAAGGCGACCGTCTTGGTGTGGCTACCAACATGACCTTCCGCGTTGAGGGTGTAAAATCCTCAGACATAATACCCATAGCAGGGGGCATTGATAAAGAAGAGATGCCACTTGTTGACCGCATCTTTATAACAGAAAACGCCGTAGGAGAGGCAAATATGATGGCCGGTGTCAAGACCAGGCTAATTGGTCTGTTTGAGTTGAAAGGGATCACCGGTCTGCACAGGGTCTACGAACTTAAAGAAGGCGGCTGGGGATAACAACACTATAGGCCTTTACGGTTTACTCTATAGCCTTATCTGCAACGCATGTCTTTATTTATCATTACCTGTCTTTGATTGTTATTCCATGTCTTTTTTTGCCAGTCTCTGTTTATTTGTCATTCCTGCGTAAGCAGGAATCTATTCGCTCCATACCCATATAGCCTCTTAGTACCTCAGGGATGATGACAGAGCCGTCTCCTTGCTGATAGTTTTCTAAGATGGCGGCTACGGTGCGTCCTATGGCCAAGGCTGAACCATTGAGGGTGTGGACAAACTGTGTGCCCTTTTTATCGCTCTTCTTAAAACGTATGTTTGCGCGTCTGGCCTGAAAATCCTCAAAGTTCGAGCAGGAGGATATCTCCCTGTAGCGCTTCTGCCCAGGCAGCCACACCTCTATATCATACGTCTTTGACGATGAAAACCCCATATCACCGGTTGACAGCATAATCACACGATGAGTCAGACCAAGCTGTATCAGGATGTCTTGTGCATCGGCGGTTAGTTTCTCTAGCTCCTGATATGAATCCTGAGGGTTTACAAACTTTACAACCTCTACCTTGTTAAACTGATGCTGCCTGATAAGCCCTCTGGTGTCTTTGCCGTATGAACCGGCCTCTCGTCTGAAGCACGGGGTGTAGGCCGTGTAGTAGATGGGCAGTTCTTCATCTGTCAGTATTTCGTCCCTGTGGATGTTGGTAACCGGTACCTCAGCCGTAGGGACCAAGTAAAACTCAGGGTCGGCCACCCTGAACAACTCCTCTTCAAACTTTGGCAGTTGTCCCGTGCCAGTCATGCTTGCACGGTTTACGAGTATAGGGGGAAAGACCTCCGTATAACCACGTTTGACGTTATGCTCAAGCATGAAGTTCATCAGCGCCCGCTCAAGGGCTGCACCCGCCCCACGCATAATCGCAAAGCGTGCCCCGGCCACCTTGGCAGCCCTCTCAAAATCAATGATGTTGAGCGCCTTAGCAATATCCCAGTGGTTAAGCGGCTCGAAATCAAACACCGGGGGAGTACCCCACGTCCTTACCTCAACGTTTGCACTCTCATCTGCACCCACGGGGACGCTCTCGTGAGGTATGTTGGGGATCAGTAGTAAGGCATCATTGATCTTCTCTTGGGTTGTGCGCTGACTCTCCTCAAGCCCTTTGAGATCCTCAGAGACCTTCTTCATGGCCTCTTCCAAGCTGACAGTGTCGGCCTTCTGCTTCTTGAGCCTCCCGATCTCCTGTGAGACCACGTTTCTCTTATTTCTCAGATCATCGATCTCCTGCTGTTGTCTCCTCACCTGTAAAACAAGGTCTATTATCTCATCAATTGGTATGTTATAGTTTCTATTTTTTAAGGCCTGTCTTACTACCTCAGGCATCTCGATCATAAATCGTACATCAAGCATGTATAACTCCTATTTATAAGTTTATTTATTATAACAAAGCGACAAGAGGGGGACAAGAGGTATCTTCTTTATATTTCATGCTATAGTTCTTGCACTTTCTGGCTTCCTGGTTACGCAGGAATGACATAGAGCAGCCAAAAACGCTATTTTCTGTCATTCTCACGAAAGTGGGAATCCATTTCTTGAAACCATAAAAAACTTACCATACTTTTTTAAGATGATACAATATCTTCTTCCCTTCCGGGCGCATAAGAAAGTCGTGGGTTTTTTCAAAGAAGGTTAGGCTCTGCGTCCCCTCAGCCCCCTCCGCAAGGGGACCAGTCCCCTTGACCCCATTAAACTCCTCATGAATTTCTTATGCACCCTTCCCCCTACATAGGCATTTCGTTTATGCTAAAGATTGCCATGAGCATGGACATCACGATGAAGCCTACAACGACGCCCATCACCAGTATCATTGCCGGTTCCACGATGCTTATGAACCGCCTGACGGTCGTCTTTAGACCCTTTTCATAGGTGTCTGCCACCTTTAGGAGCATTGTGTCAAGATGGCCGGACTCCTCACCAACCTTGATCATGGATATGGCAAGGGAGGGAAAGACGTTGGCCAATATTATGGGTCCCGTTATGCCTTGCCCCTCTTTGGCGCCCTTTATGACACCGTCTATGGCCTGACGTATGATAACGTTGCTGACAACGTCCTGAACGTTGCGCAATGCCTCTAACAACGGCACCCCACTCTTTAACAACGTCCCCAGCGTCCTGCAAAACCTGGACGTCTCTAACTTTACCACTATGTCCTTAAAAACCTTTAAGACAAAGGCATCCCATGCCTTTCGCCCCTCCGGTGTGCTTATGTATCTCTTAAACAAGAAGACAACTATTACAAGGCCCAAAACCAAAACCCACCAGTAAGAGACCAAGAAACCACTCATCGTCAACAGTATCTGTGTTGGCAGCGGGAGACTTTGACCAAGGTCTTCAAAGATCACTGAAAACTTGGGTATAACATACGTCATTAGGACGATAACCGATGCACCACCGCTTAAAGTCAGTATTATGGGGTAGATCATGGCCGAGTATATGTGATCCTTAAGCTCCTTTGAGGTCTCAAGAAATTCGTTGAGCTTTTGCATGACGCTCTCAAGGACACCCCCTAACTCTCCAGCCTTGACGATGTTGACATACAGACGTGTAAACACCTTTGGATGCCTCATAAGGGCATCTGAGAAGGAGCTTCCCTCACGTATGTATTTCAGGACAGAGGTGATGACCTCCCTCATGGATGTGTTTTCTGATATTTCGCTTAAGATACCAAGGCCCCTGTCTAAGGGTAACCCTGCACCTAGCAGCGCTGCCAATTCGGTTGTAAAGGTGAGCACATCAGCAGCCGCAGACTTTTTTAGGAATTCGAGCTTCTTGGCTCCCTCAGATTTTTGTCCATCCTTGCTCTCTGTGATTTTAAGAGGGATCAACCTCGAGTTTTTCAGGGACTCCACAACCGTCTTTTCGTCAACAGCGTTCATTAGCCCCTCTGCTAGTTCACCCATGTGGTTTGTTGCCCGATAGTGAAAAACCGGCATGTTATCTAGACCTCCTGTGTAACCCTCAGCACCTCTGCTATGGTGGTTATACCTTGTCTGACCTTGTCTTTACCGCTCTCAAGCAGGGTCTTCATACCGGAGTTACGTGCAGCCTTTCTAAGCTCAGCAGAATCGGCATTTGCCATGATTAGCTTTCTTGCGTCGTTATCTATCATCATCAGTTCAAATATGCCCGACCTGCCAAGAAATCCCGTATGTGAACAGATCTCACATCCCGTCCCCTTATAAATCTTTACATCAGTGCCCAGACCGATCATGGTAAGCTCCTCTGGGGTTGCTAAGGTGTCGTCTACGCCCTTGCACTGGGGACATATCATGCGTACAAGGCGCTGGGCCAACAACCCTCTAAGTGTGGAGGACAAGAGGAAGTTCTCAACACCCATGTCTATGAGCCTTGTGATGGCGCTTGGGGCGTCGTTTGTGTGAAGCGTGGAGAAGACGAGATGTCCTGTCAGGGCTGATTGAATGGCGATCTCAGCCGTTTCAAGGTCCCTGATCTCTCCGATCATTATGATGTCGGGGTCTTGTCTTACAATGTGCCTGAGGGTGTTGGCAAAGCTAAGGCCTATCTGCTGCTTGACCTGTATCTGGTTCACGCCGTTTAGATGGTACTCGATGGGGTCCTCAACGGTGATGATTTTCTTGTCCTCGGTGTTGATCTTATCGAGGGCGCCGTATAGTGTTGTGGTCTTACCGCTTCCAGTTGGACCGGTTACCAGGATTATGCCATGGGGCTTTTTGATGAGAGAGTTAAAGCCTTTTAAAAGCTCTGGGGGAAACCCTAACCTTTCCAGGTCTATGACGATGGACTCTTTATTCAGGAGTCTCATAACGATACTCTCACCGTAGAGCACCGGTATGGTAGAGACGCGGATGTCTATCTCAGTGGATGATATCTTTAGCTTTATCCTGCCGTCCTGGGGCAGGCGACGTTCGGCTATGTTGAGCTTGGCCATTATCTTTACCCTGGATATAATGGCGGCTTGCAGCCTTTTGGGAGCTGATTCCACATCGTGCAAGACGCCGTCTATACGGTAACGCACCTTTAGCTCGTTATCGAATGGTTCTATGTGGATATCGCTTGCCCTGCCCTCAATAGCCCTCGTTATAAGGAGGTTGACCAGCTTGATGATAGGGGCCTCGGAGGCCAAACCCTTTAGGTGATCGACGTCCTCATCATACTCTGACTTAAACTCAAAGGAAGTATCGCCAATGTTTTCTATTATCTTGTTTACACTGGCCTCTTTACCAAAGAACTTATCCAGGTAGTCCCTGACAGCAGTCTCATCTGCGCCGTGGGCATCAATCTCATGCCCTGTTGCCACGCTCAAGGCGTCTTTGGCGTCCAGATCCCACGGCCGCGCCATTATCACACGCAATGTGTTGTCGCGCACATCGCATGGTATTATGAGGTTTTGGGTTATAAACCTGGCGCTTATACCATCAAGGACAAGGGGTACCTTTGGAAAGTCATCTGCGCTGACTAAATTGTCGCTTAACTGTTCCAACACCGTTGGTTTTAGGCAAACTCAACGAGTTTTTCAGCTATCTGAACTGCGTTAAGGGCTGCGCCTTTTCTGAGATTATCTGATACTACCCACATGTTGATACCTTTTTCTATTGATTCGTCCTCTCTGATCCTTCCCACGTAGGTAGCATCCTTTCCAGTGGCGTCTATGGCCAGGGGGTAGACGTTTTTCTCAGGGGCATCAAAGAGTATAACGCCAGGGGCGGTTGACAATAGAGCGCGCACCTCGTTGGCTGTGATCTTCTTTTCGGTTTCGATGTTTACGCTCTCGGAGTGTCCTCTGAAAACAGGTACGCGCACGGTCGTTGCCGTCACACGTATCGAGTTGTCGCCCATTATCTTTTTGGTCTCATTGACCATCTTCATCTCTTCTTTGGTGTAACCGTTTTCGAGGAACTTGTCTATATGCGGCAGGCAATTAAACGCTATCTGATGCGGGTAGACGTTGCACTGAACCTCCTTGAAGCTCAGAAGGCTGCGAGTCTGCTCCATAAGCTCATCCATTGCCTTCTTACCGGTTCCTGACACCGCCTGATACGTAGAGACCACTATACGTTTAATCCTTGCCACGTTGTGGATTGGCTTGAGGGCGACGACCATCTGGATGGTCGAGCAGTTAGGGTTTGCTATTATACCCTTATGCCATTTGATGTCGTCGGGGTTTACCTCTGGTACGACGAGCGGGACGTCGTTGTGCATCCTGAAGGCGCTGGAGTTATCCACAACGATGCACCCGGAGGCTGCGGCTATGGGTGCATAAACCTCGCTGCGCTGCGCACCGGCAGAAAACAACGCTATGTCTATTCCCTTAAACGAATCGTTATCTAGGGTTTCAACCCGTATCTGGTCGTCCCTAAAATCTATCTTAAGCCCCACTGAGCGTTCAGAGGCAAAGAGCCTTAGTTGTTCCACAGGGAACTGTCTTTCCTCCAGCACGGAGATCATCTCGTTACCCACAGCGCCAGTTGCTCCAACAACTGCCACTACGTACCTGTCCTTCTTCTTTAACATTATACCGTCTCTCCTGTTAATGTATGTTATGTAATTGATCCTCTTATTATAACATAACACGTAATTTGACAATGCCAGATTTAAGTAAAATAAAGATTGTCTGAACTAGGATTAAACTGATGATAAGGATTTACAGGAAAAAGAGATGACAGAATCCTGACAATCCTTAAATCCGTTAAATCGTGGTTCAGACATCCTAATTGTAAACATAGGGGGTAAGTATACAGTAATTCTCATTGAAGAGTGGAGATATATCTTTTGTTCTCTAACCCACTCCATCATGAGTTTATGATCACCCTCTTTTGAGACTAATATGTAACTCATCCCGTTAGTCTTTAAATGCTCTATAAATGGCT
>PEAB01000013.1 GCA_002753395.1 Nitrospirae bacterium MYbinv3 | reverse complement strand
ACAACAAACATTGGCTGTACTCAGGAGGAACATCGCGAAAAATTTCTTTTACGCTCTTTGAATAACCTCATATAAAGCCGAACAATGTTTTCACTGAGAATCGCTGCATAGATTATCTTTCTTCTTTGAGTGCTTTAATGAGATCATCAACTGAGATAGACCTCTTTATCTGCTCTTTAAATTCCTCTAACTTTTCTTTACTTCCAAGGGTTCTAACAATACTCATAAGCTCAAGCCCTTTATCTCCATGCTTGATCTCAAGCATCCCCTCAATACCTTCCAGTAATCCCTTTCGTTCTCCTTCTATCAAACCTTCGAGCTTTCCTTCGAGCTTTCCTTCGAGCATCCCCTTTCGCTCCCCTTCGATAAATCCCTTACGTTCTCCTTTGCTAAATCCCTCGCGCAGCCCCTCTTCAAGTGCATACTCTCTTGCACCCCTCTCATCCTGTAATCTCATCAGCCAATAATCGTAGACGTCAAGCTCTTCCTTGCTCCACTGCATCTTATTTGCTATATCATACGCCTCTCTTATCTCTACAAAATCAGCATACTTAGGCACAATCCTCAGATCTTCAGCATTCTTAATAAAATGTATCCACTTATCTACAATGCTCTCTAATTCACCCTCCTGTTTGGTAAACTTGGGAAGCTCTATAAAATTAAACTCTAAGTCGGTCAACTCTTGTTTAAGCGTATTTGTATTGAGTATGAGATGTCTTGTCAGATATCCATCACCTTCAAAATTAATAAAGTCCAATATTCCTATGTATATAACCTGGTTTAACTTGGGATAGTCAGCTCCCTTCTCTAACTGCGCAACATAGGCCTTGCTTGTGTAATACAATACCCGTTTGCCAAACCCCCTTTGCCTCTGAATCTGGATCTCTACTATAAATGTTATCTTTCTCCTGTCAACAGCCTGTATATCTAATACAGTCTCCTTTAATCCCTCAATCCTTGGTGCCTGATAGGGATTCAATAACGTAATATCGTCTATCGCTCGATCACCGCTGAGGTCTAATACCGCATTTAAGAAGGAAATCAGGATTTCCTTCTTGTTCTCATTGCCAAAGACCTTCTTAAACGCTATGTCACTACGTACATCTACAAACCGCATATTTTATTTTACCATGTATACTATTAAATTAGGATCCCCTTTAGGTGGGTGCATAATAAATTCATGGGGAGTTTAATGGGGTCAAGGGGACTGGTCCCCTTGCGGAGGGGTCTGAGGAGAGGCAGTGCCTCCCCTTCTTTGACAAAACCCACGACTTTCTTATGCACCCTTATGGACCCCCTTTATGTCAATCCCTTGAACTCTGAGCAGAGCTTTCTCTCCTCTCTCCATCAACGATACATGGTGAAGGGCAGCCTTAGTGGTACTCGCATCCTAAGGGCGATTTCTCTTTTTACCGGCTTACGTCTCTTTTGTATATGCTTAAGATCAGAGATGGCACCACCAAATGCCCTCAGATAAATGGTCGTAGACTGCTCTAATGTATGATAAAAGACGTAGTAGATGAGTAAAACAGTTACCTTAAACATCAGATCGAAGGGATAGTGCTTCCAAGTCAACCAGAACGTATTACGTGTGTAATAAAACGGCGCCCTCTCAGACAACCTGTTTACGGGAGAGCTCTTGTGATAGGCTACCACGTCGGGGAAGGATTCTACCTTGTAGCCGTTGTCCCATACCCTGAAGGATAAGTCGAGTTCGTTGACATACAGGAAGAACTCGCCTGGGTAGCCGCCGAGCTTATCAAGTATCTCTTTCCTGACGCCGGCCCCTGCGCCGTTAAAGGACATGATGTATGTACTTGATGGGGCCTTCTTGTCTGTGACTTCCTTGTCAGAGCACACGCTGCTGTACTGGGCATAATCCCTAACGTCGAAGGCGACGATGCCAAGGGCCGGATTAGCCTGAAACTTCTCGACCATCCTCTCAATGCTGCCCTCGGAGGGAAAGCTGTCATCGTCCAGGATAACCACGAAATCGCCCTTACTGTTCCTAAACCCCTCGTTGTAGGCATCTACGCCTAGGTTCTTAGGCATCCTTATGAGTCTTATGCAGGGGTTGTTCAATCCATGTACCATCTCTGCTGTACCGTCTGTGGAGCAGTTGTCCACGACCACTATGTCGAGGTTCTTGTATGACTGTGTGGTTAGGCGTATGAGCCCCTCGCGTGCGTCCTCCCGGCGGTTGTAACATAACATTACAACACTGACAAGAGGTTGAATGTCTTTGCTTGTTTGCAACGTTTATTTTATGCCAACAATCGTGATGCCTGAGATGTTGGCGGCGTTTAGCATGTTTGCTTTATCCAGCATCAGGGTGTTTTCGGCCTCAAGGGCAAGCACCCTTGCCTTGACCTCTGTCATGGTCTTGAGGGTTTGAAGACCTGCGGCGGGGTAATCAAAGCGTTTGTCCTGTGCAGGTTTACTGACCTTTATAACGATGACCCCCTCTCCTGCTAACTCTCCCCCTCGGTGTATGGCGCTGTCGGTGCCCTCGATTGCCTCAACGGCTATCACTGCGCTGTCCTTGATGATCACCGTCTGACCGATGTCGAGTCTTCCGATTTCTTTTGCTATCCGAAAGCCAAAATTTATGTCCTTTTCTTCTTGCTTTGACAACCCCTTTTTGGTTAGTACACCAGAGGGGGTCAAGAGCTTAACCGTAAACTCGGTTACGTTACGCATATTTATGCCTTCCTTGATAAACTCCTCGGTTACGGCAAGCATTATGGAGTCGTCACTTTTATCTTTTAATCTCATCATCAACCCAACCGTTTTTAGGTCAGGGACGATCTTACTCTTATACACAAGGGCCTTAGGTACCTTTCCACCCATTACCGCCTCAGTTACGTGTGCCTTCTTTAGAGCGCTTATGATGGAGCCAAGTTTTCCAACGCTTATGGTCTTAAACTCATCTACATGGTCCTTAAGTCTCTCGTCACAGAGTGAGTCAAGCCCTATAGCTATGACCTTAAAACCCTGCTGGTGTGCCTCATCGGCAATGGCAAATGGCAACTCCCCCTGTCCTGCTATCAGACCTAATATCTTTGTTACGTCTGCCGACATATGCCCCTCTTGTTTTTTGCTATAAACTCAACCAGAGTTTTTATCTCTTGGGTCATCTCCATCTCATCTTCTAACTTACGCAGTGCCTCAGTTAAGGTCAACTTATCTCTAAACAGTATCTTATAGGCATCTTTCAGCCTCTGTATTGCGTCATCCGAGAACCCATTTCTCTTTAGGCCAATAAGGTTTAGGCCAAACAACCTGGCTCTTGGTCCCGATGCTATTGTAAAAGGCGGTACATCTTGGCCTACACCGCTGAAACCGCCAACCATAGCATAAGCCCCTATCCGAGTAAATTGATGTATGGCTACAATGCCGCCAATCACGGCATAATCTTCTATCTCGACGTGCCCTGCCAGTGTGGCGGCGTTGGCCATAACGATGCTGTTGCCAACCTTGCAGTCATGTGCTATATGAACGTAGGCCATAATAAAGTTTCCGTTTCCAATGACAGTTGTCCCATCTCCGTGAATAGACGCCCTGTGAATCGTCACATACTCTCTGATGACATTGTCGTTACCGATCTTAACTGAGGTTTGCCTGCCGTCGTATTTCAGGTCTTGTGGTGTAAAACCTATGCTAGTAAACGGATGTACGGTGCAATTGTGACCTAATTCCAGATCTCCTTCTAATATTACGTTAGAGAGCAGTCTCGTGCCTCTATTGATTTTGACCCCGTTTCCAATTATACAGTAGGGGCCAATCTCCGTATCTTCGCCTATCTCCACGCCGCTGCCAATAATGGCTGTTGGATGTATCTTTGCCTGCATCTTTATAACTCCCGCTGTGTAACCATAGCAGTAAATTCAGCCTCAGAAGCAACCATCTCCGCCACAATGGCCTTGCCGGTAAACTTCCAAACGTTACCTCTTTTATGTGTTACCTTTATATCGAGTACTAACTGATCCCCTGGTACAACTGGCCTTCTGAACTTTGCTTTTTCTATGCTCATGAAGTACACAGTATTGCCCTTTACCCCTGACTGGAATGCTAAAATACCAGACAGTTGTGCCAATGCCTCTATTATCAATACACCAGGCATTACAGGGTTATCTGGAAAATGCCCCTGAAAAAAAGGTTCATTTATCGTCACGTTCTTTATCCCCTTTGCACTCTCCCCTGATACGAGTTCTACTACCCGATCCACCATCAGAAAAGGATACCTGTGAGGTAAAGTGTTTATTATCCCTGATATGTCTATCATTGTCTATGCCTCCTTAGTGACCGTAGAAGTGGTCGCTAAATTATTTTAGAACAGTTTATTTATTATCTCTAAAAACCCATTTTTCAAGCTCTTGCAGTCTATCGTTAAGCTCCGGTAGCCGTTTGAACAATACGTATGATCGCTTATATTGCAAGTGAGGCATTGCTGGTGAGCCCATATAGGCCCCCTTTTTAACCTTACCCATAACGCCAGACTGAGCACCTATTTGTGTCCCCGATTCAATCATCGTGTGGTCTGACACCCCCACCTGCCCTGCAAGCACTACGTAGTCGCCAATTTCGCTGCTGCCCGCTATACCGGTTTGGGCCACGATCAGGGAGTGTTTGCCTATTTTAACGTTATGCGCAATCTGTACCATATTGTCTATCTTTGTACCGGCACCGATAAGTGTAACACCACTGGTTGCCCTGTCTATTGTAACGTTGGCACCGACTTCAACGTCATCCTCTATGACGACCCTGCCAACCTGCGGTATTTTAAAGTGCCTGCCATTTTCAAACTCGTACCCGAAACCATCAGAACCTATGACCGCTCCAGGTTGTATTATTACACGATTACCTATCCGGCTGTCTTCACGTATAGTCACGTTTGCGTGTATTATGCAATCTTTGCCTATCTCTGAGTTTTCGCCTATGTATACACCAGGGTAAATGGTTGTGCCATCCCCTACTGTTGCACCGTGGTCAATATAAACGCCAGGGTAGACACTTACGTTGTTTGAGATACACACACCTTCGGCTACATTAGCCCCTGGCATTATCCCCTTAGGATTAAACGGCCTGCCATAAAATAGCAGACAGAGCTTACCAAAGGCCAGAGACGGATTGCTAACGATAATCTGTGCCTTATCAAGTCCTGCCAGCTCTTCTTTTACTATCACCGCTGAGGCCGCTGAGGCTGTAAGATCATCGAGCGGTTTATAGCCTTTATATACTGTTACATGTCCCTCTGCTGCCTCTTTGATGCCATAAGCCCCATCAATTAGCATCTCAGGGTCTCCCTTGAGGATGCCGTCAAGCAGGTTGGTTATCTCTCCCAATTTCATTATAATCTCTTTATTGTTGTTAGTTTAGTTTTAATCTCTTTAATTACCCTATTGTTTAACTAAGCAGTCCCACATCTAAATATTGATTGCTTGATTTACACCGTAAGGGACTGTCAATTAAAACTTAAGTATCATGTCAAATTGATCAGTCCGCCTACTACGGCCACTGATGGTAATTGCTATTTTTTTAATGGAGTTACTTTTTTTTACCCAATTCGTTGTATTTCTTAACGACCTTTTCTGTAACGTCGACGTTGTCAACGGAGTAAAGTAACACTGTACTATCCAGTATCGCCGAATAACCTTCCTCTCTGCCGACGTTGTTGATCACGTCTCTAATGTCTTTAAAGACATCTTTTGTGAGCTCTGTCTCTTTCTTCCTTATTTCTTCCTGAGCATCTGCGGCCATACGTTTGAGATCTCGCGTCATGGCCTGGATCTCATCTTGCTTCTTTTTCTTAGCATCATCTGAGAGGGCTGTTCCTTTCTTATCTAATTCTTCTTTGAGTTTATCGATGGCCTTTTCTTTTTCTTCTATCTTGCCCTGATGAGACTTAACATATGTCTCTAGTGACGACTTTGCCTTCTTCCCTGGCTCTGATTCGTTTAAGACCTTTTGAACGTCCACAAACACTAACTTACCCTGCTGTTGAGCCATGACTGACACACTAAACAACATCACCACTACTACCGTCAAAAAAACGGCTGAAACTCTTTTCATATATCCTCCTATTGTTTAATTTGAACCTATAGAGGTTCAAAATTGAATGCTACTGTATAATAATCCACGCTCTCTACGGTTGCTAAAAGAAGTTGCCAAATGAAAACTCAATCCTTCCAGATGATTCACCCTGCTTTCTGTGCAAGTTATAACCATATTCTATACGAATAGGACCAAACGGAGAGATCCACCTTATGCCTGCTCCCGATGTGTATTTAAACTCTGTCAATTCAACACCGTTTCCAAAGGACGATCCGGTATCAAAAAACGTAACACCCTTGAGTTTTATCTCAGAAACAATGGGGAAGATAAACTCAGCGTTAAACAGCAGCTGGCTTGTTCCGCCAATAAACGTGCCATCAGTGTCCTTTGGGCCGGCCTCGCCAAAGGCGAGCCCCCTGATCGTATTTATGCCGCCAACGTAAAATCTCTCATATATAGGCAAATTCTTACCATAGAGTCCTGAACCATAGCCATATCTGCCACGAAACGACAAAGTCGTAGGGCCAATGAACGGGAAGAACCACAAAGAATCCGCCCCCGCCTTGTAAAACGCATTTGTCCCGCCCAAACCAGCATATGTAAAATAGACAGAGTTTCGAGAACCCTCTGTGGGATCAGTATAACTATCACGTGTATCTCTTGTCAGTGTTGGCGTCATACTGCTTGTTGTTGCCTTTCCCGTCTGTTCCTTGACTATCTTGGGGGCATCACTACTAACGTCAAACACATTTACATCCTCAAACCTGTACATGACGCCGAGATCGTAGTACTCCGCAAACCTCTTGCCAACGCCAACTGCCGTGCCAGCCGCCCTTCTGCTGTACTTTATATATACGCGATCTAATTTATATATGCTTGCGGCAAGACTTACTGGTTTGTCAAACAGCCACGGCTCCTTGTAGGTTATTTCATAAAGAGATGATTTTCCGCCGATTTCAGCGCTTACCTTGGCATACTGACCAGATCCAAACAGATTGTCCTGTGTAAGCTGCACCATGCCAATGATACTATCGATCGAGCTATAACCACCCCCTATACTTATATACCCTGTTGACTTCTCCTTGACCTTTATATCAATGTCCACGATATCTGTATCGGGTTGAGGTCTTGGAGTGAAATCGACAGATTCAAAAAAATTAAGGTTGTTGACGTTCTGATAACTTCTTTTCAGTTTCTTACTGTTAAACATCTCTCCCTCGTCCAACGTCAACTCACGCCTTATCACCTTGTCTCTGGTTTTTGTGTTGCCAAATGCCTCTATCCTGCCTATCTTGTATATCTTACCTTCCTCTACCTTCAAGTATACGCTGACGGTCTTGGTTGCGGCGTCAGGCACTACCTCAGGCGTTACATTTATAGCTGCATAGCCACGCTCGGAATAATAATCTGCTACTGCCGAGATGTTGCTAGTGAGGGTCTTCTTACTAAACACGTCGCCTGTCTTTAGTGTTATCAGCTTCTTTATCTCTGTGTCAGGAAAGGCGTGAAAACCCTCTATGTCTACCTTTGCAAGGTTATATTTATCTCCCTCTTCTACCTCAAAGACAACTGTAATAGATGACTTTTCCTCATCCACAAGCACTTTAGGCTCGCTCACCTTAACGTTGACGTAGCCGTGGTCATGGTAGAGGTTGCTTAATCTCTTGACGTCTTCTTCCAACATATCCTTTTTAACATACCCTGAGCCGGTAAAGAACGAAAATATCCACCAAGTGGATGTGTTTAAAACCTTCTTTATCTTACTGTCGGATATGTTCTTGTTACCTTTGAGCTGCAACTGTTTAATCTTTATCTTCTTGCCTTCATTAATCTTTAAGGTGAGGTTGACCTCGTCATCCTTTACGTAATGAAGTATCGGGAATATCTCGCACAGGTAATAGCCTTCCCCTTCGTAGAAGGTCTTGAGCTTTTGTATGTTATCCTGGATGAGGGCTGTATCTGCAATTGAACCTTTGACAACGGCTATCTTTTCCTTGAGTTTATCGTCCTTAAACTCAAGGTTGCCATCGAAATTAATCTTTACTATTGTGGGTTTTTCCTTCACACGGTAGATGACCTTGAGCCCCCCTTCATAAAACTCAGTCTCGACCTTTACGTCATCAAAATATCCCATCTTGTATATGGTCTTTATATCTGTGTCTATAGCAGCCTTGGATAGGGGTTGATTTATCTTCTGCGAGAGTTTGGTCTTCACCGCCCCCTCCTCAATACGCTTAATGCCAATGATCTCAATGGCCTTTATCAATGGTTCGTTAGGCTGCTCTATTGTTGGTTTTATCTGCTGCTCTTGTGCATACAACGGCTGCAAACCCAGGTTCAGTATGGGTGTACATACTGTTAAGGCCAGCAGCGGTATGTGTGCTATCCAAAATCTTAATTCTTTCAATATAAGTCTACCAGCTCCTTTTCTAAAATGTAAGTAGTATACTCTTTTAGTTTTTTCATGTAAATAGTTTTTTTATAAAATGCTATACTTTTGCACTTTTTTATAAACCAGCATTTTATGCAGCTCTCGAAAATAGATTCCCGCTTTCGCGGGAATGGCAGCAAGTGTCGTCTTTAACTGTTCCATGCCTGCCCCTGACCTGAGCAGGAATCCAGAAAGTACAAAACTATAGAAAATGTAATAGTTCGGCACACGATTGAAACATTGTGTATAAACATCCGATATAATGGGGTTAAGAGGACTTCTTTGTGGCCGGGGCGCCTCACCCCTCCCCTTGTGGGTGGGTCTGAGGGATAATGCTGTTGACTTAAGGCTGTGAAAATGATTAAGGAGGGGGTTGCGAACCCTGTGTTAGTGGACAAAGCCTTCATTCTTAATACATCATGGTGAAAATAACTCATAAACATGTTATCATTGTCAATGATATGGGTTACTGTTTGAAATATTATAATTACTTTAGTATAATATTGCATTTATTGTAGTATATGATGTAAAATTGCTGTTACACTGTATTCAACAATAACGGCGATTTATATAAGATAACGGTTTGGTATACCCATGACGGGTAGAACTGATGTAAAGTAAAAAAAGACAAAGGAGGAAGAAATGGGCAATGAAGACAAGTTTATTGTTAGCAAAATGATGGTTAAGTTCAAGGGACATTCTCTGTTACAAGTCGTTTTGCTGGTTAGTTTAGTGTTTCTCATGCAAACGGCAAAGTCCGTCTATGCTGCTGACGCTGCTGCTGATGGGAAGAAGATCTATGAAAGCCGTTGTGTAATCTGTCACGGACCAAAAGGTGATGGTAAGGGACTGGTTGATTTGGTTCACAGGGTGGAAAAGAAGGGTATGACGTGGAGTATTTTCCCAAGGGACTTTACGGCAGGCGTCTTTAAGTTCAGGACAACGCCAACTGGTTGTATGCCTGTAGATAGCGATCTGATGAGGGTAATCTCAAACGGTATACCGAGGGCCTACATGCCGGCATCCACGGATCTATCGGAGAAAGAAAGAAAGGCTGTAATACAATACATTAAGAGCTTTTCTCCAAGATGGAAGGATGAACAACCGTGTCAGCCGGTGGCAATAAAGAAGCCGGCATGGGTTGGGAATCCGGACTCAGTTGCAAAGGGCGAGAAGGTTTGGGAAAACATGAAGTGCTGGGAATGCCACGGTAAGGAAGGCAAAGGCGATGGCACAAAGTCTGACAGTCTGAAAGACGACTGGGGTGATAAGGTGGTGCCTTTTGATTTTACAAGCGGGGCAACAAAGATGGGCTTTGCTCCAGAGAACGTTTTCATAGCATATACTACCGGGTTAGATGGCACAGGGATGCCCTCCTTTCAGGATTCCTTGTCAGAGGAGGATAGATGGCACCTAGTTTCTTATACATTAAAACTAATGGGACGGCTCAGCAAATAGGCGAATACACGAAAGGAGGTTATAATGTCGTTTGATAGAAGAGATTTTCTTAAATATATAGGAATGGCCGGAGTTGCAGCAGGAGCAGGTGTTGTGATGCTCGATAAGACCATTAACGATAAGGATAAGGTCTTAGGAACTGCCGTAGCTCAGGCTGAGACCAAAGGCAACGGGCACCAGAGCGCAGAGGTGAAGCCCGGTGAACTCGATGCCTACTATGGTTTCTGGAGTGGCGGGCACTCTGGCGAGGTCAGAATTCTTGGTGTTCCCTCAATGAGAGAACTCAAGAGGATACCCGTCTTTAACATGGACGTTGGATCCGGCTGGGGTATAACCAACGAGAGCAAGGCCCTGCTCAAAGGGAGGTTCTGCGGCGATACACATCATGTGCATGGTTCGTACAAGGATGGCGTTTATGACGGTAAATATCTGTTTGTAAACGACAAGTTAAACAACAGGGTAGCCCGCATAAGGGTAGAGTACATGGAGGTGGACAAGATCCTCGATGTGCCAAACATACAAGGTATGCACGGGTTGTTTACGCAACGGTATCCTAAGACCGAGTGGCTTGTCTGTAACAGTGAGTTTCAGATCCCTGTACCAAACAATCCGTCTGATGTGCCCCAAGATAAGTATTACGGCTGCCACACAATCATAGATGCCGAGAAGATGGAGATCGTTTGCCAGGTGATGGTAGATGAGAACATGGACCTGGCCGCTACTGATTACGGCGGCAAGTATTCGATGACCACGTCGTACAACATAGAAAAGGGCGTTACTGTATCAGAGATGCTGGCCTCGGATTTTGATTACATGTTGGTGTTTAACTGGGACAGGATCAGAAAGGCCCTCAAGGAAGGCAAGTTTAAGGTCATTGAAGGCGTTAAGATGATCGATGGACGTGAGGGCAAGTCCGATATAGTCGTTAGGATCCCAGTGGCTAAAAACCCGCATGGAATAAATATCTCTCCTGACGGCAAGTACGCAGTCTGCTCCGGCAAGGTATCCCCTAACTGTACTGTTGTGGCAATAGACAAACTGGATGAGGTCTATAGCGGGAAGATCAAACCCAAAGACTGCATCGTAGCCCAGCCTTATATCGGCCTTGGTCCGCTACATACCACGTTTGACGGAAGGGGTAACGCCATTACCTCGGTCTTTATAGACAGCACCAACGTCAAGTGGAACATACAAAAGGCAATAGACGCCGAGAAAAAGGGCGCAGAAGAAAAGAAGAAAAACGAACACATCGTAGATGTCCTGGATATAACCTATCAGGTTGGACATATAATGGCAACAATGGCGGAGACCAAAGAGGCCGACGGCAAGTGGCTTGTGTCTCTAAACAAGTTCGCTAAGGATAGATTTATAAACGTAGGACCGTTGAAAAACGAGTGTGAACAGCTTGTTGACATCTCAGGTGATAAGCTCAAGATCATACACGACTCAGCTCAATATATAGAACCCCATGACTGTATAATAGTCAGAAGGGATATCATTGAGAAGCACGTCAAGGACAGATTCAATATGTTTGAGCACCCGCTGGCCGTTACGCGAAGCGGTGTAGAGAGAAAAGGCAAAAAGGTAACCGTTAAACTCACCGCCAATGCACCTGTTTTTGGATTGCAGGAGGTCAAGGTCAAAAAGGGTGATGAGGTTACCGTCATTGTGACAAATAACGACGAGATATCAGACCTTGGACATGGTTTTGCCCTGTCAAACTACAACATCAACTTTGTTGTAGCCCCGTTTCAGACTAAGTCAGTGACGTTCACCGCCGATAAGCCTGGCGTATACTGGGCATACTGCACAAACTTCTGTCACGCCCTGCACCTTGAGATGAGGATGAGGATTATCGTCGAAAAGGCATAAAGGATAGAGCTAAGAGATTATGGTACCAGGGTGCATCCATCCTGGTACTATCTCTCTGAACACAATCTGGTATAAGTCTTCGTGTATAATGAACCAGAAGAGGAACAAATATAGGAGAGTCATGCAAAGAACAATTTTGTTGTGTTTATATATTATAATGGTTTTTACGTCATCTACGTTGTATGCCGCTCAGTCAAAGTATTTTGAACACAGATACGAGTATAAATTAGAAGACGTAATGAAGGCTGAGAAGTTTGCACAAAAAGAACGCTACTGGGAAGCCTATGCAGGCGTTAAGATTATAGGGTATGTTTTTTTATCTAAAGATTGGACTGAAAGGCACGTTGGTTACTCCGGTAAACACATGGAGACCCTCATCGGTATAGATACCAGCGGTAATATCACCGGTGTTAAGCTGCTCTTTCACTCAGAACCTATTGTA
The DNA here is from genome assembly GCA_002753395.1 of Nitrospirae bacterium MYbinv3. Classification (GTDB taxonomy): domain Bacteria; phylum Nitrospirota; class Thermodesulfovibrionia; order Thermodesulfovibrionales; family Magnetobacteriaceae; genus Magnetobacterium. The sequence continues at coordinate 46,824 of PEAB01000013.1, read as the reverse complement.
CTCATAGGTCTTAAAGAAGATAACTATCAGGAATACCTAAAACAATACACAGGAAAAAATGCTATCAAAGGGCTGACCTTTGGCAATGAAATAAAGATGGACGCCATCACTGGCGCTACTGTTACGGCTGCTGTGCAGCACGCTATAATCACCGAGAGCGCAAAGAAGGTAGCCGGCATCGCTGGTATGACCAAACACACGCAAGACAAGGTACGTAAGATCAGCAGTAAGTCTGACATCCTCAACTGGAAGGATCTTGTTGATGCAGGGGCGGTAAAAAATATCTTGATTACCTCTGAAGAGCTTGCTTTAGAAGGCAAGGAGGCGTATCTTGACCTGTACATTGGTCTAGTGTCCCCCCCCTCGATAGGCAAGAACGTATTGGGCGAGCGGTTTTACAATGAAATAATGGAAGCTCTTAAACCAGGTGAGACGCCTGTCTTCATATTTTCCATGGGCGCTGGTTCGTTTAAGGGATCTGGGTTTGCCCGTGGCGGTGTCTTTGAAAGATTCAGCATTGAACAGGAGGCGCGGGTCTTTAACTTTACAGATAAGGATTACAGGATATTGACTGAGGTTGCAGCTAAAGGAGCGCCTAAGCCAAAGGAGGGCGGGGTGTTTATCATCAGAGGCAAGGAATTTGAGCCATCAAACCCCTTTAAACTCAAGCTAATGTTACCCTATAGGGTGGGTACAGAGAAGAAATTTAAGACATCTGGGGTTGAGTATAAACTGCCAGACAGGTTTTTAGAGTAGTAAGTGGAGCATCTAGGCGATTTATTTGGCGAGGACGCCATTTGGCTAATGATATGGCGGCAAAAGATCTATCACATCGCCGCCTTTGTATTGTTTCTTTTGGCGCTGACAATCGTCATGTTTGCCAAAGACAGACTGTCTAAAAAGGCAAAACTTCTCAGTGTCGTGCGTTATGGTTTCTTGCTGACAGCCTTTATATACATAGGGTTGGCGCTTAAGGCCCAGCCCACTACCGCAAACCTTGTTATCCCCATCAACAGCCTCTTGACGGAACATCAGTTCCCCATTGAGACCTTCCTGATGGAGCCGTTTCTGTTTTTCACGTTCCTTTTCATAGGTCTGAGCGTTGTACTGTGGGGAAGGGGGGTGTTCTGTGGCTGGCTGTGTCCCTACGGCGCTATGGTAGAGCTGTTAAATGGGATTGTCAAGGCAGTGCGCTCAAAACCACTGTTTAGACTCTCCCAAAGGATACATGGAAGACTCCTGAATGTGCGCTATTTCGTTCTCTTTATTATCATAGGCATTTCGTTTTACAACTTTATACTTTCTGAGTACCTTACAGAGGTTGAGCCATTTAGGACCTTTGTGTTAAAGCTCAACAGGCAGTGGTATTTTGTTGCCTACTTTGTGTTCCTAACGATTGGTTCGACGCTCCTGTACAGGTCGTTCTGTCAGTATCTGTGTCCATTGGGTGCGGGGTTATCTTCAGTGTCGTTTTTGAGATGGCTGCCGCTGATAAAGCTCAAGAGGTATGCGCTCTGCTCAAAGTGCAAGATATGTTATAAAGACTGTATGGCCGGTGCCATAACAGCTGAGGGTGCCATTGATGCGCGCAGCTGCTTGTATTGTCTGGACTGCCAGGTAAATTACAGGGATGAGGCTCGATGTCCTGCCCTGATAAAGCACAGCAAAGAGAAAAGGGCAGAGGTTGTGAACGAGACCAAACCTGACCTGACAAACATGACTGTGACGTCTGCCCTGGCGATGTTGGCTGTTTTATTGATCTGTGCTACGGCCTCAGCAAAAACGCTGTCAAAGACACTTATAGTAGACGATAAGACACCAGGCGGATATACTACCATATCAGCGGCCATCAAGGACTCTAAGGACGGCGACACTATAGAGGTGCGTGGCGGGAGATACGAGGAACACATAAAAATCGATAAGGAGCTAAACCTAAAGGGTATAAACAACCCTGCCATCTTTGCAAAAAAAGGCCATCTTGTCGTTATAACCAGCCCCGGTGTGACACTTGAGGGATTTACACTGACGTATGACGGCGCCGGACATGATCCCGATGACACGGCAATCGCTATAGCAAAGTATGCCGACGACGTGGTGATTAAAAACAACAAGCTGGTAAACACCATGTTTGGTATCCGCAACCTTGAGGGAATCAACATAAGGATTATCAACAACACGATAAGCGGCATTGAAAAATTTGACGAAAACAACAGGGGTAACTGTATGTCCTTCACGGGTACGTTTAAGGCTTACATCAAAGGCAACACCTTTAGCAACTGCCGCGATGCAATGTACCTTGAGGTATGCCACAACGCAACCGTTGAGGATAATCATATCACAAAAAGCCGTTACGCAATCCACACGATGTGGGTAGACAACGGTAATTTTAATGACAACGTGGTATTGGGTAACCTCGTCGGGATGGCGATTATGTACACGAAAAACTCCAGGATTAACCGAAATCTCTCCGTTGGTAACAAGACCCACGGTCTACTCATAAACCAGACTGTGCATAGTGAAATCATAGGTAACACAGTTATCAGCAATACAAAAGGGATGTTCTTATACAACTCGATAGAAAACACGATAGAGTCAAACCTGATCATGAACAACAACATGGGGCTGCATAATTGGGGCGGCTCGGAGGATAATCGTATTAGTAAGAACTCGTTTATCAGAAACGAGGTACAGGTAAAATACGTGTCGTCAAGAAACCAGGAGTGGGACAACAACTACTGGAGCGATTACCTGGGCTGGGACCTCTCCGGCACCGGCAAGGGGGACGTACCGTATGAGTCAAACACGGTCGTGGATCACATCTTCTGGAGGTATCCGATGGCAAAGCTCCTGTTTGCAAGCCCGTCCTTGCATGTCCTGAAGATGTTGGAAAAGCAGTTTCCCATCATCAACGTGCCAAAGGTGATCGACAGCAAGCCCTCGATGCTGCCGTTTCATGCCCAGTGGAAAGAGCTGCTCGATAAGTATGCCAACTATGTTCCAGCAAAATACTACGGCGACGTAGAGAAACTTGCCAACATGCCAGGAGGGATGTACTGATGCTAAAGTTTCAACAGGTATCTAAGAACTATGCAGACGTCAAGGCGGTTGACTCTGTGTCTTTTGAGTTGAAGGTCGGTGAGATGTTTGGTCTTGTTGGTCCCAACGGCTCTGGTAAGTCGACGCTTCTAAAGATAATGCTTGGTATCATAAGACCCACAGCCGGCGAACTCCTAGTCAATGGAGAGAGACTGTCTGAAAAAGGCTGGCAGTCATTTAGAAAGACGATTGGATTTATGCCAGAGCGGATATCCTTCTACGACAACCTTACGGGGAGTGAGACGCTAACGCTGTTTGCCCGCATCAAGGGAGGCAGTGTCAACAACATCTCGGATATCTTGGACAAGCTCCTAACCCGCGGCGTCCTGGACAGACGGGTCGGAGGATACTCCAAGGGCATGAGACAGAGATTAAACCTTGCCCAGGCCCTCTTAAACACACCCTCGTTGTTGATCTTAGATGAGCCTACATCGGGGCTTGACCCCATCGGTACTCGGGAACTCTACGATATCATTGACAACGTCAGGCAGAAAAGACCATTGACCGTGGTTCTGTCTTCCCACATACTGGCCGAGATAGAGGAAAAAGTTACACGCGTGGGCGTGATGAAGAGTGGTGTTTTAAAGGCGTGCGGGACACTGGATGAGTTATATGAAGGTCTAAACCTTCCGCTTAAATTGTATATAACGATTAAAGATAAGGACGTCAGACTTGAGGAGATACTTAAGAGAGATGGCGCTGTCGACATTACGTGCAGCAATGGACATCTCATGGCTGATCTGCCCAGAGAGCATAAGTTTAAGGTTCTGTCCTCTATCTTAGAACATAAAAACCTGTTTGTTGATTTCTCTGTAAGAGAGCCAAACCTTGAGGAGGTGTTTTTTGGTATTCACTGACGCCATGAAGGCCATTGCCCACAAGGAGGTCTCCGATAAGCTCAAGAGCAAGTGGGTTGGGGTGATTACCGTAGGGTTTGCCCTGTTTACTATAATTATAGCGTACTTTGGGACGGCTACCTCTGGGGTTGCCAGCTTCAGAAACATGGAGGCCACGATTGCCAGTCTGACGTCCCTGGTCATCTACTTTATCCCTCTCCTGGCCCTGACACTTGGCGGCGGGGTAATTGCAGATGAGCGCGACAGGCATAATCTTGAGTTTTACCTGGCCTCACCCATATCAGTTACTGAGTTTATCACAGGTAAGTTCATAGGGCTGGCTATTGCACTAACCCTGCCTGCGGTATTCGGGTTTGGCCTCTCCGGTATCGTGCTTGTTGCTAAAACGGGGCTTGGCTCAGCAGGTAGCTTTCTGATATTCGTAGTGAACTCTGTAATACTAGGCATTATCTTCTTGAGCATCTCGTTTTTGGTATCGGTTGTCTTTTACGAAAGAAGCAAGGTAATAGCCTTTACAATCTTTCTATGGTTGTTTTTTACGATATTGTATGACATGGGACTTGTTGGAGTGCTCGTTGTTACTAAAGGCATACTAAGCCCAAAGATATTCTCGTTCCTTCTGATGTTAAACCCTGTAGACGTATACCGTATAATAAACTTCCTTACTATCGGTAAATATATGATCTTCTTAGGGATGTCCTCAGTAGACCTGCCCTCCTTTATCAAAGCACCAGTGCTATGGGGTATTTGTCTGCTTTGGATAGTCATACCCTTGATGTCAAGTTACTACTTCTTTAAGAAACGATATTTAGAATAATTGGGATTTATATTACCACAGTGAAAATGACTATAGAAAACGTAGAAATAAAGGGGTCAAGGGGACTTGGTCCCCTTGTGGGTGGGTCTGAGGGAGGGCAAAGCCCTTCATTTTATTTCGCCCTTTGGTTTATATTTTAAGTATGGAGGATTTGAACGGTGAATAGGTTTGTTGGTTTGGTTTTAGCACTTGTATGCACGTTTCTGTACATAACAGCGGCGTCTGCATACGATGTGGTGGATGTCAAAGATGCCTCGTCTGTCAAGGGCGTGGTGAAGTTCTCTGGCACAGCGCCTCAGGATACCGTTGTGAGCGTCAGCAGGGATGAGGAGACATGTGGGAAGACCCTGCAGGGTGAGAAGTTCTTGATAACCGACTCGAGGGTGAAAAACACCGTGGTGTGGATTGAGAACGTAAAACGCGGCAAGTCGCTGCCAAAGACGCTAGTGGAGATCACAATCAGAAAATGTAAGGTTGAACCTCTGGTTGCCGTTGGCTTTGTTGGCGGAGAGTATGATTTTAAAAACGATGACCCGCTCCTTCACACCATCCAGTTGAAGCTCGGCCTTCAGTATCAAAAAAAGCTCTCTGCCAGACCGTTGACAGATGGCACAACCATATTAAACATAGCGCTTCCAAACAAGGGAGCAGAGGTTAAAAAGCCCATAAAGGACTCTCACAAGCACAGCAAGGAGACAGGGTTCATAACCGTAAAGAGCAACTCACACGACTGGATGCGTGGTTACGTCTTCGTTTTCGACCAACCCTATGCAGTGGTGACGGATGATAATGGAGAATTTGAGTTAAGCGGGCTGCCCGCAGGAGAGTATGTCATAAAGGCATGGCATGAGGGGCTTGGATTGGTTGAAACGACTATTAAGACTACGTCTGGACAGACAAAGACCGTGGAGATAGACTTTTCTGAAAAGGGCAAAATTACAGAAAACAAAGCATCTCAGGATGTGAAGAATGGTTCGTCAAAGATAGAGTTCAAGGAGACTAGTCATAACTTTGGCTCTATAGAGCAAGGAAAGGTTCTTAGTCATAGATTTGAGTTTGTTAATAGTGGTAGCGGTAAACTCATTATAAAGGATGTAATACCCTCCTGAAGGCGCTGCACGAGTGCCTCTGCCAGTTCGGTGGAGATAGAGCCAGGACAGAGTGGTTTCGTTACCGTAACTTATAAGAGCGATGAAGAGCCAGGTAAGACTCAAAAGGGTGTTGAGGTATGGACAAACGACCCTGATAAAGCCATGACAAACCTGGTGGTACATGGAGTAGTTGTTGAGCCGGGTAATAAAGGGAAGTGAAACATGTCTGAATTTAATTTAAGCAGACGAGAGTTTCTGATGGGCAGCCTGGCCGGAGCCGGCTTTCTTTTAGCTGGCGAAAGGGTCTCTTCTGATGCTGGTTTAAATGATGCGCAGGTGAAGTCCATTACGTTGAAGATAACGTATACTACGGAGTTTTTACGCTGCCCCAAGGACGAGGAAATTGATATATGGCTGCCTATACCGCCAAGCGACATGGAACAGGAGATAACCGATCTTAAGATAGAGACAAAACTGCCATATCGGAAGCCCTCAAAAGAGTATGACCAGAAGCAAAACAAGGTCTTTTATATCAAGACCAAAAACATCAATAAAGGAGAGAAGCTAACCCTGCGTTACACAATAAAGAGGACAAACATAGGAACCGTAGAGCTAAAGGATGAGGATCCCCAACAGCATCTGACGCCTTCAGAGTGGGAGAAGTGGGATAACGGTATCACGCAGTACGTTGACACCACGGTGGGTAAGGTTACGGAACCGGCTGTCATAGCGAGAAAGCTCTATGATGGGATCGTAGAACGCACGACGTACATGCACAAGATATGTACCAGAGGGGTTAGCACCCTTGCGTTTGAGGAGAAGTCTGGCCGGAGCGACGATTTTCATGCTTTGTACCGGTCGATGCTGATGTACAAAGGTATCCCCGTTAAGTGGCAGCAGGGCACTATCCTGCCCTACCCCTCTGAGATGAAAAAGTCGGGTCGGATTGAGGCAGACTGTATAAACGCCCATAGCTGGCTCATGTTTCATGCCGGGGGTAACCGCTGGGTGCCTGTGGACTTATCGGAGGCCAAACGACGGCCCGACCTGAAGGAGTTTTACTTCGGTAATCTTGTTCCAAACAGGATTCGGATGTCCACCGGTAGAGGGCTGACGCTTGAACCGCCTCAGAAAGAGATACTCAATACCTTTGCCTACACAAACGTTGAGGCAGATGGTATTCCATTGATTTATGGACATAACTACAAGAACTTCATACAATATGAGATCGTAAAGATGGAGGGACAGAATTGAATGGAGTATTAGCTATTGCATTGAGGACACTTCTTACGTTATTATTGACTTCGTTTCTTACGACACTGACATCAGGCAAAGCAGTGGCATCTGTTAAGGAGGGCGAACCTGCGCCAACATTTGTTATGGTTGATGAAAACAATAAAGAGGTAGACTTAAAGACATTGATAGATAAACCGACCATTATCTATTTTACACACAACGCCTGTCACTACTGTACACAGATAATAGCCCTTTTAAAGAGGGCAGAGACGAAGTTCGGAAGCAAGAACTTACGTATCATTGGCATTAACATTATGGCGAAGGACGGCAAGTTGGTAAAGGCATATAAAAAGGAACTTGGCTTTGTGTTTCCAATGTTTGCAGGCAATCGGCAGGATGTCCTTAAGGCGTACAAGATAAACTACGTGCCGGTTTTAGTCTTTATAGATGCACAAGGGGTAGTAAAAAGTATTGTTGGTCACTACATACATGAAAAAGAGCTTCACGACCATATTACAGACATATCAATTAAATGAGTTTTGTGTTATACTTATCTGTCGAAGTTAGACTGGTAATGAGATGTATTGTAGTTCTTTGATTTTCAAGGGGCTACTGAGATATATAATAAAAGCTATGGAGGTTTAAATGAGAAGGATCGTTTTAAGTGTGGTAGTCCTTGCAATGTTGATCCCGGCAGCATTGTTCGCAGAAGTTAAGGATTACAAGGTGGAAGATGTTAAGGGCGGGGGAAGTATCAAAGGCAAGATAAAGGCATCATCAGCGGTGCCGGATGAGACTCTAACTATTGCTAAGGACGAGGCTGCCTGTGGAAAGTCAGTGAAGGCCGAAAAGTATTTGATTTCTTCTGATATGGGTGTTAAGAATGTAATAGTTGCCGTTGAAGATGTAGAAAAGGGTAAGGCTGTGCCCAAGACCGACTTGGTAATCAACAACAAGAAGTGCGTGTTTGAACCTTTGGTAGGTGTTGCATATGTTGGTCAGAAGTACATTATCAAGAATGAAGACCCCATATTTCATAACACATCATTGGGTATAATGTTAGGCGAAGGCAAAAGAAGGACTGTGTACAATCTGGCCCTTCCAAACAAGGATCAGGTCATTGAAAAACCAATTAAAGTGGCCGGTATGCAGATTGTACAGTGTGACGCCCACTCATGGATGAGAGGATACGTCTATGCCTCCAAACACCCTTATGTAGCTGTTACGGACGATAAGGGGAATTTCGAGATAAAGGATCTATTACCTGGCAAGTACAAGGTAAAAATCTGGCATGAAGGCTTTGGTGAGGTGACTAAAGACGTTGAGGTTAAGGGCGGTGCGGCTGCTGAACTTGACCACACGTTTTCAAAGAAGTAGGGACGCAGCATAAAGATAAATCTTATGTTGTCTGTCTCATACTAATATACGGAGATGATATATGGCAGAAGTTAGTGTAACGAAAGGATTGATAAAGGGAGTAGTAAAGCTGACCGTGTTGCTAACTGTGGGATTTGTGTGTCTTTTCCTTTTTGGCAAGATACTATCAGCTCCCACAGAGGATGGCTACAGGTTCTTTCCTATGTTAGGCAGTAGGGTATGGGTATGGATTATTGCCCAGCTACATCTGAACTTTGCCGCCTTTGTCTTAGGTGTTCCCATATTTGCAGTTTCTATGGAGTTTCTGAGCTGGAGACGTACTGACGACAGGCTCGATCGCATTGCGTATGATTTTACAAAACTCTTTACGCTTGCCTACACCTTAACCGCTATAGCTGGCACAGTGCTTATGGTAAGCCTTCCCCTGTTGTATCCGAAGTTCATGGGGCATTTAATGGACATACTCGGACCGACGTGGTGGCTTTACATTGTAGTGATGTACGGTGAGGTTTTGGTGTGTTACTACTACTTTTATTCCTGGCACCAGATGAAGGATAAAAAAGGTGTGCATGTGGCTATTGGAGTGCTGCTAAACTTTATGGGTTTGACAATGCTTCTGATAACGAGTTCATGGGTAGGATACATGACAACACCTGGAGGCGTAAGCGAGACGGGGGCATTGATTAACAGGTGGGCCGCCATAAAGACGTATATGTGGATACCCCTTTCGTTACACAGACTAGTTGCCAATGTAGTTTTTGGAGCCGGTATCGCCGCTGCTTATGCGGCCTACCGGTTTATAACGTCTGAGACGGATGAGGATAGGGCATATTACGATTGGATGGGATATACGTCAGCTATGATATCCATCGGATTTTCCCTCATCCTGCCAGGGATCGGTTATCTGCTTGGCGTCGAGATCTACGCATACAACGAGCAGATGGGCATACAGCTTATGGGTGGATTCTTTGCTTGGCTTTGGGTTATGCAGGCAATACTCATAGGGGCTATCCTTATGTTTGTAAATTACTACCTGTGGATATCACTAAACAAGATGCCCGGAGGTGAGCGATACTTTAAATATGTGAAATTTCTATTCATAATTATGCTTCTTGGTTATACCGTGTGGTTGACACCACACAGCGTTGCCCTGTCCTTAGAAGAGGCAAGGCGTATAGGGGCATATCATCCTATTCTTGGTAATCTCGGTGTTATGGCTGCAAAAAACACGGCGGTTGTCATTTCCTATCTTGCCACGTTTTTGAGCTTTGCCATCTTTAAGATGAGCAACAAGGAGCCTGTGGTACCCTGGGCAAAGGCTGGTAACGCTATTAGGATTATCCTTGTCTTGGGATCGAGCGTAGCAATGTTGGGTATAGGTGTGTACAGCTATATGGTAACGTCAGCCGTTAGGGTGAAGGTGCTTTCACCTATACAGTTTGGTATATTTTTTGTTACTATTATAGCTCTGTTTATCTTGGATAACATGATGTACAAGAATGCAAAGATCATCGGTGAACCCAGATGGGGGAAGATGCCGGAGAGATCACAGTACGCCCTGATTGGTATAACCGTTACGTTTACGTGGCTTATGGCGATGATGGGCTACATGAGGTCTGGTGGCAGGCAGTACTGGCACGTATACGGTATTATGAAAGACACAAGCCCTGATGCATACCTGCCAACTCACGGTTATGCTGCTATTGTGTGCTCAACGGTTACTGTCTTATTCTTTCTCTTTATCGGTCTGTTATTTTGGAGTATTATGAAACTTGAAAAGGCACAAGCAGCCAAAGGGGGGGCGAAGGCATGAAAGGTGGAGGATTAAAACTCTTGGCTGTTGTAATAGGTCTAAACATATTTTTTACCTATATTGGTCTATACTTCCTGCCGCAATCTGAGTCACAGCCACCCAAGACCATAAAGATTGAAAAAGGCGTTACTGTTGATGAGCTTTTGAGTCTCGGCGAGGAGATCAGCTTTAGCAAAGGTCAGTGTATGGTCTGCCATCCCATGAAGGCTGAAACCGGTATGCGAGCCCCTGCTATATCTACCATCGGAGGAGAGATGGTCAAAAGCGCTAAAGAACGCAACATGAAGCCTGAGGCCTACGTCTTTGAGGCTTTAGTTAATCCAGCAGAGTACGTGCAGAAGGGGTTTGAAAATATGATGCCTCCCATCCACAAGTCTCCAACGTCGCTTAACGAAGGAGAGTTGATAGCTGTAGCAGCATTTCTTCAGAGTAAGGGCTCACAGGTGACTGTCTCATATCCAGAGTCTTTAGAGGCCTTGAAAGAGCAGATTGCAAAAGAGGCCAAGAAAGGAGGTAGTTGATAATTATGCTAAAGATATATCCAGTACTTGCTGCCGTTGGGCTGTTAATCTCGATTGTATCGGTTATCAGGAAGTCATCGTTTTTTAACTTTCTGGGTATCCTGATCCTACTTTTTGGATTGCTAAAGTCGGCAGGTCTTTTTATACCTCCATTTCCTGGGCAGGTCATAACCATGTACATGGCTATGTCGATCTTCTCTTTCCTTATCTATTTCTCCATACAGGAGGAGACCTTCCAAGCCTTTCTGGAACCTATGAGGGCAGTACTAGGGGATGAGGACAAAAAGATCCTAAGAGTGCTTATAGTGTTTATAGCGCTTCCACTGCTAACAGGTTTTATTACATACACTAAGGTTGTTCCTGTCTACGAGCCGCCGGTATCGGCAAGGATTGTGCATCCAGAACCACCGTCTCAGATGGAGTTCAGAGGTAAGACCATAAACGTCATTGGCCTTGAAAACCCGCTTAGAAAAGATACCGCCAATTTTGCAAAAAACGTAGAGGATGGTAAAAAGATCTACTACCAGAACTGTTTTTATTGTCACGGCGATGACCTCGATGGCAAAGGACATCTGGCGCAAGCCTATAACCCGCTACCTCTGCCCTTCAGAGGCGGCGACACGATTGCTCAACTGCCCGAGTCGTTTGTCTTTTGGAGAGTGTCTAAGGGTTGGCGCGGTCTTCCGGCTGGCTCTGGCCCGTGGAACTCCTCAATGCCTTCTTTTGAGGATTTTCTGACGGAGGAAGAGGTCTGGAAGGTCAGTATGTTCATCTATGAAGCCACCGGTAATAAGCCGAGGACTTAAAAAAGTAAGGTGGGAGGCTAATCTAAATATGACAAACATAGCAGCTATTTTATTGCTAATAGTATCATTGTTACTGCCTGTCAGCGGCTATGCTGACGATAAACACAAGCCAGAGGAAAAGAAACCAATCGAAGCCTCGCAAGGTAAGACTATATACGACTCCTGGTGCGCTCAGTGCCACGGTTACAAGGGCGATGCAGATGCCTATACCAAGGATGTTACTCTGCCATTGCCAAGGGACTTTGCCTTTGGTGTGTACAAGTTTCGTTCAAGCGCCCCGGGTGAACCACCAACGGACGCCGATCTAACTCGCATCATCAGAAAGGGTAATCCTGGTACCTCTATGCCCCCATGGGAGAGATTCAGCGATGATGAGGTCAAGGCCATAGTGCAGCATGTAAAGACGTTTGCACCCGATGTCTTCTCATCCGAGGCAAAGTCCATAAAGCTGGACAACCCCCCCAAGTCGACCCCAGAGTCTATCGCAAAGGGGAAGGAGCTGTTCAACATGGCCAAATGTGTGGAGTGTCACGGCAAAGAAGGAAGAGGAGATGGCGAAAAAGGCTGGCAGGCCGATTTTAAAACCGACTGGGGCTATCGTGTAGCGCCGGCAAATTACACCCAAGGATGGGAGCTCAGAAACGGCTCTGACCTGGTAGATATATATAGAACGATATCAGCCGGTCTAGCCGGTACACCGATGACATCGTATCTGGACTCACTTAAGGACGATGAGCGCTGGTCTCTTGCCCATTTTATTAAATCCCTACAGTTGACGAGGAAACTTGGTGTGGCATTGAAGGTAAAGAAAGTAGAGTCTTTGCCGGTAGGTACAGACGATGCAAAATGGAAAGATGTTGAATACCTAGATCTGCCAATTGGCGGACAGTTGATGTTTGAGCCGAGAAATTTTACGTCGGTTATAACCAACGCAAGGGTTAGAGGCGTCTATACCCCTAAGGAGATTGCCATAATGCTTGAGTGGACCGATAAGCAGCCAAGCAAGGGCGCTGATAACATCCCCCAAGATTCGGCCCGCATACAGTTTCCTGTCAAGTTGGTGGACGGTGCTGAACGGCCTTATTTCTACATGGGAAGCAGAAAGGCGCCTGCCAATCTCTGGCAATGGAAGGCCTCTGATGATAACAAGGTGGTCGAGCTTATTGCTAAAGGCTTTGACCTGGTTGAGTCAAAGGAAAAGACTGATATAAGCGCTGTAGGCACTTACACAGATGGCCTTTATAGGGTTGTGTTTAAGAGGGCGCTGAACACAGGGCAAGAAGGTTCGCCTGCATTTATGGTTGGGAAGTTTATCCCATTCTCTGTTACCCTCTTTGATGGTAACAATGCAGAGGACGGCAACAAGTCAGCGATCTCGGCATGGTACTTCCTAATGATGGAGCCGCCTACTCCCATAAAGGTGTACGTAATGCCACCTATAGCAGCGATACTGGTGTTTGCCCTTGGTCTGGTGATGGCCAATAATACTAAGAAAACGAGGGATCAACGCAAGAAGAAGAAATAAGAAAAAAAAAATAAGGAGGGCGGCTCCGCCCCCTCCTTAAACCTCACCTGCAAGGGGGCCAGCCCCCTTGACCCCCTACCTTAACAAAAGATTGACAGAATTCCGTTGTTAGATGTGTTGAGATAATTGGTGAGGCATCATTTTAACTTTGGGGTAAATTTCAAGTTCGTTTGCCATGTGCTCAAAGAAGAGATTCCGAGGTTGAGGCCTTAATTGAAAAAAATATATGAGGAAATGAAACTTTGAGGGTATTAAAAAATAGTACTTATGAAATTAGGATTACGAATCACGGTGCAGGATTGACAATTAAGGGGTCAAGGGGGCTGGCCACCTTGCAGGGGGGGCTAAGGGGGGACGGAGTCGCCCCCTTCTTCCTGGCGAGGTTGCTTATGGTGTGCTGCTTGTTGCTTGTGGGATGCTCAAAGGTGACGGAGCCAAAGACGGAGCCAGTGAATTTGACACGAGAGCACTTTTGCAGCGTGTGCAGGATGATCCTCTTAGACTTCCCTGGCGCTAAGGGGCAGATCATGTACACAAACGGCAAGTATGATCTGTTCTGTGGGACGCTTGATATGTTTTCCTTTTATCTACAGCCAGACAGCCCTAAAAATATTGCTGCCATATACGTAAATGACATGGCCAAGGAAGACTGGCAACGCCCCACTGGACACTGGATAGACGCCAAGAGCGCCTTCTACGCCTACGGTGGAGAAAAAAAGGGAGCGATGGGAGACCCTCTGGTCCCTTTCTCAGACCGCAATGATGCAGAAAAGCACGTTAAACAGTACGGCGGTAAGGTCATGCGGTTTGACGACATGACAATGGATCTGCTCAAACCCCTCCTGCACCATCACGGGCAAGATGGGCAATGACGTAAACATTAATTGTTAATCATCCGCTAGCTATTTTAATCAGTTCTTTCCTTGTCTTTTCGTCCTGAAACTGTTCCTTGTTTTCCTGAAAGGCTATTATTGCCTCGTATTCCTCTGGAGCCATACAAGAACGCAAAAATGGCAAGGCCTCGTCGAATTCAATTATATAGTTGACCTCAAGGGCTGCGGGATACAACTGCAGTTCCTTTTCGTTGATAAAGTTGAGTCCCTTCTGCCGGATTTGCTTGTTGCGGTTTAAAAGGTAAAATATCTTGTTGCATTGCACCTTTATGTTCTGCCGATCTGCCTCTTTTAGTACTAACAGCCGAGCAATAATCTTACTCTCCAGGTCTGTGGCCATGTCATCTATAATACTTACGATATCATTGTTATGTAATCTGGCTTCCACGAGGCTTTTCTGCCCGTAGACGGCTATATCACTACTGTCCTGTAGAAGCTGTAACGCCTCCAAGGCCGTTCTTGCCTTCTTAGACAATGGTCTCGTAAAACCAATAGGCTGTCCCCTTCTATGTTTAGAAGTCAGCGCAATTGCAATCCCCCCGGCCAATGGCAGCCCAGTCATTTCCACACCGATAAGAAGATTCACGTCATGCTGTGAGATCATGTCGGCCATAGCACAACATATGTCGTAGAACAACTTGGGTGAGCTGCCAACGTGTCTCATGTTGAAAAACCAGGGCGACCAGATCCCGCTCTTTAACCACCAGCCTTCAGCCCTGTTTTTATGTTCAACAGCGTTCCATAGGGTCTGGATGTAACCCTCTTTGTACAGATCAATAATCAGGTTTCTCGACTGCTCCTCTTGATTCATATTTAGTCTCCTTAAAGTTAAAGGCTGTTTTGTTTGGCAAAGATATCTTGTAATGTACTCTTGACGTTTTCACAAAACTCATCAAGCGGCAGATCGTTGGGGTCATCTCCAAATGGGTCCTCGATCTCGATACCTATTTCCTCAATACCAATAAAGACATAAGCAATCATGGCGCCGAAAAATATAGTCCACCATCCAAACGTGCTTACCAATGAAAACGGTATCGTCAGACAAAAGAGATACATGAATCCCTTAAGATGCAAAACATACGCTAATGGTACAGGTGAGTATCTTATCCTCTCACAGTTAGACAAGGAACTCTGCAGATCTGAGAGATTAGCATTAAGTATGGTCAGGTGCGGCTGGTTGAGAATGCCAAGTTTTAAGCACATGTAGAGGGTTTTCTTTATCATCGCAATTAAGTTTACAGGCATGTTATAAGATTTATCCAGTATTGCTATCTCGTTGTTAGTGAGAAAAGACTTTAGAACATCGAAATCCCTTTGCTCCCTCAGTCTCTGTTTGACCAGGATTGGAAAGGCTGTAAGTAGTTTAAACAGCTTCTGTTTGAGCTTTAAAGACTCTGTATGGTCAGAAGAAATATAGGAGATAATGTCTAAGGCTAGGTTTTGGGTAGAGTTCATGATATTGCCCCACATCCGTCTGCCCTCCCAATAGCGTTCGTAAGCTGTATTTGTCCTAAAGACAAGCATCAGACCAAGAGCTACTCCAACGATAGACCACGGTGTAGGAGGCGTGTTTATCTTGATTACAAAGTAATGAATTAGCGTTATTATTGCAGACAATACTGCAAAAATACATATCCTAGGAAAGATACTTTTTAATACCGACCCTCTGATGCTAAACAGCAGAGTTAACCATGCCTTATTGTCATAATTTAACATACATATTTATCCCCTATTATGTAAACTATTAAACTCTAGATTATATACATAATATAAAAGTATGTCAAGATAATTTTATAACACTGGACAACAGGATGCAACAACACCCTTGCTTCTTTTCTTCTTTTGTGTTTTAATATTGCATAATAAGATATAATATAAACAGATAGTTGAGTACATATAAATTATCAACTAAGGAGGTTACATGAAAGTTAGCAAGTCAGGCAAAGGGATAAATATGGATCTAATAAAGTTTAGCACAGTAATAATCCTCGGTTTAGTGATTATTGTCTATTCCATCCTGCTTTTTACCGGTGGAATAGGTAAGCAAACGGTCATAATAAAAAAATCAAACGACCCAAGAGAGATAGAAGCGGCCAATAAAACTGTTGATACGCTATTAGTGAACAACACTACCGGTGTTGTTAAAGAATTCTCAGAAATAAATAACTATCTTAAGATTAAAGTAGACGGAAGCGTCTGGAAGAAGAAATCGTCTAAAGAAAAGAAGGAATTTTTAGCAAACCTGGCGCAAGCTCGCGCTGCCCTTGGACTAAGTCCTTACTTAAAGATTGTTGACTATAAATCCTCTATCGAATATGCTTCATTTGAAAATAACAGACCTTCACTCAGCGAGACTGACTTCTAATTTAAGGCAGACCAATTAATGTATATGTTGTTTAGTGCATCTGTACAACTCGCTATCTGCGCCTCTTAGAATGCGTGTGATGCAGGCACACTGTCACTTTACAATTATTCTATGAGTCCTTTTTCAACATACTGCCGAAGCCATCTTTTAATGTTTCTAGTAAGGTACTCACCCCCGTAAATGTTGTTTTTGTCTTAGTTATTAACTTTGTGCTATTTTCAATCAATCTGACTGTTGCACTGTCCAATTGCTCGTTGACGTTTTCCTTCAATGCCTCTGCTGTGGTCTTAATCTTCTTTTGCAAACCTTTGGCGGCTTCTTTTGGTGTAGTTATTACCGTTATACCGGCCCCTAGAAAACTACCTACAAACACTGAAGCAAAAACTATTAGCCCCGATATCTTCTGCTTTGGATTCATATTCTCCTGTAATTAATTCTTATCAAAATCATCTATATTCCAATACACTATTTTAATAAATCGTATTTATATTTGTCAAACAGGGGTGCATAAGAAACACGGTTAATTTATTTTCTCTCATACTATGGTGTCCAAAGCTATCGTTGTCCATCTTCTGGATTCCTGCCTACGTAGGAATGACAAATATAGGCTAAAACACCACTTGGCGTCATTCCCGCGAAAACGGGAATCCATCTTCAAAACCGTATTAAACGCCTATTTAAGGAAAAGTGCAAAATACAGAATAAATTTACTGTGGCTTAAAGATGTCGTAGGGACATTGAAATATATGGGGTTAGGTAGTATAGTCCCTCATCTCATCACTTAAGGCCAAACTCCTTTATTTTATAGTGCATTGTACGGAGGGAGATGCCGAGGGCTTCTGCCGCTTGTTTCCTATTGCCGCCGTAGAGAATGAGGGCGTCTTCAATGGCCTTCTTTTCCATGTCCAGTAGCCTGCCGGCAGGTACTTTCTGAGGTTGATTGATTAACCGTGATTTAGTTATGTCTATGGTGTCGATGCGACTGAGGATGATCGACCTCTCCAGGACGTTCTGAAGTTCCCTGACGTTGCCAGGCCAGGGGTAGGAGATCAGCATCTCTCTACTGCCAGCCGACAGTTGTTTCACCTCTTTGCCCAATGCCAGTGAGATCTGTTCAATCAGGTACTGAGCTATGCGTGCAATATGTCCCTTTCTCATTCTCAGCGGGGGTATCTGAATTGGAAAGACGTTTAGCCTAAAAAACAGATCTTGTCGAAATCTGCCCTGTGCGACCTCTGTTTGTAGATCCTTGTTTGTGGCACACACTATACGAGCGTCAGTTCTCTGCGTGACAACACTGCCAAGCCGCTCGAATACCCCGCTCTCAATGACGCGCAAGAATTTAGCTTGCATCAGGTCGTTCATCTCCGTTACCTCGTCCAAGAAAATTGTTCCACCGGTGGCCTGTTCAAACTTTCCCTTCTTCTGGGCCACTGCACCTGTAAAGGCGCCCTTTTCGTGACCAAAAAGCTCACTTTCTATAAGATTTTCGGTCATGGTTGCACAGTTGATCTCCACAAATGCCCCTTCCCTCTCGCTAATGTTGTGGATATGTCTGGCAAGCTGTGTCTTTCCCGTACCGGTCTCCCCGGTGATCAAGACCGTGGCCTTAGTAGATGCCACAGCGCTGACCTCCTCAAGAACCTCCTCCATTCCACCAAACATGACCTCTACCGGCGGCAGCTCCTTAAACAAAGATGTCTTCAAGACCTGTCTCTGTATCTTGATCTGCCACTGTTCAAAAGCTGCTTCAATTAGGTCTCTCAAGGCCTCTGGCCCCTCAAGCGGTTTTGTTATGTAGTCAATAGCCCCCATTTTCATTGCCCTTACTGCTGTGTCGATGCTCCCATAGGCCGTTAACACTATAAAGTTGGCCGAGACGTCCACCTGCCTGTATCTTTCAATAAAGGACATGCCATCCATGACCGGCATCTTTAGGTCTACAAGCAAGAGGTGTGGCCTAAACTCCTCACATCGCAACAGAGCCTCCTTACCGTCCGACGCAGTGCTGACCGTGTAACCTACTTCTGAGAGTATGCGCTTAATCAGAAGCTGCATGGAGCGTTCATCATCCACGATAAGTATCTTAAAGTCCTGGCGCTGCATCACTTCACCCTTGGCAGTGACACGGTTACGGTTGTGCCTGCATTTGGGGCGCTGTCTATGGCCACAGTACCACCTAACATAGTTACAAGGTTATTAACGATGGATAGACCAAGACCCGTCCCCCTGACCTTTGTCGTGTAGAAGGGTTTAAGGGCGTTCTTGAGCGTATCTGCATCCATGCCGGTTCCACTGTCTTTAATAATTATAAACATGTTGTCGCTTTTCTCAAGTACGCTGATATCAATTGAACCGGTCCCAACAGTGGAGTCTATGGCGTTTTGGATTATGTTTATCATAATCTGCTTCAATTTCTCTTTATCTGACAATACAATGTCATTATTAAGTGATATTCTTTTGTTGATAGTAATACTACCGAACTTTTTTTCATACAGTCCATGAATTTCGTCTACGAGTGCCGATATAGAAAACCTCTGCTTTTGTAGTACGGGAGGCCTAGCATAGACAAGGAGGTCCTCAGTCAGGGTCTCAAGCCGTTGTGATTCGGCAATTATTATGCCGGCTCCTTCGCTTAATTGCTCGTTGTGGCTTACTTTTTCCTCTATGTACTGAGCAAAACCTTTAATGGCGCTTAAGGGGCTGCGGATTTCGTGAGCCAGCACCGCCGCCATCTCCCCAAGCAGAGCAAAGCGTTCGTTTTGCCTGGCCGTCTCTTGTAATCTCTCCATCCTTCTTATATAGTACAACACAAAGGCTGTCAATGCCCACAGTGCCAAAAGGATCAGTAGTTGCAACAGTGCGTGCATCTGCGCACTTCTGACGACTACTTGAGCAGGGTAGGTGTGCAGAGCGACCCTAAGCAGGTATCGTTTTTCAGAGATGGAGTGTACAAAGATCGGTATGTCCATTACATAGACCAGCTCGCCGGTCTTAAGCGTCAAATAGGAGCCGGCTGGCCGCCCCCTTTCGAGCGTCTGTTCGATGTTTGAGATCTCCTGTGTCTGGCCAATGAGCCTCTTTGATGAGTGCAGGAGGACAGCACCATATCTGTCGTACATGGCGATGAAGGCTATGTTTTCCCACGCCTGGCTTTTCATTATGTCAATGATTAGCCCCTCGTCAATACCGGTACGCTCAAGGGCGTTATCCAGTGTTATACCGATGAAGTAGGCCGTGGACTTCAGTATCTCCTCCGATGAGCGCTTGGCTATCCTGTAGGTTGAAACCCCGTTAAATGCGGCCATTGCAGTAAGCGCTATCGCCATCGAGATTATAAGGTTTTTAGTGAATCTCATAGCTTGACTTTATAAATATTGGGGAGAAATAGAAGGGGAGGCTCTGCCTCCCCCAGACCCCTCCGCAAGGGGACCAGTTCCCTTGACCCCACTATATATTCCTTTATACCAGCGAAGTTAGTATAATGTATTTGTATTGACAATGTCATATTCCATGTGTTTACAATTAAGACGTCTGAACCATGATTTAACGGATTTAAGGATTGTCAGGTTTATGTCATCTCTTTTTCCTGTAAATCCTTTCATCCATGTAATCTTAGTTCAGACAATCTTTATTTTTATTTAAATCTGACATTGTCAAACCTAATAGTTTTGCACTTTCTGGATTCCTGCTTACGCAGGAATGACATAGAGGAGCTAAATGTGCTGTTTACCGTCATTCCCGCGAAAGCGGGAATCTATTTTCCATGGTCATACAAAATGCCTATTGATGGAAAAGTGCAAAAGTATAGTAAACTATATTGCATAAATAATAAGGAGGTATTACTTATGATAAAAGAGGGCATGAAGGCACCGGATTTCTGTCTGCTTGGTGTGGATGAAAATGCAGAGGTGAGGGAGTTCTGTCTTAGCGATCTGTTTAAGGATGGCAAGAGGCTCATATTGTATTTCTATCCCAAGGACAACACGCCGGGGTGTACTACGGAGGCCTGTGATTTTAGGGACAATCTCAATAGATGGAGCAGCGTTTGTACGGTGGTGGGTGTGAGTCCTGATTCCATTACGAGCCACAAGAAGTTTAGGGAAAAACAGGGGCTTAACTTCCCGCTCCTGAGTGATGTTGACAACAAGGTGTCAAAGGAATATGACGCCTGGGGTGAGAAGGTAATGTGTGGCAAGACGTCAATTGGCATTATACGCACCACGTATCTCATAGGTCCTGATGGTGTGGTTCAAAAAATGTGGAGAAACGTAAAGGCAAAGGGTCATGTCGAAAAGGTATTGCAAGTCTTATAAGTCGCCTAAGATATAGTATAGCACGTAGCCAACTATTTCGTAGAGATACATATTTGTGCTTTCTAAGGCTGCAGCCGTTGGTAAGAAAGAGAGGAAGTCTACGTGTGTACCGTGTTTGTTTGTAGAGAACACATCAGGGGTTAGACCTTGTTTTTTGAACATGGCCAGTGACCTGCGCATGTGTGAGTCTGAGGTTATCAGCAGGAGTTTTTTAAAGGTCTTTTGGCTGTTAAGTCTCTTGACGCCCTTAGCCTCGTCGATCGTCCTGTGCACCGGTCCGTAGAGATAAAGCTGTTCTTCTTTTAATCCGAGGTTTAAGGCGTATTTCTTTACGACCTCGCCCTCGTTGTAGGTCTTCAGTGTCCACTGTCCAAAGAGCAGTGTCTTTGCAAACCCGTTCTTGACAAAGTATACCCCGGCCCAGATACGTTCGATGCTGTTTGCGTTAAACACGTGGCTTTCGGGTACGTAAAACGGAAAGTGATTGGCTATATACAAGTTTGCATCTGTAACCCCAGCCATTACAACCGCTGCATCGTAGGTGCCAGAGGAGTCGTAGGTATCGTTGACGCTCCAGTACCTTGCAATGAGTTGATTAGTCGTATAGGGGATGCTTATGACGTATAGATAAAGTGTCAGAATAATTAAAAGTACATTGTTTTTCTTTTTTAATACTAATAGTATAGTCAACGCTATAAAGACATATAACATTGGATTAATCAAAAGCATGGCAATATCATTTAAAATCATCTCAATGTTGTATTTTAAACTATATACAACCTTTAACACAATGTTACCGAATACATAGAAATACATTGGGAGTAGGTTTATTTATGGGGTCAAGGGGACGAGTCCCCTTGTGGGAGGGTATAGGGAGGGCAAAGCCCTCTCTATTTTTTTTGCATCTTCACAGCCTTAAGTCAACAGCATTAGGTCTAAGGGGGGGCGGAGCCGCCCCCTTCTTTATATTTCAGATTGTACACAGTTGTGCGTAAAAAAAGGTAAAATACCTGTATAGATATGAAACGGAGTTTAGAGTTGTCCTGCTTAATCATGCTTGACATACTGTCGTACTATGTCTCTCTCTTGGGTGCATGGTCTGTGCGTCAATGGCTATTACCTGTGCTGTCTGAGGGGGTTACGCTTAACTATCCACTTCTTTATTATCTAAAGCTGTGGTGGATTCCTGTGATCTATATCTTCCTCATAGCCTATCAGCAGACATATACAGCACGTCTGCCTTTTTGGGATGAGACCAAGAAGCTATTCCATGCCCTTACCCTGGCCTTTATAATCTTCATGGCTGTGGTAACGCTTGGCAGGGTGCCAGAGACGGTGTCCGGCTCAGTGCTGCTGATGTTGTGGGGCTGCTCGATGTTCATATATCCGGTGTTTCACCTCTACGGTAAGAAGTACCTTTTCCACGTGGGTATATGCAAGGAAAAGGTTCTGATTCTCGGTGCAGGAAAGGCTGGACGGCTGATTGTACAGTGGTTAGACAGAGAGAGGCATATTGGTTATGATGTGGTTGGCTTCTTAGATGACGATACAGAGAAGATAGGTCGGTTTATCAACGGCAGAAAGGTCTTTGGAAGGATCAGGCATTACACCAGATTTGTCAAAGAGCTGGCCATAGACACTATCATCGTTGCAATGCCATCTATGGGAGCAGCTAGAATATCGGCTATGGCCTACGATATCCAACGTAAGGTTAGACACACCCTGGTCGTACCAGACCTCTACGGGGTGGCCATGTTAAACACAGAACTCCTGCACCTGTTCTATGAGGAATTGTTTCTCCTTAGGGTCAGAAACAATCTCAAATCGCTGCCCAACAGGTTTATCAAGAGACTCTTTGACATCATCATAGTCCTTGCCCTATCTCCAATACTTTTGTTGTTAATGGGTGTTATAGCGGCGCTTGTGAGGATACAATCCCCTGGAGCCGTCATATCGTCACAGCGTAGGATAGGCAGGGATGGTCAACCCTTTAAGTGCTTTAACTTTAGAACTACCTCACATGGGAGATTAACAAGTGTCGGAGGTTTTTTAACCAGAACCTCGCTGGATGAATTACCACAGGTGATCAATGTCCTCAAAGGGGACATGAGTCTCATCGGTCCGCGCCCATATCTATTGAGCGAGGTCAACGATGTACAGGACAGCATAGATGCCATCACAAAGGTGGCCCCAGGTATAACCGGTCTGTGGCAGGTCTCCTTACGAAAAGACGACACATACGAAAATAGAATTAGATTGGACATATGGTATATAATGAACTGGTCGTTATGGCTGGATCTGTTTATACTGTTAAGGACCATAACGGTAGTACATTTTATGAAAGGAGAAAGAACGAATGATTAATGCTTTAAAGGGGGCGATGCACTTGTTTGTTGTTATGCTGATCCTGTCTCTGACAACCACTCATGTTATGGCTGAGGATGCCAAGGGTAGGCTGTTGCCTCGGCTAAAGGAGGCCTACTCCACTATGAAGGATATGAAGGGTCAGTTTAAGCAGACAAGCAGGATCAAAGACCTTGGGAAGGAGATGAATTTCGATGGCGTATTTTTCATTAAGATTCCAAACAGGTTATTCTGGCGCTATGAGGGAGATCAGGCACAGGAGGTGTATGTCAATGATAACGTTCTCATAGTCTATCAAAAGAAGCAGTCCCAGGCCATACGCACACGATATAACGCCGAGACAATGGGAAACAGTCCGATAGCCCTGTTGAGCGGCCTAAAGGACATAGAGAAAAGCTACGATGTTACTGAGAAAAATGGCTCCCTGCATCTCGTACCCAAAAAAGAGTTTAATAATATAAAGTATTTTGACATATATCCCTCTGAGGCTGACTTCCCTATCAAAAAGGTGGTCGTTCACGACACCAGGGACAACGAGATCGAGATAACGTTAAAGGACGTCCGCCTCAACACCAACATCATAGATGAGACCTTTATTTTCACCCCCCCCAAAGACACAAAGATAGTGGATAACTAACGCTGGGAGGGGTTAGGGGAGGGTAGCGTATGGCAAACAACGAGAGTGCTCTTATCTTAGCAATAGACACCTCCTGTGACGATACATCTGCCGCCGTGGTCAGGGACGGCAGGTATGCGCTGTCAAGTGTGGTCAGCAGCCAGAGCGATCTTCACAGCAAGTATGGCGGCATAGTGCCAGAGATAGCGTCACGCAAGCATCTGGAGCAGATATGGTTCGTAGTAAGGGAGGCAATGCAGACGGCAGATGTAACATTTGGCGGTCTCTCGGCCGTGGCAGTCTGTCATGGGCCAGGGTTGATAGGGTCTCTGATTGTGGGGTGTGCCTTTGCCAAGTCTATCGCCTATGTGCACAAGCTGCCCCTTATCGGGGTGAACCATCTCGAAGGGCATATCTGTAGCGTCAATCTTGTAGAGCCGCAGGAGCCTTTGAGATTTCCCTACGTCTGTATGGTGGTCTCCGGCGGGCATACCAGCATGTACAGAGTTGATGGTGATGCTCAATACACACAGTTGGGCGCTACGAGGGATGATGCCGCCGGTGAGGCCTATGACAAGGTTGCCCGCATGTTGGGTTTGGGTTATCCGGGCGGCCCAGTCATAGACGCACTGGCCAAGAACGGCAATCCAGATGCGATCAGATTTCCACGCCCCTACATGCCTGACAGTCTCGACTTTAGCTTCAGCGGTTTAAAGACCTCCGTTATAACCTATCTCAAGAAAAGTAAGCAGGGGGCGTCAAATCACAGTGTTGAGGATATCTGTGCCTCTTTTCAGGCGGCTGTGATCGATACCCTGATTTACAAGGTGCAGCAGGCGCTCAAGAGCGAAGATGTCAGCGTCATAGCCATTACAGGCGGTGTGGCTGCCAACGACGCCCTCAGATGGAGGATAAAAGACCTCGAAAACACGGGTGTTGATGCAATCAACCCCCCAAAGTCTCTCTGCACCGACAATGCGGCCATGATTGGGGCTGCCGGCTACATAGCCTTCAAGAAGGGAGAATTCGCCGGCCTGACCCTCAATCCCAAGGCATATCTTCCAGTGGGGACAGACAGAAGGGGAGGCTCAGCCTCCCCTCAGACCCCTTCGCAAGGGGACCAGTCCCCTTGACCCCGTAAATGCTGGGCCGAAGTCGCTTGGATAGCTGAACGATTACAAAAAAAGATATTAATGGATAGGTATTGGAAAGATAGTAGACATTATAGCCCCAAAGGCTCTATATTAGGGGTAAAACTTATGATTGTAAAGATGGAAACATATTTTGACGGTGAATACTGGTGTGCCAGAGGGACAAATGATGATATCTTCACTCAAGGTGCAACATACGACGAATTGCTTGATAATATAAGAGAAGCAGATACGCTGCACTTTGAGGATGAGCTAGAGTATGTCAAAGAATCAGTTATTGAATGAACCTGACATAATACCCTTTTATCATGTCATGCCGCCGGGGGACAACGTACTTGTCTTAGCGCCGCATCCCGATGACGAAACGCTTGGTGTTGGGGGTTCGTTGAGGGCGTTGTTGGAAGCTGGCAGGCGTGTAAGCGTTGTCTTTCTCACAAGTGGCGACAAGGCAGAACCAACCCATCCGTTAGCCAGTCAGCATGTCTACAACGGCAACACAGTCCCGCATTTTACCCAGTACGCCCTCTTTAGAGAGGGAGAGGCTCAGAGTGCGCTCTCAATACTCAGCGCAGAAATGCACCTAAGTACGGGGCTGCCACATCTGTTTCTTAGGTATCCGGACAGGGAGCTCTACGATTGCCAGGATGATTGTCTTAAGCGGCTTAAGGATATAATAGCCCCGGATGGTAAACCGTTATTTGACGCCATCTACAGTCCATCACCAATTGAGCTTCACCCCGATCATAGGGCCGCCGCAGCCTTGGCGCTCGAACTTCAGAGGCTTTATGGCGTCATGGTCGTCTTTTATGAGGTAACGGTACCGCTTAGACCAAATGCGCTTGTAAACATCACTGGCACACTAAATGTAAAACAGAAGGCTATCAAGGCTTACGAGTCTCAACTCAAGACGACCGATTACTATGGATTTATAACGTCATTAAACAGGCTGCGTGCCTTGACCCTCGGTAGTGGCGTCACTCATGCCGAAGCCCTGCTGGTGCTTATAAACCCCTGGCAGGAGGAGACCATGGGCAGGTGGTTTAGCTATAGCTGTAGATTAGATATACTTTTGTAGGTGAGGGCTTTTGTAATGAAAGACGAGAGAATCTCTGGTTTTTATCGGCGATTTTTTGGCGGAGTGATCATTTTGTCGGTTATCCTGGTATCTGGAACCACCGGTTATCGTTTGATAGGTGGTAGTCAATATTCGATGCTTGACTGTTTTTACATGACGTTCATAACCATCTCTACCATAGGTTATGGCGAGATAATAGACATGACATACAGTCCTGAGGGCAGGGTGTTTACGATGTTTGTTGCGTTCTTTGGCATAGGAGTATTGACATATCTGTTGTCGAACTTTACTGCCTTTGTAGTTGGCGGGGAACTTAAAGAGGCCTTTTGGAGGAAGCGCATGGAGAATAAGATCAAGACATTTTCTAATCATTACATAGTATGTGGGCTTGAGGGGGATGGCTTTTACATAGTGCATGAGCTATATGCAACGTCTCGGCCTTGTATCGTTGTAGAGATAGAGAAGAGGAGGATAGAAAGGGCATTGGAGATGTTTCATGCCTTACCATTTATTGAGGGGGATGCCTCCGATAATGACATCTTGTTGAGCGCCGGTATTGAACGGGCAAAGGGGCTTTTTGCTGCAGCCGGTGAAGATAATCTCAACCTGGTAGTTACCTTGAGCGCAAAACAACTCAATCCTGATATAAAGGTTGTAACACGGTGCAAGGAGATAAAAAATGTAAACAAGATGAAGAAGGCTGGAGCAGATGTGGTTGTCTCGCCTAACTATATAGGTGGTCTGAGGATGGCCTCAGAGATGTTTCGCCCCACAGTGGTGTCCTTTCTGGATACTATGTTAAGGGATAAGGAAAGGAACCTGCGCATAGAGGAGGTCGTCATCCCCGACGATGTTGACCCCAAGCCTATCTCAGCCCTTCACCTTAAACGTTTTCCAACCTGCATGTTACTTGCGGTAAAGACAAGAAGCGGGGCGTGGGTATATAATCCATCGGAGCACCAGGTAATCAACCCCAGCGATACCCTCGTCTTTATGAGCACCCCCGGTGAAAGGATCGATATGAAAAAAATCTTCCACCTAAAAGAACCAAGCTGAACGAGGGGAGACAGAGAAGGTGGGAGGGCAATTTACCCATAAGAATCTGTTATAATATTTCTGTGTTAACGTTTTAAAGGTCTATCTATCACATGGTAATAGAAGAAGTTCTTTCATATGCCTAAGCTTTCAAGAGATTTATAGGGCAGGACATTAGTAAGACTACTTATAGTTTTGCACTTTCTGGATTCCTGCTTACGCAGGAATCTATCCACCCTTTGTTGTTCGGAAGAGTGGATTCCCGCTTACGCGGGAATGACAAGCATTGAATGGATGGCAGATTGGGTTTGTACAATAGGCTGCGGAGTTAACTCAAAAGGCAATAAAAACTATTTGATGGACAGGACAACAAGAGTTAGAAAGAAGGGCTTGATATAATAATCTTGGTCAATGAGGTGGTAATATGACGATAGAAATACAAATAGCCGGAGATAGAACTCTCCACGTATACGAAAACGAGAACATCTATAGTGCATTAAAGAGAAACGGTGTCTACATTACAGCGCCATGCGGAGGCAAGGGAAGCTGCGGTAAATGCAAGGTCAGGGTATTAGATGGTCAATTCGATGCCAAGGGGTATGGCCGTTTACAGAAAGAGGAGAAAGACAGCGGTATTGTCTTGGCCTGTCAGACCACGCCGTTGACCCCATTGACGATTGAGATACCCAAGGAGTCAAGACTCGTCCTTGGCGGAAGGATCGCTATCGCTGCCTTTAAAGACCCTGCGGCCTATCTAACCTCATACGGTGTGACCTTAAACCCTTTAGTAAAACGTCTGGCACTTCAATTACCGCCGCCCTCAATACATGATAATATCAGTGACCTTGAGAGGTTGAAAAGGGCAACCAATGAGGCATCCATGAAGTTAAGCGGAGTCTCATATGAGCTTGTCTCTACCCTCCACGATGTGTTAAGAGAAGGCAACTGGCACGTCTCACTGTCCTACACCATCTACGATGATACCTCTGCCGAGGCATTATCGCTGCTGCTGACCGATAAGTGTAAACGCAGGTTCGGCCTGGCCATCGACATCGGCACTACCACCGTGGTTGTATACCTAGTTGACATCACAACAGGCGAGGTGTTGGACATCGGGTCAACATATAATTCCCAGACCAGATATGGCGATGACGTCATAACAAGGATAGTCCACGCTACCGAGGGAGGAGGCCTTGACGACCTCAGAGACGCCGTCGTTGGCGATATAAACACGATCATAAGCTCATTTATGGACAAACACGCATTATCAAGCTGCGAAATAGACGGCGCTGCGATCTCAGCCAACACCACTATGACTCAGATCTTCTGGGGGCTAAATCCCGCCTCCATACGAGAAGACCCCTACATACCAACCGTAAACGTTTATCCAACCTGGAAGGCGCAGACGGCAAAGCTCTCCATTAATCCGCAATCTCCGGTTTACACGACTCCCTCTGTTGCCAGCTACGTCGGAGGCGACATTGTATCGGGTATATTGGCCTCGAAGCTGTACAAAAACCCTGAGTTGTCGTTGTTTATGGACATCGGCACAAACGCCGAGGTGGCTATCGGCAGCAACGAGTGGATAATGACGGCAGCCTGTTCAGCCGGTCCGTGCTTTGAAGGCAGCGGCATAAAGCACGGCATGAGGGCCACGCCAGGGGCTATAGAGTCGGTCAAGATCGACCCCAACTCTATGGAGCTAACGCTAGGCGTCATAGACGGAGCAACCCCTGTGGGCATCTGCGGCTCTGGTATGATAGATGCAATCGTTGAGATGTACAATACCGGCATTATAAACCAAAAGGGCTCTTTTGTACCCAGCAGATCCACTCGCATCAGGGAGGGCCAGGAGGGGATGGAGTTCGTTTTACACACAGACAATGTACTGCACAGAGATATCGTTCTTACTCAGGTGGATATTGAAAACCTCATCAGGGCAAAGGCCGCTATCTATGCTGGCATATCGCTTCTGCTTAACGAGGTTGGGATGCCCTTGGAGGCGTTGGATAAGGTGTACATAGCCGGCGGCTTTGGCAATTCCCTCAACATCCCCAAGGCCATCATGCTTGGGATGCTTCCAGACCTTGCACAAGACAGGTACGTCTTCTTAGGAAACACATCCATTATAGGCTCTTACCTGGCCCTCATGTCCGACGACCTGAGAAAGGAATTGGAGGATATAGCATCCAAGATGACTTATGTTGAACTCTCCGTGGTAGGAGGCTATATGGACGAATACATATCGGCCATGTTCATCCCACACACTGATATGTCAAGATTCCCATCTTGCCATTGACTTTGATGGGAGGATATTCGTAACACCCCTCCCTTAATTCCCAGGGCTAAGGGAGGGGCTGCTATTATCTGTCATTTCCGTTTAAACCTTGTTCAGACTGTTATTACATCAGCCCTGCGTGTTTAAGGGCTTCTTTTACGTCCTGGTTTTTTTCAGCCACTTCCTTAATGGCTTTTACAAGCAATTGCGCTTGTTCATCGACCTCTTTGGTTTTTCGTATGGCAGGGGCAAGGGCTGTACGTCTGTCCCATAATACAAACCCCAATAAAAGCCCCATACCACCAAAGAGGATTCCAAAGCCCCAAAGTATCAGTGTCATCATCTGGTCTAATCTTTTATTCATATCGTCTAATCTTCTATTCATATCGTCTAATCTTCTATTCGTATCTTCGAATCTTCTATTCATATCCTCGAATCTTTTATTCATATCATCTATCCGTTGGTTTATGGCCTTTTGCCCTTCTTCAAGTCTTATAATCCTATCCCTGTCTTCCTGCGTAAAGGGGATGTCCCTTGCCTGTGTGGGCATGGCGGCTGCTATTATGATCCCTGCTGTTGCTAAAATAAGTATAATCGCTTGTCTCATGCTTAATTATAACATATACAGCTATTATTTGAAAAAGCTCATCTAAAGCTGATTATTTTTTTCATTGAGAATTGCTGAAGATACCATTAATCTTTTCTATTGGCATCCTCATGGTATTGGGCGTCTATGTTGATGTCCCAGATGCGGTATGGTGAGCCAGGCAGTTTGAGGTAATTGCGTGCTGCCAGAATTCCGCTTAAGATAGAGTGATCCTGATTGTTGTACTTATATAAGCCACCCCTGCCAACGGGTGAAAAGTTCACGTATCGGTCTGTGTGTCTCTTTATAACGTCGTAAGGCTCTTGAAAATTTATATAGTATGTGGGATAGGCCTCGGTCTCACGGACAACCCAGGAGTTTACTATCTGCTCTTTTTTTACCAGGGCTAGGTATTGCAGCTCATCAATAGCCAGTTCCTTTATAGAGTCATCGTTCTGTTTCCAGAGATCCTCGTGCTGAAACACAAAGTACTCCACGCTCAGGGCTGTCTTGTTCTTGTCTCTGACCATTTTGGGTGAGAAGTTGTTGTAGTTGGCAATCCGCGCCACTTGTACGTCGGGGTTATGTATATAGATCCATTGGTCAGGGAAGAGGCTGGTGGCATCGGCAAGGATGTTTACAGTTATGTGGTCTCGATAGTACAGGGCATCTACCTCTCTATCGTTGAGATCGTCTTGTTTGGGTTGTAGAAGTTTGAAAAAATGTGTAAGGGCGGCGGAATTAAAAAAATGTCTGGCTGAAATCTTACTCCTCTGGCCATCGCCATAGATGACGTCTATTGAGTCTATTACGTTTTCATGGCGGTTAAATGAAACAACCCTAGTATCCATAGACACGTCAACGCCGCTTTTGACGACGTTTTCACACATGGCCTCGTACATCTGACCGGCGCCAAGCAAAGGGTAATCAAACTGCTCCACCAGTGTCTTTGGCGATTGAGAAGACTGTGAAAACAGAGCCTTTTTAATGATCGCAATGACGTCAAGCCCCTTTATACGTTGAGCCGCCCACTGTGCGCTTATCTGGCTGCATGGGATACCCCAGACCTTTTCTGTATATGTCTTAAAGAACGTCTCATAGAGCTTTCGTCCAAACTTCTGTGTTATCCAGTCTTCAAACGTCTCTAATTTTGCATTACTGCTGCCACTAACCTTTGCAGCGGCAAAGGACACCAAAGCCATTGTTGACTCTACAAAACCTAACTTTGTTAATACGTCCATCGCCTTTATGGGATAGTTGAAGAAACGGTCTTTATAGAGTATACGCGTTATCCGGTCTACCGCCCTGAAGTCATTTCCAAGGGTGTCATGCCAGAGGGTGTTGACCTCATGGTTTTTGGTAAAAAACCTGTGCGGCCCAATATCAAATCTCACATCATCATAGATCTCGGTCCTAGAGAGACCTCCAGCCTTCTGATTCTTGTCTATAATGATGATATCGTTTACGCCGTGTCTTGTTAACTCAACCGCAACGGCTAAGCCAGCAGGACCGGCCCCTATAATGCAACATTCATAGCTCTTAGTATTCATTAGAGCGCTTAGTGTAACATATACCTATTTTAGATTTCAAATTAATTAAATGCCTATCAGGTATTGTCTGAACTATGATTACACAGATTAAAGGATTTACATGAAAAATAGTAGCAAGGTTTCAAGACTGTAAATTCCCACTTTCGTGGGAATTTACAGTAATGGCCGTTTTCCAAAGATGTCATTCCTGTGTAAACAGGAATCCAGAAAGCGTAAAAGCATGGTTATACCAAGTTGGGTTTATACCAGTATTAGTATAGAAGGGGAGACTCTGTCTCCCCTCAGACCCCTCTGCAAGGGGACCAGTCCCCTTAACCCCATTTAAGTTCAACTTTTTTGGATGCAACTTAGTATTACTATGAAATATAAGAAGATACGAAAAAGATTTTAATTAATCATGGTAATCCATTAATCCGTTAAATCGTGGTTCAGACACTTTTATGGCAACCACATGGAATATGACATTGCCAAATCAAATACGAAAAACATGTAAGACTAAACCCAATATCTCCGAAACAATATAGACAAGGTAAGACTCAAAGTAAATACGCTGTATGAGACAACTGATAAATGAAAAACTATATTGTTATTTCTAATATATTCAATGACCTTTAAGTGCTTGTCAAATACGATGCCTTTTATATTTATACATTGATTAGCTATCTTAGCGTTATACAACAGCAGCATAGCAAGAGGAAATATGGGAATAAAGTATCTCCCTTGTATCCCATCTATAGATTCAGACCCAACCGGAGTCCATAATAGATAAGCTAATGTGTTGATTAAAAGTATGGTTAAAATCATAATGCTAAATATCAGAACCTTTTTGAACTTTGATATAACGCAGTGTTTATCTTTCTCAATAAAAGAGGTAGTTACAAGCACAATAAAATACGAGTATAAGATAAATGTTGGCATACGTGTATCTAACCATCCCAAAACTCCGATTAATTGATCTAAATAGAAATGACGCCTTATGAAAGTATTTAATATTGTTCTGCAATAAGTTAATGGATGAGAGAGAATCAAACTCAACTGATCATGTGCTGACATGTTAGGGGAATAACTTTGCGGCAACATCACAATATCTCTCACTATAGATGACCATAACATTATTAATGATAAATTAATTATTATTAGAGCAAGAAAAACTATCAAGTATTTTAAGAGTCTATATTTGTTATCCGCTATAAAACTAAATCTAATAGATGGGATCAAAAAGAATAAAAACAAAAGCAAGTAATAACCCTGCTTTGAAAGAGACAGGAGGGTAGATAATACAAAAAGGATAAAAATGTCCTTCATCCTTATCTCTCTGTTGTTATCGTAGGCAAAGCGAATAAACACAGAGATGATGAGATAAGCAATAGCATTAGTAAAAGTATCTGCAGAAAGGGTGGATGCTATAAATAAAGACATGGGGGTCAGAGCCAATAATAAAAACACATACTTCAAAATTGGTATAGCCTTGATAGAAAAAAACATTAGACCTATCCATACAAACAAATTAAACGCTCTAGCGATATAAAACTGCAAAATCGGTGAAAGGTTAAACAATCGTCCGATCATAAATCCTAATTGGTGTGGTAAATACGGAACAGGACTGTAGGATGCTGTATTTGGAAAAGCTAAAAATACCCTTTTTTGACTATTGACAGGCAATTTAAGTATAGGTGTATAGTCGCTTAATGTTAGTTTTTTGTCTATATTATAATTAGTATCTATGGAGACACCAATTGCAAAAGGATAAGGAACACCCTTAGTGACGCCTAATGCCGTAGCAAGTAAGCTCTCAGGTAGATATCCTCCAATATAATCCTCCTGT
Source organism: Nitrospirae bacterium MYbinv3 (assembly GCA_002753395.1). GTDB lineage: Bacteria > Nitrospirota > Thermodesulfovibrionia > Thermodesulfovibrionales > Magnetobacteriaceae > Magnetobacterium. Next base: position 13,631 of record PEAB01000013.1, on the reverse strand, counting down.
ATTTCTGCAACCATCCGTCCCTCGGAAATCTGATAAGCCCTGTAAAAATGCGCATATTCATCCGGGGCCTGAAAGGGTGGTACTAATAGTATAAAGAGGACGCCAAATCCACTTGCTAAAATGACAAAAACCAGCTCAGGATATTGTACAATCCAAGATGGTTTACTAAACTCACTTTCCTTACTTTTCATTACTGCCATATTTTAACAACTTTTCTGAGCTACTGACAAGTTTTCAAGAGGTAAGGGATGCAAAGAAAAATAGTGGAAATAAGATTATTTACGGGGTCAAGGGGACGAGTCCCCTTGCGGTAGGGTCTGAGGGGAGGCAGAGCCTCCCCCTTTATTACTTTCCCTCACAGCGTTGAGTTCACAACCGCCACACTGCGCAGGGCTGCATGAGCCAGAGATGCCGTGGTGACACAGGGCAAAGTCGTACTTTATAGGATCGTCGGGGTCAAACTCTTTTAGGTGGACTGTGATCTCCTTGGCCGTTTTCCAATCGTTGGACTTTCTGGTTGTTAACCCAAGGCATCTACCTACCCTGCCTATGTGCGTATCCAAGGGGATAATGAGGCCGCTCTTAGGCAGCTCCTTCCACAGCCCAAAGTCTATGTCTTTATCCCTCACCATCCACCGCAAAAACATATTAAGACGCTTACATGCACTCCCTTTAAACGGCGACGGGAAAAGCTGCAATAACCCGATGTGATGAATATTATCTCCATAAACGGCGATGGTATCAATCTCACAAGCGTATTGAACGAAATTACCAAGCATTTCGTATACATCTCCATTATAACGCTCTAAAAAAGCAGCTTTTAGAGACCCTTTCTGCTGCAACACTCTATGTATGACGTACAAAAACGCACAAACATCCTTGCCCTTATTGAACCTGTAAGAGATGGCTTCAAAACTATTTCGCTGCCTCTCAACGTCAAAGTCGTAAAGGAATGCAGACGGGCTCTGCCCCATCTTAGACAGGATCGAGCCTATTACTGGCTTAAACAACTCCACCCTGCCATAAGCAAACGAGGAAGCTATAAACGCCGCAACCTCAATGTCCAATGGTGCTTCGTACCGATGAGGGAACTCTATGGGGTCGTTTGAAACGCCCCTTGCAAAATCAAACTCTGCATAAAATTTATCCAGCAGGGTTTTAACCTTGATTGAAGTTAGCTGCAAGAGAGATACCTTCCATTAACCCCGAATGCAGTTGACTTAGGGCTGTGAAGATGAAAGATAGGGAGGGCTTTGCCCTCCCTCAAACCCACCCACAAGGGGACCAGTCCCCTTGACCCTGTAAATGTCAAGCGTAGTTGCTTAAAATTATACATAATGCTTAAACAGCATTACCACTCCCATCAAGAGAGTGATGCTTGAATGTATTTTGCGGGTTCCAATCTGTTTAGATGGCATATGGCAAGGGCAAGGGCATCTGCACTGTCTGCGGTAAGTTCGTTACGTATGTTTAAGATCATCATGGTCATTTTTATCACCTGAGTCTTACTGGCCAGGCCATAACCTACCACTGCCTTTTTAATCTCTAAGGCGCTGTATTCAGCTACCGGTACATCCTCCACAGCGGCAGCCAACATGGCAACTCCTCTGGCATGTCCAAGATTGAGTGCCGCTAACTTACCCCTTGCATAAAATATCTTCTCTATAACAGCCTCATCAGGCTTTACGTCTCTTATAACCCCCCTAAGCCCCTCAAACAACTGCCTTAACCTCAGAAAAAGGGGTTTTCCTTTTGACATCTTGATATCGCCAGAGGTTAAGTAATGTAAATCATGTCCTCTTTTTTCAATCACTCCATAACCACACACCGCGCTGCCAGGGTCAATCCCGATTACTATCTTCTGAGTTGTCAACGCTGCCCCCCCTTGTCTTTTCGCTCTTGTCAGTGTGTTTTAACGTTGGAGGACCTTTTTTGCCACACGAAAATAAAAAGATACAAAGTATAAGAATCAAAACAGATTGTAATATCCTGTGCATCATAAAAACAGCGTTTAACGTCCCTTCAATCTCTCTATCTGACTGCTAATCTCTTGAGGCGATGTACCCCCATGAGACTTCTTGTTACCGATGGAGTTTTCAAGCGTCAGGGCGCTGTAGATATCACTATCTATCAGCTCAGAAAATCCCTGAAACTCAACCAACGTCAGCTCATCCAGCCCTTTCTTGTTATCAATGCAGTATCTGACCACCTTACCGGTGATCTCGTGGGCGCTCCTAAAGGGTACCCCTTTTTTGACAAGGTACTCGGCAAGGTCAGTGGCAAGGGAAAACCCCCCGCCTGCGGTCTCATACATACGAATCTTTTTATACTCAGTATTCTGTATCATCTCGTTTATTATCTCAAGACATGCCTTGACCGTATCTACAGCATCAAAGAGCGCTATCTTATCTTCCTGCATGTCTCTGTTATAGGTAAGTGGAAGCGCCTTCATCAACGTCAGGATGCTTACGAGCGAGCCGTAGACCCTTGCGGTCTTTCCCCTGATAAGCTCTGCCACGTCGGGGTTTTTTTTCTGAGGCATAATGCTTGAACCGGTTGTAAAGGCATCGGCTATCTCAATGAAGCCAAATTCCACGGTAGACCATAGGACGATCTCCTCAGCCATTCTGCTTAGGTGCATCATAACAATGGAGGCGTTGGAGATAAATTCAATCACAAAGTCTCTGTCTGAGACAGCGTCCATAGAGTTGTCAGAGATGCGCTTAAAGCCTAAGAGGGCAGCCACGTATGCCCTGTCTATGTCTAACGTGGTACCTGCAAGTGCGCAGGCGCCCAGGGGCAGCGATTCGATCCGTTTTAAGGCGTCCTGAAACCTCTCCATGTCTCTTTCCAACATCTGGGCGTAAGCCATTAAGTGATGTGCCAGGGAAACCGGTTGTGCCCTTTGCATGTGCGTATATCCGGGTATGATTGTGTCTACATGCTTTTCAGAGATTTCTATTAGTGTATTTTTGAAGATATCAATTAGTTTGATTACCTCAGCCGTTTCTGCCCTCAGGTAGAGTCTGAGGTCAAGCGCTACCTGATCGTTTCTCGAACGGGCGGTGTGTACCTTTCTGCCGGCATCGCCGATCTTCTCTATCAGGGCTGCCTCTATGTTCATGTGGATGTCCTCAAGTTCCTGTTTAAAGGGAAATATTGCGTCGCGTATCTCATTAGCTATCACCTCAAGCCCCGCTATTATAGCCTGAGCCTCGGAGTGAGTTATGATGCCCTGTTTATCCAACATCATTACGTGTGCCTTTGACCCCTCGATATCGTAGGGCCAGAGCCGGCTGTCAAACGATATGGATTCGGTAAAACCCTCCACGCTAACAGCCATACCAGAGGTAAACCTGCCCGACCACAACTTCTTCTGTTCTATGTTCATCGTGTATTAAAGATATAATTTCACCAACAGATTGGTCAAGTGCTCAGACCAAACGGGTGCATAAGAAAGTCGTGTTTTTTTCAAAGAAGGGGAGGCTCTCCACTCAGACCTAATGCTGTTGACTTAAGGCTGTGAAGATGTAAAAACAATAGAAAGGGCTTTGCCCTCCCTAGACCCACCCACAAGGGAATTCGTCCCCTTGACCCCGTTAAAATATATCTTTGTTAGCATTAATTTCTTATACACCCGACCAAACCCCCAAAATTACAAATACCTTTTTGACATACTGTAGACAGATATGATTAATTAGTACAATGAAGAAGTCAGAGATATTGAGTTGGTGTCTTTATGATTTTGCAAGTTCTAGTTATCGGGCGATCATAATAACAGTAGTTTTTCCTGTCTATTTCGTAAATGTGGTGGTTGGCAACACTAGCGGAGAGGGCGACCTGTGGTGGGGACGGGTTATATCACTGAGCATGGCATTGGTGGCTATTACGGCGCCTTTTATCGGTGCAATTGCAGACTATGGGGGACTGCGAAAGAGGTTTTTAATAGCGTCTACATTGATGTCTGTAGGGGCGATAGCATCTTTATATTTCGTTAAGCCTGGTGATATGTTTTATGCCTTCCTTATTATTGTGGTAGCCAATATTGGGTTTGAAGGCGCTATGGTGTTTTACAACTCCTATCTTAGCGACATAGCAAGGAGGGAATATCATGGGAGGGTCTCGGCGTGGGGTTTTGCGCTTGGATATTTAGGGTCGTTGTGTTCCCTTGGTGTTGCCTGGCCATTTGTTAAGGCAGAGGCACTGAGACCACTATGGTTAGTAACTGCCAGCTTTTTTGTGGTATTTTCGCTGCCTTCATTTGTATATCTGCCAGCGGATAAGAAACTCATCGAGTTTACAGGTTCAATCTCAAAAAACCTGACTCAGCTTAAAAACAATGCTATGGAACTGTGGCAGATGAGAGAGCTTAAGAAGTTTATGCTTGCCTATTTTTTCTACGCCGATGGCACAAACACGGTTATTGCGTTTTCAAGCATCTATGCCGCTACAACCCTGAATGTACAGAGCACCAGCCTCATATATCTATTCCTGATTGTACAGATAACGGCTATAGTTGGGGCAGTGCTGATGGCCCGTCCGATAGATGTGTGGGGAGGCAAGAAGGTGATCATCATATCCCTCGTTCACTGGTGCTGTATAACGATAGTTGCGTACTTTATCAAAACCCAGCCAGCGTTTTTCCTCTTGTGTGCTGCTGCTGGTCTAGGGCTTGGTACTATACAGGCTGCATCCAGGACATACTTTACCGGCTTCATCCCCGCTGGCAGGGAGTCGGAGTTTTTCGGCCTTTATGCCATGATTGGTAAGACCTCAGCAATAATTGGCCCCCTGCTTTTCGGTTTAATATCGGCACACTTCAAAAGCCAGAGACCTGCCATACTATCCCTAACTCTGCTATTTATAGGAGGCCTGAGCTTCATCCTCACGGTCAAGAGCAATCGTTAGTGCAGTCCTGGTTGTGTGGGCGCCTTACCACGTTTCATAAAAAACACTAAAGGCAGGACACACAACATCACCACAAATATAAAATAGGCGGCATCGTTAAATGCAAGTACTGTCGCCTGCCTAATGGTTTGGCTATAGATAATCCCATTAGCCGCATAATTGGAGACATGCTCACCGTATCCCTGATACTGTAACGTTTTAGCTATGTAAGTGGAGGCCATCTGGTAGTTTCTATCAAACGGGGTCAGGTGCTCGGTAAGCTGAAACTGATGCGTCTGTGAATGTCTGGATACCATCGTCATGACAAATGCCACGCCAACACTGCCGCCTATATTTCTTAACAGATTGTATATACCCGTTGCGTTTCCCATCTCCTCCCTCTTAATGCCTGACATCGTTAACGTCGTAAGCGGGATAAACAACAGCCCCATCCCTACCCCCAACAACACACGAGGGATAAACACCGTCTTGTAATCGACATACAGGTTTAGCTGCGATATAAGATATGTTGAACCAGCGGCTATCAATATGCCAGAGGCCATAAGCCACTTAGGATTGACCTTGTTGACCAACATTCCCACAACAGGCATGGTCAAGAGCGTTGCAATACCTCCAAGACCAAGCACCTTACCGGCAATCGTTGCCGTGTAACCCATTATGCCCTGTAAATATATAGGCAGCAGGACGATGCTTGCAAAAAGGTTAAGAAAGGCAAAAAACATAACAACATTCCCCGTTGTAAAAGACAGGTTCTTAAACGTATTTAAATTCACTATAGGCATCTCTGTAAAAGACTCCACCACTATAAACATGATTATGGAAGACACCGAGACCACCGACAACCAGAATATATAATTAGATGCAAACCAGTCCTCCATCTGCCCCTTCTCCAACACTATCTGCATCGATGCAAGCCCTACAACAAGCAGAGCCAACCCCCAATAATCAATACTCATCTTTGCCCTTTTCATGTAAGGCGGGTCAGTAATAACTATCATACACATGACGATAGATAATACGCCAATAGGGATGTTTATAAAGAATATCCACTGCCATGCCCAGTTATCCGTAATCCACCCGCCAAGTAACGGTCCGATGATAGGGCCAAACATGACACCTACTCCAAAGAGCGCCATCGCCATACCATGCTGGCTGTGAGGGAATGCCTCAAGCAAAATGGCCTGAGATAGCGGTTGAAGTGCTCCCCCTCCTATGCCCTGTATGATCCTGAAGACAATCAGGCTCTGCAGGTTCCAAGCAGAACCGCACAAGAACGAACTCACCGTAAAAACGGTTATCGACAGTATCAGATAGAGCTTCCTGCCTAACATCCTGCTCAACCACCCCGTTAGCGGGATTATAATGGCATTTGAGACGAGATATGCCGTGATTGCCCACGTGGCCTCATCAATTCCCGCCGATAAGCTGCCCCGTATGTGCTCAAGCGACACATTAACCACCGAGGTGTCTATTATCTCGATCAACGTCGGGAGCATAACACTTACAGCAACAACCCACTTATTCAACTTCTTACCTCTTTAACAAATTACACTTACGGCTCGTAACTCTGACATAAGGACAAAGATATTGTCAAGGGAAATTGAGGCTGGAGGTAACGTGTTGTTTTCTCTTAAGATTATGTTAGAATAAATTATGCAGTTTGTAGATGTAAGAAGTGATATAGCGTTTAAGCGGGTTTTTGGCAATGAGAATAAGAAGGAGATACTGATATCCTTTTTAAATGCGGTCTTGGACCTCAGAGGTGATAGAGCGATAGACAGTATAACGCTATTAAATCCATTTCAGGTACCAAGGATATTGGGGTTAAAAGAGTCGGTATTAGATATACATGCAACAGATAAGCGAAATGTCACATTCATAGTTGAGATACAGATACAGCAGCAAAAGGGATTTGAGAAACGTGTCGTGTATTATACGAGCAAGGCCTACGTTGCACAGTTAGATATAGGAGAGAGCTACCCCAAGTTAAATCAGGTGATATATATAGGGGTATTGGACTTTAACATATTTGAGGGAGATGGTTATTTGACAAGGCATCTTATACTCAATACGGATACGTTAAAGCAGGAATTGAAGGAGCTTGAGTTTAATTTTATAGAGCTGCAAAAGTTTAACAAACAGGAGGATGAGTTAGAGAGTGTCGTAGATAAGTGGATACATTTTATAAAAAATGCCAGTTCTTTGAATATGATACCCAAGAGTGCTGACTTTATGGAGATAAGAGAGGCGTATGACATTGCGAATAAGGTGCAGTGGAGCAAGGAAGAGCTTGAAGTTTATGATTATTGGCTGATGAGATTACAGGATGATCGGGGGGCGAGAGAGTACTCGTTTGAACAGGGAGAGCGTAAGGGATTGATTGAGGGGGAGCGTAGGGGAAGACTCAAGGGGTTAGTTGAAGGAATAGAGGTGTTACTTGAGATCAAGTATGGAGAGAAAGGGTTTGAGCTTATGGATGATGTTAGAAACATAGGAGATATAGAAAAATTAGAGCAATTCAAAGAACTGATAAGAAGGGCTACCTCTGTAGATGTCCTAAATAATGCACTCAACAAATAACGCATGGAATCGGTAGTGGCTCACTGTTGTAAGTTTGTGTTAAGTACCTGCTCATAATTATTATATAAAAGAAAAGGGAAAGAAGTGAGGGCTTTGCCCTCCCTTAGACCCACCCACAAGGGGACCAGTCCCCTTGACCCCATAATACTCAATCCTAAATATGTATAAATACTTATGTCCATGTACTTAGAGAGGGTTATTGTACCATGACGGTGGGGACGACAGACATACCGACTCTGAGGGTATGAACCGCGTCTGAGCCTTTATCCAGAAGGATTTTTACGGATATGCGTTGGACTATCTTTACGTAGTGGCCGGTAGCGTTCTCCGGCGGGAAGAGTGAAAAGACCGCCCCCGTACCTGCCATGATGCTGTCGATCTTACCGCTAAAAACCTTGCCAGGGTAGGCGTCGACCTTGATCGAGACACTCTGACCTGGCTTAATCTTACTGAGCTGTGTCTCTTTGAAGTTAGCCACAACCCACACGTCTCCCAGTGGGACAATGGCCATAAGGGGTTGACCAGCCTGTATCCGATTGCCCATCTCCACAGACTTCTTATTTACGTAGCCGTCAGCAGGGGCATAGACCTTTGTGTAATCCACGTTTAATTGTACCTGAGCCAGAGTGGCCTCTTTTTGCTTAATGAGCAGCTCCTGTGTAACCTTAGACGTCTCAACCTGACGTATGATCGCTTTTTGGGTCTCAATGGTCTGTTCGCTTAGGCTGACCTGTTTAAGAGCAGCTTCCATCTCGGCAGCCTTGACGTCGCGTGTAGTGAGCGTCTTTTCATAGCGCTCTTTTGATATGGCCTCTTTTTTATACAGATTCTCTGCCCGTCTGATGTCCTTTTCAGATTGTTCAAGGTCTGCGTGGTGTGCATTGAGGTTGGCCTGCGCACTCTTTAGCCGCTCATTCATCTCCAGCAGCTGCCGCTTTGCCGTCTCGATCTTTGCTTCTACCTCATTGAGTTTTGCCCGTTCGGCCTCATACCCTGCCCTGGCCTCTTGTTCCTTCACGTCGTAATCCACGGCGTCAAGGACAACAAGTGGCTGCCCCTTCTTAACGAACTCGTTATCTTTGACGACAACCTCCGTTACCGTACCGGGTATTTTTGAGGCAACTGTGTGTATTGCGCCATCTACAAAGGCATCGTCTGTCTTCACATATTTGGCGTTGTAGGAATAATACATGTACGTGGTCACAGTTCCTATTACGGCAAGGATGAAGACTACAGCTATTGCATTCCTTTTTTTATGAGACTCCTTATTACTAGGTTTATCAATCATTGTTGTACCGTTTATTTCCATCTACATCCTCATCTTATCGTTTATACTCCAGGACAACGTCTGTTGCCGTTGCATATAAGAGGGTAGCGTAGGAGCGTTTGAGTTCAAAGAGCGCCCTGTAATAGTTTGACTCAGCTTGGGCCAATAGGGCAATGGCGTCAAGGATGTCGGTAGCTGTGCCTTGTCCTTCTTCGTAGCGAGCCTTATTGATCCTGAGGTTTTCATGTCCCTGGGCAATGGCTGCCTGTGTGACCTTGAGCTTTTCTAAGGCGGTTTTTGTATCGAGGTAGCTCTTTTCTACCTCAAGTTTTATGTCATCTATGATTTTCTTACGTTCCTCTGATTGTTGTGCTATCTTGTGCTTTATCTTAGAGACCTCGGATTTTGTAGCGCCACCGTTAAATATATTTAGATCGGCGCCAATGGCAACTGACCAGTTGCCTTCATGTACCAGGTATCTGTTCTCGGTGTAGTTAAAACCGCCCTGAATGAAGAACTTAGGATAGTAGGTGGCCATCTTCATCTTTGATTCAATCTGTAGAATCTCTATTTGCTTATCTGCCATCTTGACCTCCATCCTCTGTGACTGAGCGAGTTTCCAGTATACCTCAAGCCCAGCAAGCACCGGTGGTTGAGGCAAGTTATCCACAAGTGTCACCTCACCCATAAGTGGTCTGGTGAGGAAGTAGTTGATCCTTGAAGCGTTGAGGGTTCTGAGGTTTTTGAGACTCAGGAGGCGTTGATTTGCATCTGCCAATTTTACGTTTGCTGCAAGGAAATCGTTTCTTGTAATCACGCCCTCATTGAAGAGGGTCTGGGTCACATCTCTGTGTGCCTTAAGCTGCTCAACCTCTCTTAAGGCAACGTAGATGAGCCTATCCGTCTCAAGCAGCTCATAGCAAGCTAAGAGATAGTTTAAGGCGATGATATTTTTTACTCTATGAACATCGAGTTTGGTCTTGTCAATGGCCACTAAAGACTCGTTATATCTGTAGCTGTTGACACCGAAGTCGTAGATGATGTGTTTGACGGTGATGCCAAAAAATAGCGAGTTTTTATTGGCCGTGTTGACCTTGTTGTTATTAAATAAGGCGCCAGGTTGGTTGTACAAGGAGGTATGGCCAATGTTAGCATCCACGGAGGGACGCAAGGCAGCCATTGCCAGTTCTGACTCTGTGTCAGCAATGTCGACGTTATGAGAGGCGATGTTGATTATACGGCTGCTCTGCGTGGCTATGTTAAGTCCTTCCGTGATAGTAATGACATCCTTTGATATGTCCACCACCTCAATGTCTTCATCCTGACCGTTTTGTGGATAACACAGCTCTGGATACATCACAACAAGGACACTTAAAAGCGCCATGACAATGGGAACGCCGTTAAACTTGTATTTTAGAAACTTGTGTGTTTTCTTTATCAACATACACCTTAGTTTTTACAACGTATTATAATACGAGGCATGAAAAAAAGGGAACTCGTCCCCTTTGACCGGGTGCATAAGAAACTTATGGGTCGTCCTGTCATTGCCGAGCTCGACATGGCAATCCACAAGCTAATAGATTCCTGCTTTCGCAGGAATGACATAATTTCCCACGACTTTCTTATGCACCCGCCATGCAGGGCAATCGCATTTGAAAAAACTGTCTGAACCATGATTTAACGGATTAAGGGATTGACAGGATTTAGGTAACAAAACGAATAAAATGTATCAAGGCTATGAATATATATCCTGCAAATCCTTCCATCCGTTTAATCCTTGTTCTGACAATCCCTAAGGTCAACGAACAATGCGTCAAGTTTTTAAATGCGATTGCCCTGCGCCCATTAAGATATTTACAAAGAATACTTGTTCGTGGTATATTATAGTATGAACCAGATATATGCTGATAACAGAAAGGCGCTGTACGATTATTTTGTGGAAGAGTCTTATGAGGCTGGCATCTGCCTGAAAGGGACTGAGGTAAAGGCCATACGGCAGAAGCGGGTTCACCTGAAAGATAGTTATGTGTTAATAAAGGAAAATGAACCTTTTTTGCTAAACTGTCACGTAAGTTCTTACAGTCATGGGAATATCAACAACCATGAGCCACTTAGGAGTAGAAAGCTCCTTCTAAACAAAAAGGAGCTTAAAAAGTTAGTAGGCAAGACTGCCCAAAAGGGGTACACGTTGATACCCCTAAAGATATACACCAAGGGGCAGTTTATAAAGGTTGCAGTAGGGTTGTGTAAGGGTAAGAGACAATATGAAAAACGCGAAGCTATAAAGGAGCGAGATGCTAAGCGCGAGATCCAACGCGCAATGAAACAATAAATGGGGGCGTACGGTTTCGACGGGGGTTATGAGGTTCAGGTTGCATGCCGTGAGTTCCGTCAGCACGTTAAAAGGACGGAGACTTTTACAAAAGCCAACAACGAACTAGCACTCGCCGCGTAAAAAAATGCGGCACGCTGCTCCTGAAGGTGTCTGTGGTCGGGAGTTAGCGTCATAAAGCAGGCTGGTATGGGGTGGATGCCTCTGCACCTTGTACGAGAAAAAAGAGGATTGGGTCCTCGAGGACTTGCCTGTATGGTTTAAAGGGCCCGAGATAGAAAAAAGGACAGGATAAGCATGTAGACGCTTGGAAGTAGTGCTCTCGGACGCGGGTTCGACTCCCGCCGCCTCCACCATTAAAAGCTGTTAGTAAATAAAAAAAGCCCCAATCCGCTAACTATACTAAACTAAATGGAGTTTGCAAAAAGATTTTGACCTTGACATCCAATAACATGAAAATGTCATTCCTGCGAAAGCAGGAATCTATGCGTCTTAACGGGATTACGGAGTGGATTCCCGCTTACGCGGGAATGACAAGATTTTTGCAAACCTGACTTATCTTGGTATAAGACCCAATGCACCGATCCTTATTAGGTGCAACGGAGACGGCAGTCAGGTAAAAATGTTCATGGTTTCAAGACTATGGATTCCCACTTTCGTGGGAATGACAGTAATGAGCGTTTTCCAAATATGTCATTCCACAGCCTGCCCCTGGCTTGAACAGGGGTAAGCAGGAATCCAGAAAGCGTAAAAGCATAGTTACCATGAAATATAAAAAAGATACGTTTTTAGTTTATTCTTTTATGGTGGGAGGTTAGGAGTTAGTTATTAGGTAGGTTTCTAGTATCATCATGCTCCTATAGACCCTAATCCCTTTATCTGTAATAACGTATGCCCTTTGGTTGTTCTGTGTGATAATGCCGGATTTTTTAAGCTGTTTAAGGTGGAACACCAGCCTTGTATGGTCAACCAGGGCAAGTTCACTATTTAATTCCATAAAACGCATTGATTTCTGGTTTATGAGTTTTATCAACTTACGCCTGATCGGATTTGATATGGTGTTGAGAACGAAGTCCATATTGCCTGTTTCAAGCTGGGTCTCAAAGATGCTCTCTTGCAACTCACGTTTTACGGTATTGAGGAGTTCTTCTATTTTAAAGGGTTTTGGCAGATAGTCTACAGCCCCCCGTTTGATGGAATCTATGGCATTTTCAATTGTTGCAAAGGCGGTAATAATAACAATCTTTGTCTTTGGTCTTAACTGTTTTATCTCTTTGATAGCTTCAATACCTTTCATGCCTGGCATTATTGCATCCAGCAGCACGACGTCATAGCTATTGAGGATGGTCTTGTCAATGGCCTCTTTAGCATTAGCTGCATCCTCGACGTAATAACCGGCTCCATGTAGTATATCAACAACTTGGCGCCTTATGTCGGCGTTATCGTCTACAATAAGCAATTTTTTCATCGGATATTAGCAACAGGCAAGGTTATTGTAACCCTTGTACCTTTGTTTGGTTTACTTTTAAGTTCTACGTTGCCATCGTGCTGTTTGATTAACTCGTGGACAACGGCAAGCCCCAGTCCCAACCTAACCGTCTTATTCTTTGTTGAGTAAAAAGGGTCAAACACCTTTGGTATGTCCTCTTTAGCAATACCACAACCCGTATCGTGGACGCCTATCTCTACTTTATCGCCCAACAAGCTGGTTGATAAGGTGATCCTGCCCTTGCCCTCCGGCATAGATTCGATGGAGTTTATAAGTAGATTTATAAGGATTCTTTTTAAAGCCAAACAGTGGGCTTTCACATCAGGGATGTCAGACAACTCATAATAAACCTCTATATCTTTCAACACGCCAGCCAAATCCCTTATAACGCTTTTTAAAAGCGCATTTACATCTATACGTTCAAAGCCTGCCTTAGTCAGTTTGTTAATAGTCAAAAGTTGGCTTGCTGCATGAGAGGCAAGATCTAAACTCTTTTCGATGGCATTTATATTTTGCAAGACGATAGGGTCGTTGGCCAAATGCCCTATCTTTAAATTCATAATCTGTACAGCTAAGATAGCGTTTGTCAAATAATTATTTATCTCATGTGACAACTTACATGACAAAACACCAATACAATTAAATTCGTCTTCTTTATCGCAGCGATTCTCCACCGCTGCTTCTCCTGCTTCCCCTTGCATGACATCCAATCCTGCGTCCTTTAACGCTCAAAGATGTTCCCCCTTGGAGGAAGGTATATACTCCTGTCTTTTTATATCAATCCCTCATCATCTTTTCTCTACTTGTATACGTATAATAACAATCTTAAATCTATAATACATGAATGCTTTACATTAGTAAATAAATACTTTGGTTAGACCTGCACAAGTAGTGGCGACAGTAAACTTAACACCCTCCCCTCACCCCCAGCAATTCTCAATGAATTTGCCGAATGGCTTTTTACAACAGTTTTGCTGTGGGTATAAAATGTTTTTTTCGTAATGATCTTACAATAGATTGCTTAGATATCAATAGGTTATATGTGTTTTCAGTGA